>NZ_JBHXRV010000013.1:0-166502 GCF_042716745.1 Streptomyces sp. NPDC058663
GGCCCTGGACAGGGCCGGGCCCCGGAACCGTCTCGGCGGCGGTGGGCCCTGGACCCGCGGGGTGGACAGAGGCGCCGGTCCACTCCTGATCGCCCGTGCGGTGCGGGGCCAGACGCCGGGCAGCCCTTCACCGAATCGTCACTTCCCTTGCGTTACGTCCGCATAAAAGCCCAGGTCGCGTGCCGTATGTCCGATATTGACTGCGAGGTGCGGGGGGTGGTTGCCAGGAGGGTGCGACGTGCGGGATGGTTGCCGGACGGCAACGGTTTTCGCTCTAGCTGAAGAGGTGAGGGATTCGCCCAGCGGGTCCTGTCTATTTGGTCTCCACCCAAACGCACACCGCCGCGCACACGGAACCGGACTTCCCGTGGGCCCGGGCCCCGTACCCCGTTCTGGTCGCTGACACCGCGGGCCTCCTCCTGCAGTGCAACGAAGCCGCGGGGATGCTCCTGCCCGCGGCCCGGCCCGGATCCCCGCTCACCGCTGTGGCCCCGGCATGGCTGGCGGCGGCCCACCGGGCCATGGGCCTCGTCGGTCCGCGGTCCGTGCAGGACTCGGACGCCCCCCTGTCCGGTGTGATCGACGGACGCCGCTACGAGGCGCACCCCAGCTCCCGGGACGACGGCACCGTTGCCTGGTGGCTGGTGGACGACACCGACCACCAGCTCGCCCGTGAAGCCCTCCGGATGGAGCGGGAGCGGACCGCGTTCCTCGCGAAGGCGTCCAGCACGCTGCTCTCCTCCCTCAACCTGGAGCGCTGCATGGACGTCACCGCGCAGATGGCCGCCGAGAACCTCGCCGACGCGGCCCTGTCGATCGCCCCGGCTCGTGGCCGGAGGCTGCCGGTCGTGACGTGCCTGCGCGGCGGTACCCCCTCGACCTCCCAGGAGGCGGTGGATCCGGACGACGTCCCCGGCCTCGGTGAGGCACTGCGCGGCTTTCCCCCCGTACCCTCGCGGTGGATCGACCCGGCGTCCGCCCCGGCCTGGATGATTCCCGAGGGATTCGGACCGATCGGCTCGATCGTGGTCACCCCGCTGCCCGGGCACGGCGTGCCGGCCGGCGCCCTGGTGCTGCTGCGCAAGGTGGGCCACGACCAGTTCACCGACCAGGAGGAAGTATTCGCCCGCCTCTTCGCCGCCCGCTCCGGTGCGGCGATGTCGGCCGCCCGCCTCTATGCGGAACAGACGGCGATCACCGAGGTGCTGATGCGGGAGCTGCTCCCTCCCACGCTGCACCACATCGCCGGGGTGGACTACGCGGGCAGCTACCGCCCCTCGCAGCACCACGAGCGGATCGGCGGTGACTTCTACGACGTGCACCCCGCCACCACCGAGGGTGAGCCTTCGCTGGTGACCCTGGGAGACGTGTGCGGCAAGGGCCTGGAAGCGGCGGTGCTCACCGGGAAGATCCGCAACACCCTGCACGCCCTGCTGCCCATGGCCGACGACCACCAGCGGATGCTCAGCCTGCTGAACACCGCCCTGCTGAACTCGCACCACGCCCGGTTCGCCACCCTGGTACTGGCCTCCGCCGCCCGCAGGGGCCACGAGGTGCAGGTGCGCCTCACCAGCGCCGGGCACCCGACCCCTCTGATCATCCGAGGCGACGGCACGGTGGAGGAGGCCGAGACCCGCGGCACGCTCGTCGGGGCCATGCCGACCGCGCCCGCCAGCACCACGACGATCACCCTGGCCCCCGGGGAGTCCTGCATCCTCTACACGGACGGAATCACCGAGGCCAGGGGCGGCCCTCTGGGCGATGCCCAGTTCGGTGAGGACCGCCTGAAGCGGGCCCTGGCCGGATGCGCGGGAATGCCGTCGGAAGGCATCGTGGAGCATGTCCAGATGCTTGCCTCCCAGTGGCTGGGCAGCCGCCCGCACGACGACATGGCCGTCGTCGCGATCTCCGCACCGCGCACCCACCACTTGAGCGCGGTGGACGGCCGCACCCGGGGCAGGTACACCGCATGAGCACCAGCACACCGTCCCGCGTTGCGGATGGGGCCCGGCTGCGGAACCCGGTCGAGCAGTTGTGGCACGCCGTCGCCGTCGGAGACGAGTACGCCGCCGTCCAGGTGGTCCTGCGTGCCCTGGACGACGGAGTCGACCCGGAGTGCGTCCTGCTGGACGTCATCGCCGTGGTGCAGGGCAGGGTCGGTGAGGAGTGGGCCGCGAACCGCATGAGCGTGGCCCGGGAGCACGCCGCGACGGCCATCAACGAGCGGACCGTCGCCGCCCTGGCCGGCCACCCCGCAGCGCGCAGGACACCGGGCGCGGACAGGGTCACGGTGGCCTGCGTGGACGGCGAATGGCACGCGCTGCCCGCCCGCCTGGTCGCGGAGGTGCTGAAGCTGAGGGGCTGGCGGGTCGACTACCTCGGCGCCCAGGTGCCCGCCCCTCACCTGATCGCCCATCTCCACCGGACCAAGGCGGACGTGGTCGCGCTCTCCAGCTCGATCGCCACCCGGCTGCCGACCGCGCACGCCGCGATCACCGCGTGCCAGGCCGTCGGCGTGCCCGTTCTGGTGGGCGGCGCGGCCTTCGGGCCCCACGGCGAGTACGCCGAGCTGCTCGGAGCCCAGGCGTGGGCGCCCGATGCCCGAGCGGCGGCCGACCGGCTGGCCCAGGGGCCGCTGCCGGGGCCGCAGGTCGACCACCAGCAGATGGACGACCTGCCGCACCTGGCCGACCAGGAGTACACGATGGTCGCCCGCAACAGCGACTCACTGGTCCGCACCGTCTTCCACACCCTCGAAGACGCCTTCCCGGCCATGCGTGCCTACGACGACCTGCAGCGCGAGCGCACCGCCGAAGACCTCGCACACATCGTGGAGTTCCTCGCCACCGCCCTCTATCTCGACGACGCGGACCTGTTCACCTCGTTCGTCTCCTGGACCGCCGGCGTCCTCGAAGCGCGAGGGGTGCCCGCCCATTCGCTGCCGCCGGCGCTCGATCTCCTCGCCCGGGAGCTCAAGGACTTCCCCCGGGCCGCCCGCATCCTGCGGCGCGGCGCCGACGCACTCACCACCGATCACGCCACCACCGCTGGAAAGCCCCGATGACCGCGCTGCCCCCTGCCCTGCACCTGACCCTCGTCGACGCCGAGGACCGAGTCCGCATAGAGATCACCGGAGACCTCGACTACGACAACTCCGACCTCCTCCTGGAGCAAGTCACGCTGCTGCTCGACGACCGGCCGCAGCTGCGTGACCTGCACCTGCACTGTGCCGGGATCGGCTCCGTCGACTCCATGGGCCTGTCGGTCCTGCTCATGATCGGGCGGCGGACGGCCGCCGCGAAGGTGCAGCTGCACCTGGACGACCGGACCCCACAGCTCGACCGGCTCCTCGACATCACCGGTACGCTCGCATATTTCACCGCAGCGCTCCTCACGGACGCCGCCCCGAGCGACACGGCACACGCCCCGGAGACCGAGGGGCACGCGTCCGGGTCCCGCCCCAGGGGGCCGGACGGCACCACCTGAGTCACCGCCCGCACCGACTCACAGCCCACCCGGCCCCGATCGACCGGAACCCGCCCCTCGTCGGCCCGGCCGGTCCGCCGTGCGGAGGTACGACGTACTTCAGGCGATGACGCACCCGTTCTGCGGATCGAAGCACACAAGGCCGAGCGCCCGGGCCCGGTCCGCGGCGAACGGCACGGCCTGCTCGCACTTGCTGAACACCATGCCGAAGTACAGCAGGGGCCCGCTGGCTTCGTCGATCAACGGCCCGGTGGCCCACGGGATGGCCTCATCGACCTCGGGGTCATCGGCATGGCCGAGGTCGGGCCACCGCTCCAGCAGTTCGTACACATAGCGCCGGATCAGATCGGTCGGCGGGATGTTCTGGCCCGCGCAGGCGGCATGAAGGGTGTCGAAGACCTCGGCTGCCACCGCATCGTCGGACGGATGCGGGCCTTCCCAGACAGCCAGGTCGTAACTCATCCCCTCATTATGTGGGGCAGCCCCGACAGTTCCCATGGGAGGACGGCGCGCGAGAGGGGATACCACCGACTCCGGCTTCGCATCCCGGCGCACGCATCCCCCCCGCACGCATCCCGGCGCACGCGTGGGCAGGCAGCCCGCGCATCAGCGCAGCAGACGTTTCCCGGTCGCCCCACTTCGGCTTGCCGCCCGCGATCCGCCGAATGGACGCCAGGTGTGGCAGGGCCGCGCGGTCCGTGGGAAGGAGAGGCACGTTCGGCCGGTCGGGGGAACGCCCTCCTGGCCGCTGCGCCGACCGCCCGGGACAGGAGTTGCCGTGTCCCCTGCGGGCGCACTGGAGCCGGGCCTGTCCTCTCTCCTTCGGCGGCGGCGCGCACTGCTGCCCCGCCACCGCGCTCGCCAGGAAGCACGCCGAAATCGCCCTGGAAACGCTGCTGGAGCACCTGCCGGACGTCCGCCCGGCGGTGCCGGAGGAGCAGCTCGTCCGGCGCACGAACTTCATGAAACGTCTGCCCGAGCACCTTCCTGTCGCCTGGCAGACGCACGGCGGTCCGGCTCCCGTCGCGAGGGACGTGGCGGGCAGCACGGCCCGCCCCCCCACCCCGTAATTGCCCCTGTTCTCCGCCTGGTTGAATGGCCAACCCGACCCGTGGATCCAGGAGTTGAGCACCGTGCGCATAGGCGCCTATCTCGCCCATCCCCGCCCCGGCAGCTTCTGCCACGCCCTCTTCGGGGCTGTCGTGGACGAGCTCAGGACCCGGGACCCCGAGGGCGAGGTCCTGGTCCACGACCTGTTCGCAGAGGGCTTCGACCCCGTCATGGGCGCCGACGAGACGGAAACCGTGCGGGAGACCGGCCCGGCGGCCGATGCCCAGGTGACGGCGCACCGGGCGGAGCTCCCCACCCTGGATGCTCTGGTCTTCGTCCACCCCAACTGGTGGGGGATGCCGCCGGCCATTCTCACCGGCTGGCTCCAGCGTGTCCTGGTGCCAGGGGTGGCGTACAAGCTGGGCAGCGCGGACGGCGAGCCCGTCGGTCTGCTCAGGGCGGGGCGGGCACTGGTCCTCAACACCTCGGACACCCCCGAGGCGCGGGAGCGGGAGGAGTTCGGCGATCCGCTGCACCGGATCTGGACGAGCTGTGTGCTGCCGTACACCGGAGTCACCGACGTGCGCCGTACGGTGGTGCGCACCGTCACGGACTCCACCCCGGAGGAGAGGGAGCAGTGGCTGCGGCAGGCACGCTCCGAGGCGGCGGCCCTCCTCACGGCCCGCCCGCGCTGAATTGCCGTACCTCCCAGGAACGGCCGCTCCTGGCGGCCGCTCCTGGCTCAGCCGCTCCCCTGCCGATGGCTCCCTGCCCATGACGGAGAAGGTCCTGGATGCTCCAGGCCCGCCCCGGATCACATGCGGAGCGTGCCCAGGTCGCGCACGGTTGCGGCGAGCGCGCGGACGAGATCGTTCTCGGCCTCCGTCTGCCAGACCAGGGCATAGGTCATGGTCTTCATGTCGGGGACGGGGAGCCATCGGATGTGGGAGAGGCCCCAGTACCTGGTGACATGGGCGGGAAAGGTGTAAACGATCTCGCGCGTGAACAGGCCGCGCCCTGGGGCCTCCTCCCCCGGACATACATCCGCCTCGCCGACGACAGGAGCCTGCCCCTCGCCCTCCAGGACCGGCTGATCCGGGAGGGCAACGCGCTGAGGCCCGACAACCCGTACGACGTGCGCACACTGGAGGGCAGTCACCTGAAGTGGCTGGTTGATCCGGCACCGGCGGCCCGGGTCCTGTCCGAACTGGCCGAGACGCACGGGGCGTGAACCCACCTCCTTCTCCAGCTTGCGGGTGACGGGCGGCCACCCCTGGGCCCGGAACTCGCGCCAGCTCTTCGCGTGCACCCGGTACCCCGGCCATCGGCCCCGCCCGGAACGCCAACTCACGGACAACGCAGTGCCCAGCCTCCCCGCACGCCCGACAGAGACGTCGCCGCGCACGGGCCGGGCCGCCTCGGATCCCGTAACGGTCCTGGGCACGGGTCGGGTGGCTGGGGGAGGCCCCCTCCTCGTTGACCGGGACCGAGTGTCACCGCATCGTTGTGGAGGAGTGCGCGGCAGTACGAGAGGGGGGGGGTGGCGCAGGTGAAGACCGTGAGGTCGAGCGGGCCCCTCGGCCGAGCAGCGCGCCGCCGGGGAGGGCGCGTGGCACTTCTGGCCGTTCTCGCCCTTCTGGGCCCCGGGACGCTCCCGCCCACATCGGCATCGGCCGCGGCCACGGACAGTCAGCGCCGGCAGGTGTTGCAGCGCGACGTGGACGCCATCCGCGCCGCCGGTGTCACCGGAGTGCAGGCAGGGGTACGCACCCCGCGCGGCCAGTGGTCCGCTCGCAGCGGAGTGGCCGACCTGGGAACCGGGCGACCGGTACCGAAGGGCGGGTACTTCCGGATGGGCAGCAACACCAAGACGTTCGTTGCCACGGTGGTGCTGCAACTGGCGGGGCAGGGGCGGCTGTCCCTGGACGACACCGTCCACAGATGGTTGCCGGGCGTGGTGCGGGGCAACGGGAACAACGGCACCCGGATCACGCTGCGGCAGTTGCTCCAGCACACCAGTGGCCTGTACGACTACGCCAACGACCTGCCGGTCCTCGCCTCCGCCCAGGGATACCGCCGCCACTGGAACGACGACATCCCGCCGGAACGGCTGGTGGCGATGGCGATGCGGCACAGGCCCGGTGACGGGAGCTGGTCGTACTCCAACACCAACTACGTCGTGCTCGGCATGATCATCAAGAAGGTCACCGGCCGTGACTGGTCCACGGAGGTGACCGACCGCATTCTGCGGCCGCTCCGCCTGACGCACACCTTCGCGCCCCACACCTTCACACCCCGGCGGCGGGCACACCTGCCGCGTCCGCACGCTTCCGGCTACGAGCAGTTCACTCAGGGCGGGCCGCTGATCGACACCACCAGGCTCAACCACAGCTGGGCGGGGCCCGCCGCCGAACTGATCACCACCACCGAGGACCTGACCCGCTTCTGGCAGGCACTCATGGGCGGCCGACTGCTGCGGCCCGCGCAGAGGGCGGAGATGAGAACCACCGTGGACACGCGTCTCGGCGGACGGTACGGCCTGGGCATCGCCCAACTCCCCTTGTCGTGTGGCGGCTGGTACTGGACCCACCCGGGCAGCGTCCCCGGTTACGCCACCCGCGTCGGCGTCACCGGAGACGGCCGCCGGGCCGTCGTGCTGTCCCTGTCCTCCCGGGTGACGGCCTGGGAGCCGGTGGAGAAGGCCACCGACACGGCGATCGAGCACGCCCTGTGCAGACGGGACTGACCGACGGCCCGGCACTGCCCCTACCGAAGGAGAACCAGCTCAGGCCACGCTTTCCGACAGAATCACTAACAGCCGTCCGACACCTGAAGCCCCTTGCCCGCGCCCGCTGTTCGGCTCACTGTGGCCGGTACACAGGCGGCCCCGTCGAGGCCGTAGGCGTACGGAATGCCGATCGTGGTCGTCGACTTGGGGTCGGGTCCGGCGGGCTTGTAGTCGCTGCCGGGCTTCGACCAGGTCACCTTGTCGAAGATGTTCCCGCCGACCTGCCAGTGGCCGACGGTGGTGGTGTAGAAGGTGCCGAGGACGTCCTTGGAGTCCTGGAAGTAGTTGTTCTCCACCTTGGCGCGGGCTCCGGCCCGGGAGTTGATGCCCGAGTCGTTGATGCGCGTGTAGTGGTTGTTGAACATGTGGGCCGTGCCGCCGCGCAGCAGCGGGGCGCGGGAGTCGATGTTCTCGTACAAGTTGTGGTGGTACGTGATGAAGCCGTTGGAGAGCTCGGTCTCGCTGGACCCGACGAGGCCGCCGCGTCCGGAGTTGCGCAGGGTGCTGTACGAGAGCGTCACGTACTGAGTGTTGTCCTTCATGTCGAAGAGGCCGTCGTAGCCCTGCGCCTCGCCGCCCGAGGCCTCGAGGGAGACGTGGTCGACCCAGACGTTGCGGACATTGCTCTCCATGCCGATGGCGTCGCCGCCGTTGGAGGTGGGGGAGCCCGACTTCTTGACGTTGCGTACGGTCACGTTCCGGATGACGATGTTGCGGGCCTCGCGCAGATGGATGCCCAGTTGGTCGAAGACGGCGCCCTGGCCGACGCCGAGAATCGTGACGTTGCTGATCTGCTTGAGTTCGATGACGCCCGCGGCGGTGTTGCAGCTTGTGCCGGACACCTTGGCGGTGTTGGCGTGGTTGATGGTGCCCTCGACCTCGATGACGATCGGGGTGCTGCTGCTCGCCCGGCCGCACAGGGCGGCATGGATCGCCGTCCCGGTGGTGGCGCGCACGGTCTTGCCGCCGGCACCGCCGGTGGTGCCGCCGTTCTGGGTCGCGTAGCCGGTGGCGCCGCCGGGTGCGGCCGACGCGTGGGGAGTGGTCAGGAGGAGGCTGGTCGCGACGGTTGCCGCCGTCGTGACCAGGGCCGTACTGAGTCGCAGAGCAACTGTTCGTCTCATTCTCGGCTCCCAATTTCGTGGCCCGGTCCGGCGGGTGCCCGCCGACGGGGGGAGGAGCCCCACGCGGTCGGTCGGGGATGCCGGGCGGATCTGGTTCCGGGCAGGTTGAGGACTGGTTCGCTACGGCTGTCCGTGTCGATGTGCCGATGCCGGGGGAGTGGAGCACCCCTGACGGGACAGGTGGCACAAGCCGGCGGTGATTGCGGTGGCGACGCTTGCGCGACGTCGCTCGTGGGGGCGCGAGGGCCGTCCCGCCGGAACGGACCCCGGGTGGGCAAGGAAGAGAGAAAGCGCTTTCTGCCCGCGACCATAGGGGTGCCCTCACGGCCTGGCAAGACCCTGCGCAGAACGCGGAAGGTTCCCCGCCGCCGCGTCGGCGGTCTTCGCTGCCCCGGGTTCCCCGGCGAACTCCGCCCTCCACAAGTCGGCGTGCACGTAGTGCAGTTGGGGGGACCGGGGGGCGGGTCACCCACTCCGGACCCGGCGCGCGGGACCTACGGGGTGGCCGTCCTGGTGAGCTCCGGGGCCGGCGGCCCGTCCGGATCGTGTGGGATGGCGGTGGACGTCCCGCCGGAACCCAGGTTGCCGCCTCGAGGTACGGGAAAGGGACCGTCAGCGCGTGAATCGGCGCCGGTCGTACCACAAGCACGCCGACAACAGAGCGAAAGCTGTCAGGCATGCGATCACGGGCAGTGCCCATTCCGCAACGGCGGCGCAACCTGTGAGCAGCAATTGGGCCGCGCATGCGGCACCGAGCGGGCGTGAAGCGGAAATTCGGTGGCGCAGGGAGCGAAATATGCCCAGGCACCCCCAGTAATCGAGAGCGATGACAACTCCCCCGATACCGAGCGAAAGCAGTGTCACCACATTGCTGGACGCTCTCGACGAGGACTCGCCTGCGTCGGGTCCGAGCCCTCCGGAAAACATCGGGATGAACCAGAAGAAGTAGGCGGCCGTGAGAGCGATCTGCGCGGCGACGAGTGCAAAGCTCAGGATCAGAAGCGTACGTTGCGGCAGCGGCATTGTTTTCACGTTCCCGGGGTGCTGGAGGCTCCGAACCGCAGGGCGAATCGGGACCTGTGGTGGAGTTCAGACTTGCATGCGCGAGGTCGCGGTTTCAGGCCGACGCCGGTTCGGCATTCGTGCGCCGTCAGCCGTCAGCCGTCAGCCGTCAGCCGTCAGCCGTCAGCCGTCAGCCGTCAGCCGTCAGCCGTCAGCCGTCAGCCGTCAGTCGTGCGCCGTCGGACCGGTGCGGACGACCGCCTGGTCGCCGTGGGGGCCGAACAGGTGGAGAATTTCCACCGCTTCGGCGTGGGCGGGGCCGAACCAGTGGGGTTCACCGGTGTCGAACTCCGCCACCTGCCCCGGCCCCAGGATGAGCTCGCGCTCCCCGAGGATGAGGCGGAGCCGGCCGGCGAGCACGTACAGCCATTCGTAGCCGGAGTGGGTCACCAGCCGCGGTTCGCGGTGTGCGAGCACCTGCTTGAAGACCTGGACGCGGCCCGGGTACTGCGTCAGCGGGATGAGGACATTTCCGTGCTCCCGGCTCCGCGGCTTGAGGTGGACCCGCGGATCACCGGTCGGCGGAGCGGTCACCAGTTGATCCAGCGCGACGCGGTGGGCCCGGGCGAGCGGGATCAGAAGGTCGAGCGTCGGACGCCGCCGGCCCGACTCCAGCCGCGACAGCGTGCTCACGGAGATTCCGGTGTCCGATGCCAGAGCTTCGAGGGTGAGGCCGCGGTCGCGACGCAGGGTGCGCAGCCGCGGCCCGATGCTGTCGAGGAGTTCCGCGAGTTCGGTGTCCATGCGGCCATTTTGCTGCTTCCGCAAATTTCCTGGGCCCGGACCCTCCCCCGGCCCGAGCCTGGGCGGCAACCGATCCCGTAGAAGGGGGACTTCCCGTGTTCGCCACATCCCTGACCGCCCCGCCCTCCCCGCTGAGCGCGCGCCGACGCTGGACGGTGCTCGCCATCTGCGCGCTCAGCATGTTCCTGGTGGGGGTGGACACCACCATCGTCAACGTGGGGCTGCCCGAAATCGGCCAGGGCCTCGACGTGGGCACCCGCGGCCTCGAATGGGTCGTCAACGCCTACACCGTGGTCCTGGCCAGCCTCCTCGTCGTTTCCGGCGCGCTCGCGGACCGCTTCGGTCGCCGCCGGGTCTTCCGGTGCGGACTGATCGTCTTCGGCCTGGCCTCCCTCGCCTGCGCCGTCGCCCCGTCGTTCGGCGTACTCGTCGCGGCACGGGCCGTTCAGGGGGTGGGGGCCTCCATGCTGAGCCCCGTGGCCCTGGCGATCGTGGTGAACGCGATGCCCGACCCACGGGAACGGGCCCGGGCCATCGGTGTGTGGGCATCGGTCTTCGGGCTCAGCATGGCAGCGGGCCCGGTCACCGGCGGGGCGCTCATCGCCGCGTTCGGCTGGCGTTCGGTGTTCTGGATCAACGCGCCGGTCGTCATCGCCGCCCTGGTCCTGGTCGCGGTGTTCGTACCGGAGTCCCGCGCGGAGCGCGCCCGGCGCCTCGATCTGCCCGGCCAGGTGCTTCTCACCGTGGTCCTCTGCCTCTTCGTCGGCGTCCTCGTGGAAGGCCCCCGCATCGGCTGGGCCTCACCCGCAGCTCTCGCCGCCTACGCCCTGATCACCACGGCGACGGCCGGCTTCGTCCTGGTGGAATCGCGCAGCAGCGAACCCCTGATGGACCTCGGTCTCTTCCGTCGGCCGCCGTTCGCCACAGCCGTCCTGGGCGCCGTGTCGGTGTTCGTCGCGCTGAACGTGAGCCTGCTCCTCAACACCTTCTACCTCCAGCACACTCGTGGCTGGACACCGCTTGCGGCCGGTGCCGCGACCCTGCCCATGGCGCTCGGGGCCACCCTGTGCGCGCCGTGGGCAGGCACTCTGGTGGGACGCTTCGGGCCGAGGCGCCCGCTGCTTCTCGCGGGCGGGTTCACCGCGGCCGGCGGTCTGTGCCTGATCGGCCTGAGCCAGGACACGAGCGTGGCGCTGATCCTTCTCGCTCACCTGCTGATCGGCGTCGGGTTCGGCTTCGCCAACGCCCCCCTGACCAATACCGCGGTCAGCGGTCTGCCGCCGACGCGGGCGGGCGTGGCGGGGGCGATCACCTCCACCGCGCGCCAGGTGGGCGCGGCGGTCGGTATCGCCGCTGCCGGGGGTCTGGTCGCGGGCGCAGGCCCTGCCGGTCTCGCCGCCGCCTCACGTCCAGGATGGCTGCTCGTGGCGGCTTGCGGACTGTTCCTCCTCGTCGTGGCGCGAGCCTCGCCGCCCGCGGCTGGCAAGACCCTTTAGGGCGCACACGGAGTTGCCCCGCACCCACCGGCACCGCCGCCCGCGGTGCCGGCCAGGGCCACCAGGCCCGTTCGTCTCTCCGGATCATCACGCGCGGGTCCCTCAGTGGCGTGCCGCCATCGGTGCGTCAACCGGTGTGCACCGCCCGGAATCCAGTCCGGACGGAGCGCCCCTCACCCCAGCACGAACGATCCGTGTGCCAGGCGTCTACACCCGCTCCTCCAGGCGGACGGTGACGGTGTCTCCTTCCTCCTTGCCGATCGCCTTGCGCACTTCCGCCTTCACCGGCAGCTTGTGGGTGCCGTCCCCCAGCGCCATGAAGGAACTGCGGAAGGGATGGCCGTCGATCGTGCCCCGGACCTTCACCAGTCCGTGGGTGCCGAAGAACTCGGCCGCATCGGGCCACACGACGTAGGTCCAGCCGCCCTTCTCCGGGCTCTTCTGCAGGATCGCTGTGAACTGTTTGCCGATCATGGGTACCGCCCGTTCAGGAACTCTCGACGAGAATGAGGCTATTGCCGTCCGGGTCGCGCACAGCGAACATCGGCGGCGCTGCGGGCCCCATCCGCAGCACCTCCGCATCCGCATCGACGCCGCGCGCGACCAGGTCCGCGTGATCACTGTCGGCATCCCGGGTGGCCAGACGGATGCCCGCCGGGACCCCTCCGGGAACGAGCGCGAGGGTCGTCGTCGCCCCGGGTGGCGCCACTTCGACCCATCGCCCGTCGCCGAACGGTACGTCCCGGCGTACTTCGAAACCGAGCTCGCCGACGTAGAACGCGAGCGCCTCTTCCTGGTCGCTGACATGAATCCCGACCGTGGCCACCTGTGTGATGTGCGTGGTGTGGCTCATCCCGTGCCTCCGCTCCTCTGTGTCCATACCAGTAAGACGGCGGCCGGCGCGGAAACTCATCGCGGCACGAAGTTCGGCCGGGGCTCGTGGCGGGCTGCGCCTGACGATGAGCGGGGTGACCTGCTGGGACCGACGCCAGGTCGGTGGAGTTTGGTCCGCGGTGCAGTGCGCGGTCCCCGAGCAGAGTTCTTGGTCGAGGCCGGACTCGCGGTCCGGCCCACTGGGAGGGCACTCCGGCGCGTCGACCTCCTGACCGGCCGGGCCGTCGAGAGGACTCACCGGTCAGTCGACCACCTCGGGCCCCCACCGCACCTGAGTCGCGGCTGCCGTTCTGGCCGCACGCGGCGCCGTGCCGGATGCGGACCGGATGCGTACGTTGCCGGTAACCGGGACGGATCCGTACGACTGCAGGTGTGCCGGGCTCCCTGGGCCGCTTCGGCCGCGCGGCAGACAGTGCCCGCGCTGCCGCGCGAGGGCCGACGCGCCGAGCAGACCATGCAGTTCGCCCGCCGACCCGGTGTGAGCCCCGTGCCGGGTACGAGAGTCAGCCGAGGGTGAATTCCCAACTCGCTCCGGGCCGGTAACCGGCACTCTGCGGCTCCACCTCAACAGTGACCGGCGTTCCTCTCCTGGCACCGGTCACGTGGATGGGGACGGTGACGTTCTCCCCCGGCTCCAGAGGCGGCAGCAGCTCACGGGCCACTTGCGCGTCGTTTGCCCAGTTGATGTCAACCGCGGCTGCGTCACCGCCGTATCGTGTTCCGGCCCTGACGATGAGCGGATCGTGGGAGATGTCGTACTGCGAGACGCCGTCCTCCGAATCGCCGATGGGCCTTATCGGTTCGTCGGTGCCATTGTCATAGGTGAGGGTGAAGCGGTAACTGCCGTCCGGCTCCTGGGTCGGCTCACTGGCGGTTATCCGCAGTCCATCCGCGTACTCAGCAGTTTGGCCGGGCACGAGCGAAGAGCTGCTCTCCAGCCGCCGGGGATCCTTCATGCTGTCCGCCAGCCGATCGAGGGCGACCAGTCCCAGCAGTGCCAGGCAGGCAAGCACGACGCCCGCGATCGCACAGCCCTTCGATGCCCCCGACCTCGCAGCGTTGTTGTCGAGGGAGGGGCTACCGTCTTCTGCTTCCGAACCAGCCATGATGATCACAGTAGAGAGGGAGGACGGACCGCTCCTGAGCACGGCTACTCAGAGCCCGGGTGAGTACCCCGGCCGAACGGCCGCACGTGCCACCTGGGCCAACGGGCTGCATCACTATCACCCGCCGAAGTGTTCCGCACCCCCGCCCGTGCCGAGAGCCACTGGCTCAAAGCGGCTTCGGATACCGATGCGACGAGGGGAGTGGACAGCCGCACTGCGACAGAAGTCACGCGAGCTCGTCCGGCACATGGCGCCGTGAGTCCTACCGGACGACACCTCGAGGCACATCGGGAGCCCCTCGATCGGGAACCTCGTACCCGGTGGAAGGCCGGTCGGCATCCCGTACTGCGCCGGGCGGGCCCTTCTTGTCACCCAGCAGGCGGACGTGGGTATTTTCTTCGCCCATGTCGGCAAGGTCTTAGGTTCGCTACGCCCTTCTGCCACCGAACCCGACATCGAGGTCATCCCCATGGTCCACAAACGCTTCGGCGGAGCCGCCTGTACCTCCTTCACCGCGCTCACCGTGTTCGGCGCACTCGCGCTCACGGAACTGCCGTCCGCGGCGGCCGTCGAACCCCTCGCACCCTCCTCCGTGCGGACGCTCGGTGCCGACAGCCCGCCGCCCGTCGTCCTGCACGCGATGGAGCGTGACCTGGGACTCACCGGTGCGCAGGCCAGGGCGCGGCTGGTGAACGAGGCGGAGGCAGGCACGCGGGCGGGCAAGCTCCAGATCGCCCTGGGCAAGCGCTTCGCCGGCGCCTGGGTGCAGGGCGCCACCTCCGCCCAGCTGACCGTCGCGACCACCGAGGCCGCGGACGTCCCCGCGATCACCGCCGGAGGGGCGAAGGCGGTCGTCGTCAAGAACACCCTGGAGGATCTCAAGGCCGCCAAGGCGAAAGTGGACGCCTCCGCGGGACGGGACATGGACACGCCGGTCCGCTACGTCGACGTGCGGACCAACCGCGTGACGGTCCAGGCGACGAACCGGGGAGCCGCCCGCAGGCTCGTCGCACTCGCCGGCGTCAACAGGCGGCTGGTACAGGTCAAGGTCTCCGCGGACCGGCCCCGCGCCCTGCACGACGTCCGGGGCGGCGACGCGTACCACATCGACGAGAAGTTCCGCTGCTCGGTGGGGTTCTCCGTGACCAAGGGAGAACAGCAGGGCTTCGCCAGCGCCGGGCACTGCGGAAAGGAGGGCGCCAAGACCACCGGCTTCAACAAGGTGGCCCAGGGTTCCGTCGCGGCTTCGATCTTCCCCGGCAAGGACATGTCCTGGGTGAGCGTCAACAGCGACTGGACCGCCACACCGGCTGTCAAGGGGGAGGGCGACCAGGACGTGAAGGTGACCGGTTCGGTCGAGGCGCTGGTGGGCGCGGCGATCTGCCGGTCCGGTTCCACCTCGGGATGGCACTGCGGCAAGATCGAACAGCACGGCTCCAGCGTGACCTACGCCGAGGGCGTCGTCGACGGAGTGACGCGCACGACGGCGTGCGCGGAACGCGGAGACTCCGGCGGCTCCTTCCTCTCCGGCACCCAGGCGCAGGGCATGACCTCCGGGGGCTCCGGAGACTGCACGAGCGGTGGCGTCACCTTCTACCAGCCCGTCAACCCGCTGCTCTCCGAATTCGGGCTGGCTCTGAAGACCGACGCGGGCGCGAGCACGCCCGGTGTGCAGGAGCGCCCCTCGGGTGGCTGGAGCATGGGCAAGGTCTATGGGACCGGCGTACGGGTGGTCCACAACGGTGTTGCTTACGAGTGCCTCCAGTCGCACCAGGCACAGGGGGTGTGGCAGCCGGACCGGACGCCCGCCCTGTGGCAGCGCGTCTGACGGACGGCGGTGAGCGGCGTGAGGACCTGACGGCCTCGCGCCGCCGTTCCGTGCCTGCGGCGTCACCTTCCTGTACGCCGTACGGCCGCCGTACGGCAGATGACCGGGCAGGCTCGCTTTCCACCGCCTCACGCCACCGCCTCACGCCTCTGCCAGCAGGGCGTACGCCGCCGCCACGAAGGTTTCGTGAGCGCGGAAGCGACGGGTGCACACGGCGGCCAGCGCCGTTCCGGTGTCGGGTCTGAATCCCAGGAAGGCCTGCTGCCCGAGAGTGGCTCCGGCGTGGAAGTACATGGGGCCGTCCTCCGTGGGGTGCTGGAACCAGCCCACCGTGTGGACGTGGCGGTGCCCCCAGCCCCGTCGCAGGACCGGGCGCCGTACCGCTCGCAGCGCGTCGGCCAGAGGAGGGCTGGCCGACGGATCCAGGTGGGCTTCGAGAAACGTCAGCAGATCGCCCGGGGTGGCTCGCACCGCCCCCGCCGCCCGGAAGCCGCCGATGCTCATCGGGGGTGTGGGGGTCGAGCCGTCCTTGCGGTGTCCGATGGCGTCGGTGTCCGGCCCGGCCGGATTCAGGGCGGTCCCGTGCAGATGGAGCGGCTCGAGCACCTTTCCGGTGAGCAGGTCGTCCCAGGGCGTCGCGGTGGCGGCGGCCAGGGCGTGACCGAGCACGGCGACACCGAAGTTGGAGTAGTGCCAGCGGGTGCCGGGCCGCCGGGGCTGCCGACGGCGCAGGAACGCGTTCACCACCCGCCCGTCGGTGTACGCGGCATAGGGATTGGTGTGCCAGGTGGGCAGGGCCCGGGGGTAGAAGTCCGCGGGCAGTGCGGGCAGACCGGAGGTGTGGGTGAGCAGGTGCGCGAGGGTGACGGGGTCCTGGCCGGTTCGCCGGGACGGATCCAGGCAGGTGACGGCGGGCTCGCCTCCGGACAGGACACCGCTCTGCGTCAGTTGGGCCAGGAGCAGGCCGGTGAACGTCTTGGAGGCGGAACCGAGCTCGTAGCGCAGCTGGGCGCGGGCAACGGGCGGGGGCGGCCCGGTGCCACCGCAGCGTACGGTGCGGTGTCCGTCCTGGGAGAGTGCGAAGACGGCGTCCGGTGCGTCCGTGGCGCTGATGGCGTCGTCGAGCCGGCGCCGCAGCGTCTCGCCGTCCGGGGAAGCGACGAGCGATGCGTCCTGGGGTGCTCCCGGAGATGCGTCCGCCGAAGGACGGCCGAGCGGGAGGACGGCGCCGGCCTCGAGGGGATCTCCCGGCCAGGGTTCGGGTCGCGGGGTCATGTCGGTTCGTGCGCCAACTGCGCCAGGGCGCGGGACGTGGCCAGTGTGGAGGCGAAGGCGGCGACGAGCGTGGAGTGGTACACGATGTCGAACACCTCGTCGGGGGTTCCCTGAGGCATCGTCAGAATGGCGGGCATCGCGCCGTCGGGCTGTTGCGCTGCGGCGAACCCCTCCCAGGCCCGCTCGTCCAGCGTGGGGCGTGGCAGGCAGGCGTCGACGACGAGCAGTTCGCCGAGCAGGTCCCAGCGTTGCAGGTTCAACCAGTCGTCCAGCCAGACGGGGAGCCAGGTGGCGAGGTAGTCGGCGAGTGGTGCCGGCAGGTGGTCGGGGCTCTCTCCCCAGTCGGTGAGGTGAAAGACAGTGTGGGTGATGTCGTAGGCGATGTGCCCTTCCACGGTCCAGGGCTCCGGGGTGCGTCCCAGCCAGGTGCCGCCGACGATCTCGGACTCGGGCGGCCGGGGAGACAGCCCGAAGCGGCGTTGGAACGCCGACAGCCCGAGGCGGCGCACCGACGGCATCTCCAGGGCGGCGAAGCTCTCCAGCCGCTGGTTGAGCCGGAAGGTCCGCTCGATTTCGGGCTGGCTGTAGCCCAGCTCCTTGAACGGCAGATAGACCTCGAAGGGGACGGGAGAAAGGGGTTCGATACGTTGGCCGCGGACCAGCATCCGACCGCCGTCGAGCGTGTGCTCCCAGGCGTGGTCGAGCAACTGCCGTGCCAGTTGCGCCTGCCGTGAGCCCGCCACCCCTTCGCGGAACAGCACCTTGCAGATGATGGCCAGTTCGCCGACCGGTTTGAAGCGCGACAGGAAGCCCACTTCCGGGTCCACGTCCTCCTCGAGGCGGAAACCGTCGCGGTGGGCGTGCAGCCATTCCATGGCGCTGGCCCCGACCGCGTGGATGAGGCGTGTACTGGTCATCTCGACGCTCCTTGTCCGCCCTGGACGGGCTGCGCCGCGTTCTCGAAGGTGTCCCGCGCCTCCCCTCTCACCGCACTGTCACCGGTGCTCCGGTGCAGCTGGTGAGTGGTGAGTGCGGCGGCATAGACCGCCATCAGGGTCGAGTGGTAACAGGCGAAGAAGTCGTCCGCGAGCGGGTGGCCCTCGCGCCCACTGCCGACTTCCGGGATGGCGCCGGACGCGTCCTGTGCTCTGCCGAGCTCCGTCCAGGACTCCCGCAGCATCACGTGGTCCGCAGGCCCGGGCGCGATGGCCGCCACGGCCAGCAGCTCGCAGCTCAGGTCCCACCGCTCATGCTCCAGGCAGGTGTCCAGCCAGGGCGGAAGCCACTGGCGCAGATACTCCGTGACCTCAGGGGGGACGCCCTCCGGTGCCAGGCCCCAGTCGCTCAGGTGGAAGATCACATGGGTGAGCGTGTAGCCGGCGTCCCGCTCGAACGTCCATGGTTCCGGCAGTGCACCAAGCCAGGTGCGCCGCATCGCCCTCTGCATGTCGTCGTGGGGCGTGAGGCCGTTGCGTCGCTCGGAGTTGAGGACTCCGAGGCGGCGGTTGGGCTGCTGCTCCGTCATCCGCCAGCTGCGGGTGCGGGCCGCCGTCGCGACGGCCCGCTCGAAGCCCGGGTGGCGCAGCCCCACCGACGCGAACGCCGCGTAGATTTCCAGAGGGTACGTCGCGAATGGTTCGAGACGCTGCAGCTCATGGAAGAGCGCACCCTGGCCGGTCTGCTGCCATGCGAAGTCCAGCAGTTCACCAGCGGTCGTGTGGAGGGGGGTGGTGGGTTCGGTGAGGCCGCGGATACTGACGCACACCTGTGCGAGTTCGCCGAGGGGCTTCCAGGTCCGGTTCACGTTGCCGTGCTCGGCGAGCGCGTCGTCGCCGAGCGCGAATTCGCCGAGGTGAGTGGTCAGCCAGGAGACAGCGGCCCGGCCGATTCCTTCGACGTCACGTGCCACCTGGCCGTCGCGCGCCATCAGCTCCGCGCTCCGGGCTGCATGAGGCGCGCCGCCTCGACCTGCAGTGCCACCCGCGGGTCGCCACAGCCCATGTGCGCCACGAATTCCATTCCGGACTCCAGGCCGAGCGTCTTCGGCACGCCGTCCAGGAGGACCAGCCAACGTCCCGCACCGGCTGCCTGCAGCCAGTCGCGGCGACGGACCGCACGGACGAAACCCCGTGCGACGTCGACAGGACGGCTGCGGGCCACGGCGGCCACGGCGCTGTCTCCGCCGGGGACCGCGAGCGGGGCCAGCACGGCGAGTTGATGCGCCAGTACCTGCCAGGGGGCCTCGGCGAGCCAATCCACCTGGGGTTCCTCCCCGGAGTCCGGCGTACCGGCGAAGGAGTCGTCCAGTCCCAGCAGGGCGCGTTCCATCGCCCAGTGGCTCCACACTGAGGCAGGAGAGGCGTTTTCGGGGGGCCGGTAGGCGTGTACCGCTCTGCCGAGCACGGCGAGATCGTCCGGCGCGGCGGGCATGCGGTGCAGTACGTTCGGCAGAACGGCATCGGCTCCCACCACCCGTACAGCGGCGAGCCCCGGGCCGGCGGTCGCCTCTGCGCCGTGGGCATCGGAGACGCTGACGGCCAGCCGGAACCGGCCCCCGCTCCGAAGAGCGGAGGCCAGCTCCGAAGCGAGATCCTGCACCGCACCCGCGAGCGGGGACGAAGTGCCTGACTGCTCCATTCGACTACCCCCGTCAGACCTTCTTCGGCCGAGGCGTCGGAGGCGACAGCAGGAGGCTCCCCTCGCCGGACACCAGTGCGAGCGCCACGCATTCGCGGGTGTCGCGGTAGAACCCGGCGACCTCGGTCGGGTTGAGAGCCGCCTCGACGTCCTGGATCTCGGTGAGCTCGTCGGTCAGAAAATCGGTGGAAGGCATCGTTGCCAGCCCCTTTCTGTTGAGCTTCGTGTTCCTGAGTGCGCTGGTGACCGGTCAAGATGATCACCGGAGAAATCACCGCGCGATGAACACATGTCCAGCTTGATACCGGGAGTCCTGTTTGTCCACTAGGGGGATGGCGTGCAGGTCACACCGTTGGCATTGACGCGTGGCTGTCGAAAGGGAGTTGATAATTGAACTAGCCAGGCGGGAGAGATGTCGATCGTTGAACTACTGAGGAAATGCCCGAACTCGCGAGGCGGTGGGGCCAGGCCGTGCGCAGCTGGCGCTGCGCAGCTCCAGGGTCTGGAGAGGCTCAAGTGGACGCCGTGGAGCCGACGTTCCGGCTCGGCCGGCTCCTGTCGGCGCCCGGCTGCAGGGGCGGGGCGGTCTCTGGTTCCGATGGCGGTGACCGGCCCTTCGCCTACGGACCCGGCCTCTTCTCCGCTATCGCCCCGGCCCCTTCTCGGCCGCTTTCGCCCCGCACCGCGGCCAGGTATGGGGCCCGCCGCCACAACCCGCCGCGGAGCAGCTAACTGAGGTGCTGCAGGGGGCAGTTGAGTGGACTGCTGTCCAGATCCCTCTCAGGGCGACGGTGGTGTGGGTGGCCGAGGACAACTCCGTCGCAGCGGTCGTTCCTTCGGGGGTGCGGCTGACATCACGACCTGAAGGAGGTGCCGAGTGAAGCGTCCCGCGGGGCGAAGCCCGGGCGGGAGGCGCAGGCCGACGGCCGTGAACCTCCCTCGGTCAGGATCGTGGCTCCGGCCTGACAGCGGCTCCCGGACCGGATTTCGCTCGCTTCCTCCGGATCCGGCGGCCGTCAGGCCGCCAGCGCCTCGCGGTCCGCGCGACGGGCCATGGCCCGGGGCGGAGCGGCGACGGAGGCAGTCCGGAGGAGGAGGTCGGCCGCGGCGAGTGCCTGGGGGACCTGTGTGGTGGCGGTGAGGACGCACAGGGTGTAGGCGGCGTTTACCAGCGCCAGCCGGGTGCTCTCGCCGGGGGATTCCTGGTAGGCCTGACGGGCGGCCGTGTAGCGGGCGCGGACATCGCGCAGCACCTGCACGTTGGGTATCAGCATGACGGGAGACCTTTCCGAGAGCGCCTTCAGCGACAGATGAAGCACGAGGGTCGACGCCTCCCGACCCAGCTTTTCCCGTCGTCCAGCTTCGTTCATTCCTCCGTGCCGCACCACCTGAGCACGTGCGGACCGCTCTGCACCCGCACTCGACAAGCCGCGTCGGCCGCTCGGCGGCCGACGACAGCAGAGCCTGTCTCCGGTCCTGCGGGCGCGCGTTCTTCAGACGGCGTTCTCCTGCAAGGACGCGCGCGCGGAGCGCCGGCGCGAGATGTTCCTCGCCAGCAGGTCTGTTGATTCCTTCACGCCGACTGTGTGTGCCTCCGCGGCCGGCAGGCGGCCGTCGGCGAGGCGCAGTTCGGCGAGGGCGGTCTGCATTGCCTGGTGGGCTGCGAAAAGGCAGGGAGTGCTGTAGATGGCGACATTGACGCCGAGGCCGGTGAGTTCGGTGAGCGACAGCCGAGGCGACTTGCCGCCGGTGATCTGGTTGAACAGCAGCGGTTTGTCAGCGGTGGCCTCGCGGATGCGTTGGATCCACTCGATGCTGCGGACTCCGTCGACGAGGATGACATCGGCGTCCGTGGCGGCCAGCGCTGCGGCACGGTGCAGGATGTCGTCGTCCTCGGTGGCGTCCGTGCGCGCGACGACGAGCAGGTCGTCGCGGGTGGCCAGGACGAGGTTCAGCTTTTCCAGGTACTCCTGCAGCGGCAGCAGGAGTTTGCCTTCGGCGTGGCCGCAGCGGCGGGGGCGCTTCTGGTCCTCCAGGATCACTCCGGAGGCCCCGGCACGCTCCAGGCTCTGCACCATGTGGCATGCCACTTCGATATCGACGTAGCCGTCGTCGATGTCCACCAGCAGGTGGTGTCCGGGAAAGGCGCCGCGCAGCCGCTGGACGAAGGCCAACATGTCGGGCCATGCGATGAAGCCGATGTCCGGCAGGCCGTAGTGCGAGGCGGCGAACCCGAAGCCGGAGACGAACATCCCGTCGTAGTGCTCCGCTGCGATCGAAGCCGAGTACATGTCGTAGACCCCGATCAACGGTGTCGTACCCGGTGCGGCGACCTGAGCGCGCAGTCTGCTTCCGTACGCCGTCATCCTGAGCTCTCCACACGTTCGTCGGTGCATAGGTGCGGAGAGGCCGCCGCGACACGGCAGTCCTTTCCCCCGGAGGATGTTCTCGGAGCCGTCTCCTCGGTGCCACCTCCGCAGGCTCTACTCACCCCAATGGCCCATGCCCGTTGGACGCCCGCCGGCAACGTGGAGGAGTTCCTCGCTGTCGGCATGGGGAGGGACGGGCGGTTGCCTCGGCCGTGGTCAGGTCCCGAGTGCGGCCTCGGCGGTGCTGCCGGGGCCGACGCCCGCGATCTGTTGCCAGCCCCGGGCAGACCGCGGGCGAGTACGGGACAGGACGGGCCTGCCCGCTTCGGGTACTGGACGCGCTCGGGCCGCGCCTCGTGACGCCGATGGCTCGCTCCGTACGGGCGAGCCACTGGGCGCCCGCGTGGATCAGCCCGCTGCGGAACCCGCCAGCAGGTCCGCGGGGATACCGCCCTTGTCGGGGGCGTAGAAGTTCCTGATCTCGGCCTCCCAAGCCTCCACGGACACCCGGTCGGCGTCGTCGGGCCCGAGGGCCTCGAAGAGGGCGTTGATGTTCGGCAGGGCGAAACCGACCCCGCGCAGCATGCCGGTGAAGACCGGACGGGCGACCCGGCCGCTGCCGTCGGTGTCTCCCATGCGCGCGAAGGTAGCCGCGAACTCGGCGATCGCACCGTCGAAGCGCTCCGGAGACAGGACGCACGCCTGGTACTCGTCGTAGGTGATCCTTCCGTCACGGTTGGCGTCGAGTTCACCGGCCAGAGTGTTCCAGTAGCGAGTGAAACCGGCGCGCATGGCGTTCTTGCGCGCCTCGTCGGCATCGGGCACAGCCGCGGCGACCCGGCTGCTCATCAAGTCGAAGTCGTCGGATTCCAGGACCCCGTTGCCATCGGCGTCGAACAGGGTGAAAACAACCCTCACGCGGTTGACTGCTTCGTCACGCATGGATTCATACCTTTCGTCAGGCCGGACAAGAGACAGGACGGCCGAGCCGTACCGTGCCGGCCCGGGGATGCACCCGTGGGCCACCGGCAGGCGGCGGTCATCGTGCGGCGCGGAAGCCGCGCCGGCGGGGAACCGCTGCCGGGCCGTCGCCCTGTCACTATGCGGGACTTGACCTTCGACGCCCCAGGATGCGCCTGCTGATCAGCAGAACGAGTGAACAAGGGCCGCCCCGGTGGAACAGGCCGGGTGCGCTGCCCTCGCGATCCCGTACGTGCCGCAGACCTGGCCCTGCTCCGGCCGTCGGACGCGGATGCCGAGGCGCGCGCCGGAAGAATCGGCGCGCACGGCGCACTGGAAGGGCGCGCAGTCCTCCGTTCGGTCTTCGCGCGCCCTACCGGTGCTCACGGGCGGCCCGCACGATGAGCACACCGCAAGATGCCCAAGTGACTCCGCACGCCACACTCGCCTTCTCGGGCGGTTGGCTTTGCGGGGAAAGGAGTGCGCGTTGTTGCTTCTCATCTCCCCGGACGGCGTCGAGGAGGCCCTCGACTGCGCGAAGGCGGCCGAGCACCTCGACATCGTGGACGTCAAGAAGCCCGACGAGGGCTCACTCGGCGCGAACTTTCCCTGGGTCATCCGGGAGATCCGAGAGGCCGTTCCGGCTGACACACCGGTGTCCGCCACGGTGGGAGACGTGCCGTACAAGCCCGGCACCGTGGCGCAGGCGGCACTGGGCGCGGTGGTTTCCGGAGCCACGTACATCAAGGTCGGCCTCTACGGATGCACGACTCCCGACCAGGCCGTCGACGTCATGCGGGCAGTCGTGCGGGCGGTGAAGGACCATCGGCCGGACGCCTTCGTCGTCGCCTCCGGATACGCCGACGCCCACCGGATCGGCTGCGTCAACCCGCTCGCCCTTCCCGACATCGCCCGGCGCTCCGGCTCGGACGCGGCCATGCTCGACACCGCCGTCAAGGACGGGACACGGCTGTTCGACCACGTGCCGCCCGAAGCCTGTGAGGAATTCGTGCGGCGCGCCCACGACGCCGGCCTGCTCGCCGCTCTTGCGGGCAGCGTGCGGGTGGGGGACCTCGGTGCGCTGACCCGGATCGGCACGGACATCGTGGGGGTGCGCGGGGCCGTCTGCGAAGGCGGCGACCGCAACGCGGGAAGGATCCAGCCGCACCTGGTGGCCGCCTTCCGGGCCGAGATGGACCGGCACGCCGGGGAACACACAGCCGCTGTCACCGCCGCGGGGTGACCGCCCGGATGAGGGCACAGCAGCCCGGGCACGTCCCGGGGCGCACGGCCGCGCCGCGTTCCCCGGGGGAACGGCTCCCCGGGGAAGCGTTCGCCGTTCTCGACCCCTCGACCGGGAGTGCCTTCGGCGAGGCCGTCGACCAGCGGCCGGACGAACTGGACGCCGTCGTCGTCAGGGCCCGCGAGGCATGGCGTCACTGGCGTGCCGACCCCGACGCCCGTACCGCCGCACTGCTCGCGGCAGCCGACGCCGTGGAGGCGGCCACGGCCGGCCTCGCCCCTCTGCTCACGCGCGAACAGGGCAAACCCCTGGCCGAGTCACACCACGAGGTCGCCCGTACGGCGGCCCGCCTGCGGTACTTCGCCGAGCTGACCCCGCAGCCGCAGCGCATCGAGGACGGCAGGCCGGTACGCAGCGAGATCCGCTGGCGCTCCCTGGGGCCCGTCGCGGCGATCATTCCGTGGAACTTCCCCCTCCAGCTCGCGTCCGCGAAGTTCGCGCCCGCCCTCGCCGCCGGTAACACGGTGGTGCTCAAGCCCTCTCCCCACACACCTCTGGCCACCGGGCTGCTGGGATCCGTGCTGTCCGCCACCCTGCCCGAGGGCGTACTGACGATCGTCACCGGACAGGAACCCCTCGGCGCCCGCCTCGCCGCGCACCCGGGGATCCGTCACGTGAGCTTCACCGGTTCGATTCCCACCGGCCGGGCCGTCGCACGCGGCGCGGCGGACTCGCTCGCCCGCGTCACCCTGGAGCTGGGAGGCAACGACGCGGCCGTCCTGTTGGACGACGTGGACGTGGAGAAGATCGCGGACCGGCTGTTCTGGTCGGCGTTCCGCAACTGCGGACAGGTCTGCATGGCCGTCAAGCGCGTCTACGCCCCGGCCCGGCTCTACTCCGACGTGGTCGAGGCGCTCGCCCAGCGCGCGAAGGCCACGGTCGTCGGCGCGGGCCTCGACGCGGGCACGCAGCTGGGCCCGCTCAACAACGCCCCCCAACTGGCCAGGGTCGAGGGCTGCACGTCACGCGCCCTGGCGGACGGTGCCCGGGCCGTGGCAGGGGGCCACCGGCTGGACCGGCCGGGCTACTTCTTCGCCCCGACGATCCTGGCGGACGTCCCCGCCGACAGCCCCGTCGTGACGGAGGAACAGTTCGGGCCCGTGCTGCCGGTGCTGCCCTACCGGGACCTCGACGAAGCCCTGGACGCGGCGAACGACACCCACTTCGGCCTGGGCGGTTCGGTCTGGGGGACCGACCTCGACCGGGCAGAGGAGGCGGCCGGCCGGCTGGAGTGCGGAACGGCATGGATCAACCACCACGCCGAACTGTCCCTCGCCCAGCCCTTCGCCGGCGCCAAGGACAGCGGAGTGGGGGTCGCGGGCGGCCCATGGGGCCTCTACGGCAACCTCCGTCCCTTCGTGGTGCACCGCCCGCGGGAGGACCGGCAGGCGGAACGGCAGGAGGAACGGTGGTGAGATTCGGCGCGGCCGTACTGCGGTCGTACGACGGCCCGTTCACCGTCGAGGACGTGCTGCACACGGGACCGGCCGAAGGCGAGGTACTCGTCAGGATCGCGGGCTGCGGAATGTGCCGGACCGACCTCGCGGTGCGGCACTCGGCAGGGCGCTCACCGCTGCCCGCGGTGCTGGGCCACGAAGGCGCCGGAACCGTGGTGGAAACGGGCGGCCCGCACACCGGACTCAGCAACGGCGACCACGTCGTACTCAGCTTCGACTCCTGCGGCCGCTGCCGCCACTGCATGGGCGCGGCGCCCTCCTACTGCGAATCCTTCGCCCCGCTCAACCTTCTCGGCGAGCACACCGAGAACCCCGTACGGTTCACCGACCCCACCGGGGCCGCACTGGCTCCCCGCTGGTTCGGCCAGTCCTCGTTCGCCGCCTACGCGGTGGTCCGGGCCCGCAACGCGGTACGGGTCGACCCCTCGCTCCCCGTCGAACTGCTCGGCCCGCTCGGCTGCGGGTTCCTCACCGGCGCCGGAGCGGTCCTCAACACCTTCCGCGCCGGACCCGGCGACACCCTCGCGGTGTTCGGCGCGGGCGCGGTGGGCCTGGCCGCGGTGATGGCGGCCACTGCTTCCGGAGCGGTCACCGTGGCCATCGACCGGCACCCCGAGCGCCTGGCTCTGGCCGAACGCTTCGGCGCGACCCCCCTGCACGCCGCGGCACCCGACCTGCGGGGCCGTATCCGGCGACTGACCGACGGCGGCGCCCGCTACGCCCTGGACACGACGGCCTCCGCCCGGCTGATCAACGATGCCCTCCAGTCCCTGCGTCCGACCGGCCACCTGGGGCTCGTGGCACGGCTGCACACCACTCTCCCCCTCGAACCGGGGGCGCTGGACCGCGGCAGGACCCTCTCCCACCTCTGCGAGGGGGATGCGGTACCGGGACTGCTGATCCCGCGTCTCACCGCGCTGTGGCAGGCCGGACGCTTCCCCTTCGACCAGTTGATCCGCACGTATCCGCTCGCCGGCATCAACGAGGCCGAGAGGGACTGTGAAGCGGGCCGGGTGGTCAAACCCGTGCTCATCCCGCCGGACGGAGACGGGTGAGGACGCCGCCTCCGTCCGGCCCACGACTGCCCGCGCTCGGCCCCACTCGCCAACGGAGGAAACGTGGTCGGTACAACCCCTTGCGGCACCGGTGCGGAAGGCGTGGAAGGAGGTGTGGGAGCGACCGCCCTTCTGGTTGCCGCGGCACGGGCCATCGAATCCCACCGGCACGACTCCCTGGCCAGGGACCCCTATGCGGAGCACTTTGTGCGCGCCGCCCCGGCGTGCGCCGACTGGCCGGTGCGTCCGCGACACGTTCCGGACGGGGACGCGAACCCGTTGTGGGGCCGGTTCGCCCGCTACTTCGGACTGCGGACGAGGGTCCTCGACGACTTCCTCCTGCGCTCGGTGCACACCGGCGACACCCGGCAAGTGGTACTGCTCGGGGCGGGACTGGACTCGCGGGCCTTCCGGCTCGACTGGCCTGCGGGCTGTGTGGTCTTCGAGGTCGACCGGGCAGGAGTGCTGGCGTTCAAGCACCAGGTGCTCGACGGGCTCTCGGCCGTCCCGAAGGCCACCCGTGTCCCCGTCACGACCGATCTCCGTGACGACTGGGCCGTAGCGCTCACCGACGCCGGATTCGACCCGGCCGCACCGAGCGTCTGGCTGGCCGAGGGGTTGCTGTTCTACCTGCCGCCCGCCGCCGAGACGTCCCTCATCGGCACGGTGGACCGTCTTACCGGCGAAAGCGGCGCCCTGGCGTTCGAGGTCAAACTGGAGAAGGACCTGCTGGCACACCGCGACAGCCCCCTCTACACCGCGACGGCTCAACAGATCGGCATCGACCTGCTCACCCTGTTCGACCCGGAGCCGCGACCCGACTCCGTGGGCCACCTCACAGGCCAGGGATGGTCCGCTTCGGTCCACATCCCCTACGAATTCACCCGACGGCACGGCCGCGGCCCCCTGCCGGAACAGAACGACGCCCTGGGGGGCAACCGGTGGGTGTTCGCCCACAAACGCCGACCGTGACGAAGCCGGGCGCCGTCACAGGCAGTGGCATCAGAGCCCGCCCAGGAAGTGGGGGGCGCCACTGCCCGCGCGTCTCGTACCATCGGCCCACCTACCCGTCGAGCAGACCGAGGGCTTTGTGCATCACGCCGATCTCCGCGCCAAGTCCCCTTCGCTCGCCGCCGGCATGGCCGCCGCCGATCACAGCCCGGACAGCCAGCTGTCCCAGACTCGCCACCGCGCCGTGCTCGTGTCGGGCTGGCACATCGATCCGGGCGCGACCGTCCTCGAACTGGGCTGCGGACAGGGCGACATGACCGCCGTCCTCGCAGAGGCGGTGGGGCCCCAAGGACACGTAGTAGCCGTCGACGTGGCCGACCCCTCCTACGGGACGCCGGTGACGCTCGGAGAATCGGCAGCCCGCCTCACGGCAGGCCCCCTCGGACCGCGCATCGACTTCCGCTTCGGCACCGACGTCCTCGACCCCTCAGTCGACTTTCCCGAACGTACCTTTGACCACGTGGTGCTCGCCCACTGCTCCTGGTACTTCACCTCGCTCGGACAGCTGCGAGACACACTGGCCCGGGTACGGCCGTGGGCGCGGCGACTGTGGTTCACCGAGTGGGACCTGACGCCCGCATCCGGTGACCAGCTGGCGCACCTCCTCGCCGTGTTGATCCAGGGGCACATCGAGGCCGCAGGATCGCGTGGCCCGGGCAATGTCCGTACCCCTTTCTCCCGTGAGGGGCTCCTGCGGCTCTTGCCCGAGACCGGCTGGACGGCCGAAGGCAGCAGGCCGGTCGACACCGAAGGACTTCAGGACGGCGACTGGGAAATCACTGCCTGCCTCGACCTGGCCGGAACGGAGGAGCGTCTGTCCGCACTGCCCGAGCCGGTGCGACAGCTCGTCCTGAGCCAGACCGACGTTCTCCGGGCCCTCGCCAAGCCGCGCGGCAACCGCACGCTCGCCGCGTATTCGGTCGCCGCGCGCTGACCTAGGCCCTTCGCGACCCCGCCTCCGGGCCCTGCGTGAAGCCGGCGGGGAAGCCGAGGGAGCGGGCCACTGGGCCGGGGCGCCGTCGAGGCCAAGCAGGCGGCACGCCCCGGAGAGGAATGCGAGCGAGAGGAATGCGAGCGAGAGGAATGCGAGCGGATGCGCGGAGGCCGCCGCGCGGTACGGGCGACCTTCTGCCGCGAGGCGATGCGCCCGCGCCGCCGCCCTGCTCGCCGCGGCCCCGGCAGTGACCGCCGACCCAGCCGCCGACGCCCTCGGCGTCCTCCACGCGCACCGCCGAACGCGCCCTGGTCGCCCTCGTACCCAGGCCGTCGCGGCGCTGCTCGCCGCCGACCCGCAGCCCACGACGGAGAGGAAGCCAGTGGGCTCCGCGCCGCAGAGGCATCCTTGCCCGGCAGACCCTGGAGCCCTGACCGGTTGTCACCCGCCTTCGCCCGTAGGGCGCGCTCCGGATGCGCGCCGGGGCCGGCGCCCGTACGGTCGTGAGCGCGCGTTCCCGACAGGACGAAGCACCGGTGGTCCCGCGTTCCGTCGCACGTACGCGGGGCCACTGCTTCACCTCCGCGGGCACTGTTGTCGGCCCTGCACCGCTTCCGCAGCCGTGCCACCCCGTACTCCGGTGTCCCGGGGCGGGGCGGGGAGCGGTATCGGGCTGGTGTCCGAGCAGATGGGCGGGTGATGCTGATCACGGCTTTCGGGGTGTCCAGGCCGGATGTCGCGGCTGCGTGAAGGCTTTGGCCAATGCTTGCCCGAAGGTCGTTGGCGGGCGTGCATAATCGGGTGATGTCCGAGCCCCGTTCGCATGTTTCCGACAGTTCTTCGCTTCCCGGCCCGAGAGGGTCCCGAGTCGTTCGCGCCGACCGCGGGGCGGTGGCTGTCGTCGCGGTGTCCGGTGATTTCGACCTCGAGTCCTGCCCCCTGCTGCTGGAGGCGGTGACCGCGGCGGCGGGGGAGAGCCCGGTGGTGGTGCTGGACCTCGCAGAGGTGGCCTTCGCGGACTCCACCTTCCTCAACCTCCTTCTGCGCGCCCACCAAGTGACGGACCTGCGGCTGGCCGGAGTGTCCGAGCAGGTGCGGCGTCTGCTGCACATCACCGGCGCCGACCAGTTCCTCAAGCTGTTCCCCACAGCGGCTGACGCCGCGGAGGCACCCGTCACGTCGGCATGAGGTACCGGTGCTCACGTCGGCATGAGGTCCGGCGCCGCTCTTTCCTGGGGCGACCTGCGCTTCCGGTTTGGCCGAAGCGGGGGTGGCAGGCCGCTGCGAGGCCCGGGGTCGCTTCTTCGACCCGTGTCGGTTGGCGGCACCAGGCCACCGACGGCGCCCCGGGGCGCGCCGTGCACGCCCGGAGGGACTGCGCTGATGCTGCCCGGCTCACCACCGGCCCCTCCCCTCTCTACTTCTTCTTCTGTCGTCCGGTGAGAGGCGTCGATCTGGGTATACGGGGCGGCATGGCACCGAAGACTGAACTCTCCCTGTCCTTGAGGGCCGTACGGCAACTGCGTCGGACCCGTATCTTCTACGCGGCAGGAGCCTTGCTGTGGGCGGTCATCGCGCTCTGGACGGGGTGGACCCATCCCGGGAGTCGGCAGATGTGGGTCTCCTTGCTCCTGTCGATGGTCTTCGCCGTCCTTCTCGGCACCGCCTCCTTGTGGCTGCACCGTCTTCTGGCGGCCTTGCCGCGTAAGCCGGTACGCCGTGCCGCAACTCGGCGAGCCATCACCGCCGGTCACGTCAACGCCTGACCCCCCATGTCCTTATGTGTTGCAGCGCGGGACGCGGGGTTTGTGGGGCATGCCGCGTGGAGCGTGGCACATGGTCAGTGCGGGAGTCGGGGGTTGCCGGGCGGCGGCCGGGGCGCCACGGTCCGGTTCCTGCGGCCCGGGAGCGGAGGGAGCCGCTGCGGCGCGGCCGGAGCGGCGCGGCTCCGGCGGACCCGCTCTGCTGGCCGCGCGGGGACGGCACTTCTGTATCGTCCACGCGGTCGGCGATCATCGCGGGCACGCCCCTTCACGCCCGGCAAGGCCTCTCGGGCCGGAACCGGGTCACGGTGACGGGGGCAAGCCGGGTGAGGGTCGGCACGCCAGATTTCGGTACTCCTGGAATGCCTCCAGGCCAGACGCACCCCCGGGGACCATCAGCTCCCCATGCGCGCAGTCGAGCACTCCGCATCGCAGTGCTGCGGCAAGACGGAAGACCTCCGTCAGCACATCGTCGCCGGAGCCCCTGATGTGGAGCATGATCGAGTCCACCGGATCTTGTGACCCGATGTTGAGTTCGACGGACCACGTCGGGCCGGAAAGCTCGCCCCAGGCCGGGTCGGAGAGGTCAGCTTCGGGGCAAGCCCGAGTGACAGCTGCGCATACGTCGTCGCGTCGGCCGATCGGGTCGGGCGCGTAGTCGGCGGGGATCTCGTGCACAGAGGTGACGTCGGCGGGCAGACGCATGAGGAGGACGTCCCAGCTCATAGGAACCTTCCGGAGAGGACGGGGTCGGTGCGGTGCGTTGCGGTGCGGGGTGGGTCAGCTCAGCTGAGCTGTGCGCCCGCGGGGTGTGGCAGGAGCGCGTTCTGAAAGCGGTGGATGCCCGCACGCCAGGGTCTGGCATCCGCCTCGGCCCACAGATCCATCAGCTCGGACGGCTCGCTCAGGACACGGTCGAGAGCCTGAAGTGCGAGATCGCGCAGGCCAGTGAGATCGGGTAGCGGCTTTTTCGGTCCATGGACGGGATCGGTCGGCTCTCACCTCCGGGACACTGCGCGGCGACGAGCGCGGCCGCGCCAACGGCTTTCTCGGATTTCGATGCTTCGAGGTTCGCCGCGGTGTCGATCACGCGGGTGAGAGCACCGCGGACGATGCCCTCACGTTCGTCTGCGGCGGCCTCATCAAGATTGCCGCCGAAGTCGGCTGCGGCGTCGTTGTCGAAGGGCCCGACGTCCCAGGTGCCCATGCTCTCCCCTGATCATGTTACTGATCAGGGCATTCTGGCAGAGGGCACTGACATGAGCCGTGCAGTCCCACGTGGGGTTTTACCCGCCTGGCACCCGCCGGGGCAGAGCTCTCGGGACTGCGATGACGGCTACCCATGTCGGCAGCGCCAGCTGTCACCATGCTCGGATGGCCCACGACATACTGTTCTTCCTTGCCCCCGACGACGAAGCCGCAGCTGCGTCGCGTCTGCGGGGGCCCGGTGCTGCCTTCGAGTCTGTGAGCTGCCGTTTCATTGAGCCGGACAGCGCCATCGCCGAGTGGGACATGTACTTCCAGGAGCCTTCGGGCGAGGCGCCCTCGGTTGATCAGCTCCTTGGGTGGGCGTGGCCGGAGTGGGTCACGCCCCCCTTGAACGATGGCGTCGAGGTGTTCGCTCTGCCGAAGCGACTGACCCGCGCACTGGCCCACGCGAGCCCGGCCGAACTCGAAGAACTCGCAGGCCGCTGGACCGCGCGCCTCCGGTCCGAGGACGGAGACGACATGACCGACGATGACCTGCCGGCAGTGCTGCAAGGCGTTGCCGGCCTCGCAACGTCTGCGGTGAATGCGGGTGGTGGCCTCTACAGCTGGAGCTTCTGACCTCTCCCTCCGCGAGTGACGCTCGTTCTTGACGCCGCCGCTGCTCGCCAGGAGCTCGGACGCACCGGACCCTCTTGCGCGGGGCAACGGGCGAGGGAGGCAGCCGGGCCCGCGCAGCGGGCGAGCCGCGCCCCGAGGGGAGGCCGGCCGGGCGTCACCGGCGGCCTTCTGCCTCGTGCGGAAGTCCGCTCGCGCGGCCCAACTCCCCGCCGCCGCCCCGACCGTGCAGGTCGCCACCGTCGCGGACGTCCTCGGCATCCACGACGACACGGTAACCCGAGCCCTTGTCTCCCTCCGCGCCAAAGGGGTCGCGCACCTGCGAGGAAATCATGGGAATCAAGGAAAGAATGACTGGAATACCCCCTTTCTCACAGGTGAGGCGGTGCGACACAGTAGTCCCTGCTCGATGTGCGGCTGCTGCCCGACTCAGCATGACCACCCCCGCCGAGTGCCCTGCTGCTGAGACCGCGTGCCCACCGGCATCGTCGGCACCCACGCGGCGTTCTGGTCCCCTCGTGGCGGCAACTGCGCCAGACGCAGCCGACGAAGGACAGGAAAAGGACAGGGAATGGAAGACATGACACGTTGGATCCTGGCGTTCGACTCATCCTGCGGCACCTGCACCACGGTGTCATCCACCGTGGCCCGGGCCAGCGGAGGCAAGCTCGAAGTGCTGCCGCTGACCGACGCTGCCGTACAGCGGTGGCGCGAGGAGGCCATGGGTGCCGACCCCGTATGGGCGCCGACCTTGTTACGAGTGGCCGACGGCGTGCCGCGCGCCTGGACAGGGCCTCGTATGACCCCTCCGCTGGTGCGGCAACTCGGGCCGCGTGCGACTGGTCGCGTACTCGTGGCCCTGGGCGAGCTGCGTCGTTCGGCCCGTACCGGACAGCCACTGACCACCGCAGTGGACACCGCGGAACGGGAGAGCTCAGGCCTGAGCCGCAAGCGTTTCCTGTTGCTGGCGGGCGGTGTGAGCACGGCGGTCGGGATGACGATGGCCGGGCAGACCCCGGCCTTCGCACGTTCCGCGCAGACGGACGCCAGGGCCTGGGTGGCCGCACGCCGCAACGCGCTGCCTCGCACCTACGCCTCGATCGCACCGCTTCCTACGGCTGTCCGTCAAGCGGTACTGGTGGAACTCGCCCCGGCCGAGCGCAGTCGGGTGTGGACCGAGCACCTGACCCAGTTCCGGGCCGCACACCCGGCGCTGACCAAGGAGCAGGAGCGAGTGATGCAGGAGGCGCTGGCTCTGGCGAGCTCGGAGGCCACCTTCGCCGGTGGCGAGCCGAAGCAGGGCTCGCCGCTGCAACGCCGCATCTCCGCCGTGGAGACGGCGGCCAAGGAGGCGTTCGGCATGGCCGACAGTGCCGCGCTGCTGGTGACTCTCGGGCCCGCTGACTCCGCGCCGGCCGCCCGAGAAAAAGGGGCGGTAGGTGTGCAGGCGACCTGCAACTGCAGTACCACCTCGCAGTGGTGCACCGTGTGGGAAGGCCCCCGCTGTCAGTGCTGCTTCTGCGCCACGACCTCGGGCTGCGGATTCCTGGGCATGTACCAGTGCAACGGAACGTGCACCAAGTGACGAGAGACCCGTGACCTCAGTACCGGTGACGGTTGATTCCCGACGTTCCGCTGCAGACCGAGCAGCCTGAACAAGCAGGCGTGCGCAGCGGCCATCGCACGATCTGGAAAGGGCGATGCACCCGTCGGGCAGCACAGGGCCAGAACGCAAGCGCGCAAAAATTTTGTCCCCGGGGTTACTCGGCGCGGTGCGTGATCAGGGCCTCCAGGCCGTCGAGGATCCGTTCCAGGCCGAAGTCCAGCGCCTGGTCCCGGCCGTCCTGCGAGGCCATGGCCGCGGCGAGCGCGGGGAAGCGGTCGGCGTGCTGGTGCACCAGGGGGCCGAGGAAGGTCAGGAGTTCGGTCTCGGGCGCGCCGTCCGGCCGCGCCGCGCGAGCCTGTTCGGCGATGCCCCGGACGTGCCCGACGAGCAGTACCGCGGCGTCCATCCGCTCCGGGCCGGTCAGCCCGTGACCGTCCAGGGCTGCGACCGCCCGCTCCAGCCAGCCGAGTTCCTCGGGGCCCATCACCCGTGGTCCGACGGTGGCGTCGAGCAGCCACGGGTGCCTGGCGAACAGTTGCGCCAACTGCCGTGCCCAGGAGGCGAGTTGATCACGCCATCTGAGGCCGTCCAGGGCGGGTGGGGGCTCACCGACCGCGGTCTCCACCATGAGTGCGACCAGTTCCGTCTTGCCTGGCACATAGCGGTAGAGCGACATCTTGGTGAAGTCGAGCAGGCCGGCGACCTTCTGCATCGACACGGCGCCGAGGCCCTCGGCATCCGCGATCTCGACGCCGGCCGCGGCGATCCGACGCAGGCTCAGCGAGGGTTTCGGGCCCCGGGACGGCTTGGCCCGCGGTCCCCAGAGCAGCCGCACCGTCTCATTCGCTTCCTCGCCCAAACCCCGCTCCGTCCCGTGTTTCCGGTTGCCCTTGCGAGGCGACCCCACTGCGTCTACCGTACACAGAAATAAACAGTGTCCAAGGGACACAGTTATGAGGCGGCTTCGGATGGAGTGGTTCACGTGAGCACGAAGGTCCTGATCTCGGGGGCGAGCATCGCCGGCCCCGCACTGGCCTACTGGCTGGGGCGGTACGGCTTCGAGACCACCGTCGTCGAGCTGGCCCCCGCCCTTCGCGGCGGCGGCCAGGCGGTCGACTTCCGCGGCAATACCCATCTGACCGTGCTGGAGCGCATGGGAGTGCTCGACGAACTGCGTGCCCTCGACACCGGCGGCAGCCCGATAACCTTCGTCGACCAGCGAGGCCGTCAGCTCCTCCACTTGCCGGCCGACTTCGCGGGCGGGGACGTCGAGGTCCCGCGCGGGGAGCTCGCCCAGGTGCTGCACCAGCACAGCCTCCCGCACACCGAGTACCTCTTCGGCGACTCGATCACTGCCCTGGAAGAGACGCCCACCAGTGTTCGGGTTGCCTTCCGGAACGCCGCGCCACGCGAGTTCGATCTGGTGATCGGTGCCGACGGGCTGCACTCCCACGTCCGTCGGCTCGCCTTCGGCCCCCACAGGCGTTACGTCCGCCACCTCGGCTATTACGCGGCCACCTGGCAGTTGCCCAACTACCTTGCCCTGCCGCCCGGTTCGATCGGCCTCAACGTCCCCGGTCGGCTCGCCGCGGTCGGTGCCGACCACAGCCGGCCGACCCGCGCGGGCGCGTTCTTCGTCTTCGCCTCGCCCGAACTCCGTTACGACCGTCACGATGCGGCGCAGCAGAAGAAGCTGATCCAGGACTCCTTCACGGGTCTCGGCTGGGAGGTGCCCGGGCTGCTCGAGAGTCTCGGGCAGGCCTCCGAGCTGTACTTCGACTCAATCAGCCGGGCCGACGTCCCCGCCTGGTCCACCGGTCGGGTCGCCCTGCTGGGCGACGCGGCCTGCGGGGCCACGATCGGCGGGATGGGCACGGGCACCGCTGTGGTGGCGGCGTACGTCCTGGCCGGCGAGCTGGCCCGGGCCCGCGGTGACCACCGCACCGCCTTCGCCCGCTACGAGAACACTCTGCGCGACTACGCCCGGGGCTGCCAGAAGGGCGGCGACCGCACCGGCCCGTTCCTGGCGCCCGGCACCGCGACCGGGCTGCGGGTGCGCAACGCGCTGCTGAACCGGCGCTGGATTCTCGACAAGATGCTGGAGTTGGGCAAGCAGGTCAGCAGCGTCGACCTGCCTGACTACGCGGCCGACTTTCCCACACCGCTGTGCTGAGCGCCGTAACGCGTGTACTGGTAACCACCCAGGGTCGGGCACCTGATCACTTGACGGTACCGCCCCGCGTCGCACCAACTACTGTTCCCGTGGTGTCCCTCGCCACCGCGTTCCGGTTGGCCCCAGCACGCCTGTGCCGCTGAGCTGTGGGACGCCGTGTCAGCGGGCGGCTCGCCCGCCCGGGCGGCGGTCGCGGAGGCGACAAGCAGTGCCGCGGGGACGCCGCTCGCGGCCAAAAAGGTCACGACCAGCCCGGCACGCCCAACTGTCGCAACGGCCCGGGGCAGAACCCTGACAAGGCGCCAGCACCCTCTGGCGTGCCCTCTCCACGCAAGCGATTGCCGACCCGGAGCCGGTGTACGACCGTGCCCTGTGGAGGGCCGGGCGCGCCGTAACCCGCCGAAGCTGTCCTTCTGCTGCTGCACCCTTGGCACTTACCCGTGCGGGGGGGGCTTGGGTCATGGGGTTGCATGAAGGCTGGGGACGGGGGCAGGAGCGGAGGATGGCAGATCTGGCGTACGTCCTGGAGTCGGCTATGAACCGTGGGCATGTCAGCGTGCAGACGCTGGCGGACCGTACCGGTATCCGTACCCCACGCGTCAGAGCTTTCGTCCAGGACGGTGATACAGGTCCTGTCCCCCCAACGGAGCAGGAACTCCGTGAACTCGCCGACGCCCTCGGCCTGTCCATGACCGAGATCATTCCCGGCACCGCCCTCGCGGGCGTGCCCGACGCATGATTGCCGACCCGGCGGCACCGACCGCCGCCGTCTTCGTGGCACTGGCTCTGCCCGGAGCGCTCCTCGCCGGTGTCCTGGCCCTCGGACGCTACGAGGAAGTCCTCCTCGCCCCACGGGCCCCCGCGCACCGGCGGCCTCACGCCCGCCATGCCCGCCGGTAGCGGGCACCTCGACGATTGAACGCCCCCGCTGGAGAGGTTGCCGAAAGGCGTCCCGGCTCACCGGGCAGCCGAGTGACGGGTGAGCCGGCTGAGCGGATTCCCGGGACCGGCCGAACCGGAGCCCTTCGCGGTGCTCAAGCGGGCGCCGGGCCCGCCCCGTGCGCAGCCGGTGCGCGACTGGCACGCGGCCGGGGTGCGGCCGGGGAACGGCCGTGCCGCGGCTGCCACGGTGCACCGGATCAGTGACTGGTGTCCGGGCGGTGGACGCTCAGGTTGCCGTAAGCCGACAGAGCGGCGGCGAGATCGCCGGATCTGTGCCGCAGGACGGTGTCCAGGAAGGCGAGGGTGGCTGCGGCGACGACATGCGGGCTCTCGGTGCGGCCCAGGGCCCCGACCATCGAGGGCACAGGCGGCAGGTAGAGGGGGGCGTCCATGAAGGTGAGGTGCGCGGCGCCGGGGACGGTGAGCCGGTAGCTCGTCGCGGTGCTGAGCTGGAGAACCTGGGTGAGGCGGGGGATGTAGCGCGGGTCGGTGTCCGGGGTGACGTCCTGGGTGAGTGCGAGCGCCGGCTGGTGATAGGGGAGCGGGACGGGGTCACGGGGGTAGCCGTCCAGATTGATGACGGCGGTGAACCGGCGGTCCTGGCGCGCTGCTTGCAGGGCAGCGCCGCCCCCCAGGGAGTGGCCGGTCACCGCCACCCGACCGGTGTCCAGGCGCCCGGTCGGCGGACCCGCGGTCCCTCGGTCCGGGCTGCCCAGCCGAGTGAGGACGAAGCTGAGGTCCGCGGCCCGGACGCGCGTCGTTTCGGTGGCCCGCTTGCTGTCTTCGGTGTCGTCGCCGGTGGAGACGACCTTGGTGTGGACCGTTCGGCCGTCGGCGAGGACGACCGCGGCGGAGTCGTACGGGTGGTCGAGGGCGGCGACGACATAGCCGTTGCTGGCCAGCTCCTCCGCCCAGGCGGTGTTCTGGGTACGCACTCCTCCCAGCCCGGGAGAGAACAGCACGACCGGGAACCGTCCCCCCTTCTCGGCCACCGGGGCGTCGAAGACCGCATGGGTGTGGGCACGCGGTACGCCGTCGACCAGAAAGCCGGGCAGGCCGGCATAGCGCGCCAGGGCGTCGGAGACGGTGCGCGCCTCGTCCTGCGTACGACCGAGGTAGGGGGCCCGCCGCGAGCCTGCGGGGCTCCTCTGCGCGGGATACCAGAGCTGGACCACGACCGTACGCCGGTCGCGCGGGTCGGCGGTGGCGGTCTCCGGGCGGTTCGGGTCGGTCCACTGCATCACGCGGGTGCCGACCGCGAAGTGGCCGGAGGGTTCCGGGAACACCGGTACGGGAAAGGCCCAGGCGGCCAACGGGCCCGTGGCGATCAGACCGGCGCAGGCCACCGATCCCGGCACCGCCAGCCACCATCGGGCCCGCCACGCCGGCCGCCCGGTACGTCGTCGGATCAGCGGAGAGACGGCGAACGGCAACACGAAGGCGGCGCCCGCCAGCACCGGCAGCATCTGCCAGCGGATCCCCACCCCACTCAGCACGATGACGGACAGCACGAGAAGTGCCCCCGCCGTCATCGTGACGCGTGGTCGGGCGGAGGGGGGAAGCCAGCGCGCCCCGACCAGTGCGGTGGTGCCCAGCAGGGCAAGGATTTCCAGGAGGGACATGTGCAGTCCCGTGATGATCTCGGTCACCCGGCCATCCTCGGCGCGGGATGCACGCTGCCGCATCGGCCCCGGGTCGCCCTCGTGTGCCACCGGAGTCGCAGGCGAGCACGCCGGCTGAACGGCTTCTTTACGACCGGGGTAGGCAGCGGGTCTCATCCTGCGGTCGTACGCCGGCGCGGTGTCCTCAGACGATGGGCCCATGTGCGTGACGGCCCCGCGGCCTAGCGTGGCAGGACCGCTGTACACGCCGGGCGAGCACAGGCTCCCCGCACCCGGCCTTGCTCCGGCTGTACGCGGTGGTGGCCCCGGCCGGCTCCACCACGATGCAGAAACCGACAGGGACATGCGATGACCGAGGAGCCCTCAGAGCCGGGCAATGCCCACCCGGCGCGCTACCGGGACCACGTGCGGCGAACAGCAATGGCCATGCGGCGGAGGGCAACGGCCGTACGGCGAACAACAACGGCCGTGCGGACGACAATGGCCGTACGCCGAACAGCAACGGCCGTACGCCGAACAGCAATGGCCGTACGGCGGACGGCAACGGCCGTACGGCTGACCAGGTACGCCGACGTGGCCGCCGTGCGAGCGGCACGACTGGGGAGAGCCGCCCGGCGCTGGGGCCTGCGACTGCCGCCCATGGCGGGGGACTCGCTGCTGACGGCGCTGCTCCTGCTCCACATCGTGGCCACGCGTGCCCCGGACGAGCTCCCGGCGGCGGTGGCCCTCACCGCCGCCCTTGCGCTGCCCCTGGTGTGGCGGCGCCGGGCCCCGCTCACGGTGTTCGCCGCCGTGGCCGCCGGGGCTTTCGTCCAGTGGCTGATGAACGTCCAACTCCCCGCGGACATGGCGCTGTTGGTAGCCCTCTACGCGGTTGCTGCGACGTCGGGCCTGCGCGGCACGCTGATTGCCTGTGCGTTTGTCGAGGGCGGGGCCCTGCTGGCCTGTCTGCGCTGGGCAACGGAGGGCGCGTTCCTGACCCCCTTCGTCGCGGTGACCGCGATGATCGTCGCCGCAGCCGTCCTGGGGGTGAATGTGCGCACCACGCGCGCCTACCTCGCGGTCCTGGAGGAACGGGCCGCACGCCTGGAGCAAGAGCATGACCAGCAGGCGCGGCTGGCCGTCGCCGAGGAGAGAACACGTATCACGCGGGAGATGCACGACATCGTCACCCACAACCTGTCCGTCATGGTCGCGCTCACCGACGCCGCCGTCTACGCGCAGCACCGGTCGCCCGACAAGGCCGGCACCGCGATGCGCCAGATCTCCGAGACGGGCCGGCAGGCCTTGACCGACATGCGGCGCTCCCTGGGCGTCCTGCGGGCCGACGAACCGGACGCGGAACGCCACCCGCTGCCCGGCATCGCACAACTGACGGTCCTCGCCGACCAGATGTGCGCCGCCGGGCTGCCGACCCGCGTCGAAGTCCAGGGCAGCCACACCCACATGTCCGCCACCGCTCAGCTGACCGTCTACCGCCTGGTGCAGGAAGCCTTGACCAACACGCTCAAGCACACACCCCTCGGTACCCACGCGAACGTACGGATACGGTGCTCACCCGAGGCCGTCACGGTGGACGTCACCGACACCGGCCCCCACCCGCCACGTCCCGGCGCCGTACCATCCGGCCACGGCATCCCCGGCATGCGTGAGCGCGCGGCCGCCTACGGAGGGGCGGTGCAGGCCGGACCGCTCCCTGGCGGCGGCTGGGGAGTTCACACCCGTCTCGCCCTTCACACCCGCCTCGACCGTCACACCCGCCTCGACCTAGGTAGCAGCGGAGCGGTGTGCGCATGACGATCCGCATCCTGATCGCCGACGACGAAGCGCTGCTCCGGATGGCTTTCAGCACGGTCCTGGAGACCCAGCCCGACATGGCACCGGTCGGCGAAGCTGCAGACGGCACCCAGGCCACCCGCCTCGCCCGGGAGCTGCGCCCCGATGTCGTCCTCATGGACGTCCGGATGCCCGGGACCGACGGGATCGAAGCGACCCGGCAGGTCATCCGGATCTCTCCGCGGAGCAGAGTGCTGATCCTCACCACCTTCGACCTCGACGCATACGCCTTCGCGGCACTCAGAGCCGGGGCCTCGGGCTTCCTGCTGAAAAACACCAGACCCGAGGAACTGCTCACCGCGATACGCAGCGTCGCAGCGGGCGACGCGGTGGTCTCCCCGCGGATCACCCGCCGACTGCTGGAGAACCTTCGCCCGCACATCCCCGACGGCAGCGGCTCCGTCCGCGACGAGCGGCTCGGCCGGCTCAGCGCCCGCGAGCGCGAGGTACTCATCCAGGTGGGCCGCGGCCTGTCCAACACCGAGATCGCCGCCACCCTGTACCTCGCAGAGGCGACCGTGAAATCCCACCTGGGAAGAATTCTGCAGAAGCTCGAACTCCGTGACCGGATACAGGCCGTGATCTTCGCCTATGAATGCCGCCTCGTCCACCCGGCATGAGGCCGGCAGCGATCGAAGCCGGGACCGACTGCCGACGAAGCGCGCCCGGTTGCAGTGCCACCTCGCGCGATCTCCCAGCGTTCCGGCTACACGGCCTACGCGGTCTACGACGTCTGCGGGGTATCCATGGTGAGCAGTGCATGGATCTCATCGGCGAGATGCAGCATGTCCTCGCCTGCTGCGTGCACCGTGGTGGTTTCGAAGTGCCATTCCTCGGCGGGCGGCCGGTCGTGAATACCCCAGGTCACATGCACATGGCCGCCGGACCGGTGCTCCGCCGAGAGAGTGAGGTCGTATGCGAGGGAGTGCCAGGTTCGGGTTCCCTCCCAGCCGCGGAAGTCCTCCGCCAGGGAAAAGAGGAAGGAGTCGAGACCGTCGCCCTCCCAGGTCCGTACCAAGGTTTCGACGCTTACCCATTGGCCGCTGGCCCGCACGATGAAGTCGAGGGTCGGGTCCTCCGCGTAGGGCCGGGTGGGTTCGGAAAAGAGCAGGTGCACCGCGTGCGCCCCTGCGGCTCCCACGCGGACGATCAGATCATCGGAAGTGTCGTCGGGTCTCATTCGGTCAGGCTAGGAGATGCACGCAGCGAATCCTTCAGGGGCCCGACTTCGGTGGCGGGCGGTCCACTGTCGGCTGTCCGCTGTCGCCCGGCGTGAACTGGGTGCTCTCCTGTCCAGTACGTCCGCGAGGTCTCCGTGCTGCGCGGGGCGTGCCGCACGGTGACCGGAGTGGCCTGGTGTGGAAGGCGACCCGCCTGGGGGCGGTGCCCTCCCGGTGAAGCACCAACAACCTTGTGGTGACGTGGACTTCGCCGCTGTCCAGCCCTTCAGGAGGTAGCGCTCCGGGGGGTGGCTTTCGGCAGCACGGCCGGGGCCGGGGGCATGAGGTTGAGGAGTGCCCACCGGCGGCGGCCGTCCTCGGCGGATTCTGTGCCGCAGTCCGAGGCACCCTGGGTCGCGACGGCGTGCAGGAGCGAGCCGTCGTCGGGGCGGTCGGCGTGGGGGCCGTTGCTGAGGACGAGCACCAGGGCGTGCTCCTGGTGGTCGGTCAGGTGGAGGCTCAGGTGGGTCCCCCCGTCGTCCACGGCCGCCGTCACGAGCAGCTTGACGACCGCGCGCACCGCTTCCTCGTCGAACTGCACGTATCCCCAGGCGCGGAGTGCCTCCTCCACGCGTCGGCCAGCGCCGTTCGGGGTCCATGCCCGGGACTCCAGGGGCCAGTTCCGGCAGCGCCGGTCGGCGATCCGGGTCCGCATCCCCGATGTCGGCGGTGCTGGAGACGGGTGGGGCTGCTTCGGCGGCGGGTCCGGGGGAGGCAGGGGCCGCTTGGGCGGCGGCTCGGTCCTCGGCGGATAGGTGGGACGGTGCGGTGCTTCCACGAGTGCCTCCCGCGCATACGGACGTGGGCTGTTGCCCAGAGTAGACCCGCGTCGCACAGCTAGGGGCCGAAGGGGCAGGGAAAGCCGGTGCGGGACGACTCGCCCAGCACGCCGGGTTGCGGACTCGACGACGCCGGCACCCTCGCCCTCTGCCTGCGAAGCTGGAAGGCCCTGCGGAATCCGCTGTGTCCCGGGCCGACGCCCACCTTCGCGGCAGTGGGGCGGAACGGGCCCTGAACCCATGCCGACGGCACGATTCCGTACAGACGTTCCGAGGAGTCGTCCGGGCCGCGCCGGCGGGGTTGGGCCCGAGCGGTCCGGACGGACCGGGTCCTACCCGAGTTCGAAGGGGAGCACCTTGAAGTCGCCCGTCTTCGCGTCCACCTTCTCGATCGGCACCGAGCCCAGGCACTTGCCCAGCCCCCGCGGCTGCTTCGTGAGGTGACCGTCCAGCAGCCAGCTGTAGCCCAGCCGGTCTCCTTCGGGCCGGTCGTCCACAGTGATGCCCACCCGCTTGCCGTGCTGCCCCGCAATGTTGCTCTTCGCCACGGTGCCGGTGACGATCGCCACCTTGCCGCCCGTGACCAGGCAGTCCACCTTCACGTCCGCCCACTGCACGGTGCCGTCGGGCCACTGGTGCCGGACGCCGACCGTTCCCTTCGCCTTGTCCGGGAACGCCCCCGCAGGCAGATGTGCGTTGAAGGCGAAGGTGATGACGTGCTCGGGCCGGTCGAGCCGGGCCTTCCCGGTCAGCGCCGCGGCCTCGCGCGGCGGGTCCTGCCGCGTGGCGACGGTCACCGGCCGTTCCGTGGGCAAGGGGCTCCCGATTCCCGTCTCCGCGGCGGAAGCGGCTGCGGTGCCTGCCACACCGGCCGTGACCAGGAGGGCTGCGGAGAGTGCCACGAGGCGGGTCCGGCGGGAGGTGGCGATGCGGTGGGTCCTGTGTGTCATGGCGAGGCCTTTCGGAGGGCTCCGGTGAGCCGGAAGGGCTTCTCCCGGCACCCGCAACTCTTCCGCCCGGCCGACCCGGGTACGTCGCACCTGAGGAGGGTCGTGATCGGCCGTGCGGGGGAGGCCTGTGTCCACCTCTCGGCCCGTACGCAGCGAAGAGAAGGCCGCCCCGTACGTCGGCGAGCGCAGCCGGGGAGTGCGGGCGCAACCCGGGCCGTTCGGTATGCGTCCCTCCACCCGAGCGGGATGCCTTTCCCGCCCGCCACACTCCACCAGGGGACACATGATGAGCGACAAGGCCCGCAGACTCTTCAAGGCACTCGACCTGGACGGCGACGGGCTGCTGTCGCGCGAAGAGGTGATCGTTGCCCTGCAGGCGAAGGGACCGTCGCTGGCCGCCGCCGGCGTCATCCCGTCCTGGGGGGTGCAGGACACCGACGCGTCCTCCGCGCTGTTCGACGCCGCCGACCAGAACGGCGACGCTGTACTCACTTTCGAGGAGTTCACCGCGGTGGTGGACCGCCGGTTCGGTTGGAGCTGACCGGCGGTCGGCGGTCCGCGGCCGCCGTCAGCAGCCCGGCCTGCAGAGCCGTGAGCCGCGAGCCGCGCGCCCTCGCACCGGGTGCGAGTCCGGGTCCCCGTCGGCCTGCGCCACGTGGAAATCAGGGCCGGGGGTTGCTGCGCAGGGCGCCCAGGGCGTCGCGAAGGCCCGTCAGGGTGTCTGTGGCGGCTCTGCCAGCACCCCTTCCATCCGCGTGAGCCGGGCGCGGACCCGGGCGGCGCCGCGGTACTGCCTGACCGCGAGAACCGCGAAGACGCAGGTCGCGACACTCAGGACGAAGTGTCCGGCGACCAGCATGAAGGCGCCGGCCAGCACACAGACTGCCACGACCGCCACCCAGACCCTCCCCGCGCCCTCCCGCTGCCGGCCGATCTGTATCCGGACCAGTTCGGCCATGATCCGGCGGGCCCGGGGATCGGCGGGAATCCGTTCCTGCCGCAGGTGCCGCAGCAGCACCGCCGTCTGCCGTACGGAAGCACCGGTCTTCGCCTGGAGACGCAGCAGTACGCGGTCGTTGAGCCAGGCGCCGAGTACGGAAAGCACCAGCCCGAGCACCATCACCCGCACCCAGCCCGTGTTCCCCGCCGCCCAGCACACCCCGGCGGCCACGGCGCACCCGCCGACGATCACCGCTACGAACGACGCGGGCCGCGTATCGTGCCAGCGGCCCTCGGCCTCCCAGTCGATGTCACTTACCGAGGGAGGGCCAGTACCCACCTCAGGTCCTGGGTCAGATTCCGCATCGGGTATCGCGTCGCTCACTGAACAGCTCCGTCCTTCCGGTTCCGGTCACCCTGTCGCAGGCGGATGGTACGGATCTGACGCGCCCCCGCCAACTCACCCCCCGAGAGCACTGGTTACCGCCCGGAGACCGAGGGCTCAAGTCTTTACTCACCACCTACCACCCGCTACCCACCACCCACCACCCACGCCCGCTTCCTCACGCCCGGTGTACTGCGGAACAAGCATTGGTCTGGACCTTGACAGGTCCAGACCAATGCGATTGGCTCGGGCCCACTCTTCCCCCCACCGAGGATGTGGTGACGTGTTGCGTACGCGTATCTCCGCAGTGAAACTCTCCCGTCTCGTCGCTTCTCTCGCCGTCACGGCCCTTCTTGCGGTGTTCCTGCCGCTCGCCGCCGCCGGCACCGCCGTGGCTGCTTCCTGCGCCGCCGCCTGGAACTCCAGCACGGCCTACACCCAGGGCATGGCCGTTTCGTACGGCGGCCACAACTACCAGGCCAAGTGGTGGACCCAGGGCGAGACGCCCGGTGCCGGCGGTCAGTGGGGCGTCTGGACCGACCAGGGCGCCTGCGGCGGCGGAGGCGGCCAGGACCCGGACCCGTCCGGATTCGTCGTCTCCGAAAGCCAGTTCAACCAGATGTTCCCGAACCGGAACAGCTTCTACACCTACGCGGGCCTGGTGGATGCCTTGAAGGCGTTCCCGGCCTTCGCCAAGACCGGCAGCGACACCGTCAGGCGCCAGGAGGCCGCAGCCTTCCTGGCCAACGTCAACCACGAGACCGGCGGACTGCGGTACGTCGTCGAGCAGAACACCGCGAACTACCCGCACTACTGCGACGCCTCCCAGTCGTACGGGTGCCCGGCCGGACAGGCCGCCTACTACGGGCGGGGCCCGATCCAGCTGAGCTGGAACTTCAACTACAAGGCCGCCGGCGACGCCCTCGGCCTTGACCTGCTGCGCAACCCCTACCTGGTGGAGCAGAACCCGTCCGTCGCCTGGCGCACCGGACTCTGGTACTGGAACACCCAGAACGGACCGGGCACCATGACGCCGCACGACGCGATGGTCAACGCCCGCGGCTTCGGGGAGACCATCCGCTCCATCAACGGCGCGCTGGAGTGCGACGGACGCAACCCGGCGCAGGTGCAGAGCCGCATCAACAGCTACCAGAACTTCTCCCGGATCCTGGGCGTGGCCCCGGGCTCCAACCTCAGCTGCTGAGGCGCTGAGCAGCCCGGTCCAGCCGTATGGCCGGCCGGGTCGCGCGCAGACAGCCGCCGGCCCGTGCGCACAACGGACCGGCGGCTACGGCATGACGTTCCGGGAGACGCCGGGCCGGTCCTTGCGGCCCGGCGTCTTCCATCATATGGAGCGACGTCGGCGGTCAGGCGCTGTCGATCAGGTGGTCGACGACGTCGGTGAGGCTGCCTCGGGTTCGGTGGGCGGCGCGTTGCCGCTCGGCGCCGTTGCCCTGAGCGCGCTGGAGCGACCAGAGGGTGTGGACGAGCCCGATGTCGCCGTGACCCAGCAGGGCGGGCCGCAGCCGGGACAGGAGTTGGTCCACCTGGCCGACGGCGGGGGACAGACCACCGGTGGCCAGGTCGATGCCCTGCCCGGCCAGACCATGGCGGGCTGCGCGCCAGCAGGCGGCCCGCAGCATCTCCGGGCCCGGCCGGAACGCCGGCTCGTCGGCGGCAATGGCTTCCAGTGCGAGGGCGGTCAGCGCTCGGAGAATGCCGGCGAGCAGCACGGTCTCACCCGGGGTGGTGGTCGCGTCGGCGAAGCGGAACTCCAGCGTGGGTACGTGATGGGAGGGTCGGATGTCCCAGTACAGGCCGCCACGGTCCATGACGGTGCCGGTGGCGATGAAGCCTGCGACGAGGTCCTCGAAGTGGGAGAGGGATTCGAAGAACGGAGGCGGCCCGGCCACCGGCCACCGGCCCCACGTGGTGGTGCGCCAGCTGGCATAGCCGGTGTCGCGGCCCGCCCAGTAGGGGGAGTTGCCGGTGAGGGCGATCAGGACCGGAATCCAGGGGCGCAGATGGTTGCTGACCTGCACAGCGGTGGCGAGGTCGGGAACGCCGACGTGGATGTGGCAGGCGCAGGCGCTCTGTTCGTCGTCCAGGGACCGGAACATCGCGGCGCTCCGGGCGTAGCGGGGGCTCCCGGTGAGCGGCGGCGGGGTGGCCTGGCCGAGGACCGGGGTACCGCTCGAGATGATCCGCAGGCCATGCCGCGCCGCCGCCCGTGCGACGGTCGCGCGTGTGGAGCGGACCTGCTCGGCGAACTCCGCGAGACTGATGTGCGCGTCGGTGCGCACCTCGACCTGGTAGCGCGTCAGCTCCGGGCCGACACGGTCACCGAGTTCGCCCGCCGCCTCGGCCACCACCTCTGCGCCTGCCGCGCTCACCGCGCGCGACACGGGGTCGACCAAGAGGTACTCCTCTTCCGCGCCTACTGTCAGCGGGACGGGCACACCCGCGATGGTCCGGCTGCGGCCACGGCCCGCTGACGGCCCCGGGGGACCGGCCGGGGTACGCCCTGTAGTCGTCATGGTCATCATGCTGGCACCGAAGGTCAGCACGGGGCGGCCCTTTGCGGCTGAATGGCGAGTACGTGGGCCGGCCGGTGTCAACGGCCCGGACTGCTCCCTGTGTTCGGGTGGAAGTGCTCCAGCATGTACGCATGCATGTGCTGAGCTTCGTCACCGGTAGGGACAGTGCCCATGCCGGGACCGGGCGGGGGGTAAATCCGGTCACCGCTGAGGAACGCCGGTAGCGGAGCCGCTCGCTTGTTGGCTCGTTCAGGCCCGTTCCGGTCCGGCCGGGGGGAAGTGGCTCAGTCTGCCTGGTGCCCGGCTTGCCTGGGCAGGCAGAACATCAGGGCCCACATCAGGGCGAGGAGGCCGCCGGCCCACCACAGCACGGTGACGAACGCCTCGCGGTTGACCGCGCCGCCGGGAGAGCCGCCGGTGACGGCGAAGAACACCACGGCGGTCAGCGCGGTGCCCAGCGCGATGCCCAGGTGAATGGCGGTGTTGAACAGGCCCGAGGCCGAGCCGGCGTCCTCGTGCGGGACCCTGGCCAGCGACAGATCAGCGAGCGGGCCGGAGACCATGCCCAGACCGAAGCCGACCACTACCACCGGAGCGGTCATCGCCAACAGGGTCAGTTCCGCCTGGCGGCTGGTGATCTGGAGCCCGTAGGTGAGCATCGCAGCGGTCGCGATGAGAGCGCCGGTCTGCGGCAGACGGCGGGCGAAACGTCCGGCCGTCTTCGCCGCGATGGTCGCGCCGCCCAGTTCTCCCACCGAGAGCAGCACGAAGGCCACGGCCGCCTCGAGCGGGCTCAGGCCCAGTCCGCGTTGCAGGTACAGCGTCCAGGTCATGAAGAACAGGCCGCACAGCAGGCCGTGCAGCAGGTCCGCGGCCATGCCTCCGGAGAACTGCCTGACCCGGAAGAGGGACAGAGCCACCAGCGGGGCGTTGTCCTGCCTGAGCTGCTGGTGGCGCAGGAAGACACCAAGGGCCAGGGCGCCGGCGGCGAGCATGGCGAAGCACCACAGCGGCCATCCGCGGGCGTGACCCTCGGTGAGAGGGAAGAGGACCAGAACGACGGCCAGGCCGGAGAGCAGCATGCCGACAAGGTCGAGCCGGTCGGCCTTGCGGACGGTCGATTCGGGGATGAATGTGCGTCCGAGAAGGAGTACGGCCAGCCCGACGGGCACGTTGACCAGGAAGATCGGCCGCCAGGACAGGCCGAACAGGTCGGCCTGGGTGAGCACGCCGCCCAGGACCGGGCCCAGGACGTTGGCGATGGCCAGGACGGCTCCGTACAGGCCGAACGCCTTGCTGCGGTCCTGGCCCTCGAAGGTGACGTGCATGGTCGCCAGGACCTGCGGGATCATCACGGCCACGCCGACGCCCTGGAGCAGGCGGGCGCCGATCAGCACGCCCGGGCCGGTGGCCAGACCGCACAGCAGCGAGGCGGCGGTGAACACGACGGTGCCCATCAGCAGGATCCTGCGGCGGCCGTAGATGTCACCGAGCCGTCCGCCGGTGATCAGACCGACGGCGACGGGCAGTGAATAGGCGGTGGTCAGCCACTGCACAGCGACCGGTCCGGCGCCGGTCGATTCCTGGATGGCGGGCAGGGCGGTCAGGACGACCGACTGGTCGAGCATGTTCATCAGCTCGGCGGTCAGCAGCACCAGGAGGGCGATCCAGGCCCCCCTGGCCCTCTTCGACGGTTCAGGTGACGGGTGGGTCGGGGGCTGGGTGGTAGTGTGCTCTGGCTCGTTGCCGAGCGCGGAGGAAGACAAAACGGAAACTCCTGATCCAAAGGAATCGGGGAGCCCTGCCGACAGCCGCACCGGGGCCGGAAAACACGGAACCCGGGGCAGAAGGCAGAGCTGCACCCGGGAAGAAGACTGCGGGGATGGGTGACGCAACTCAGGCCGACGCGACGTCCGCCCCCGGACACGTGCGACAACACAGCACGCGGGGAACACGGACGACTACATGGCCTGGTGGATAAGACGTCACCCCAAGATCGACACAGAAGGAACAGGAGGTCCGGTCAATGCCACCGAAATTTTGGCGCCGGAACTCGAAAACACTACAACATCCCCACGCCATGCCGGACGCCGGGACGGAGCCGCCCCCTGCCCGACCTCAGCCTCCACTGCCAGAAACGATCATGATCCTTCGTCCAGCACGGCAGGCTGCGCGAAGCAGGGATTCGTTGCAGCTCAGAGCGATTGAGGTACCGGCCGTCTGTCAGTGGTGCGTGGCAGACTCAAAACCATGATGACCAGGTCGAGATGCACACCGCTCGCGAGCGAACGGGGGACGCGTATCGAGCCCCTGCTCCCGTGGGCCGAGGGCCGTGCGGCCGGTGGCTTCCTCGACCTGCTGGCGGGCGGGCGTTGAGATGGCCGATTTCAAAGATGAACTGTCGCCGGAGCTCATCGGGCGTCTCGCAGGTGACCTCGGGGGCGCCTCGGCGTCCTTCGACCGGGCGGTGTTCGAGCAGCTCGCGGGCACCGGTATCGGTGACCTGGAACTCAAAGCCCGTATCGACTGGATAGCCCGTGCCCTCGCGGCGACGATGCCGACGTCCCCCGAGGAAGCAGGCCGGGTGATCCGTGGTGCCCTCGACGGCGGGGGTCTCACGGGGTGGGCTTCCATGCCCGTCAACGCGTACGTCGCCTCGGCCATGCTGGAGCGGCCCGACGTCGCGCTGCCGCTGCTGGCCGCGCTCACTTCCCGATACACCGCCGAGTTCGCTGTCCGCCCGTTCGTCGAAGCCCACTACGAGGTCACGATGGACCAGCTCAAGGTGTGGACCACCGACCCGGACGAACACGTTCGGCGGCTCGTCTCGGAGGGCACGCGCCCGCGGCTGCCCTGGGCGTCACAGCTCTCGCGGTTCGTCGCCGACCCCGCTCCCGCGCTGGCGCTCCTGGAACCTCTCGTCAACGACGAGTCCCTCTACGTGCGCCGTTCCGTGGCGAACCATCTCAACGACATCAGCAAGGACCACCCCGACCTCGTCCTCGTCACCGCCCGGCGCTGGTTCCGCGCCAGCACGCAGGGCGATTTCGTCGTACGCCACGGCCTGCGGACACTCGTCAAGCGAGGACATCCCGAGGCTCTCGCGATTCTCGGGTTCGACCACCATGCTGCGATCGAGATCACGGACCTCGCCTGCTCGCCCTCCACCCTCCCCGTCGGGGAGGCGACCACCGTTACCTTCACGCTGCACGCCACCGACGAGACGAGAGCGGCGATCGACTACATCGTCCATTACCAGGGGGTTCGCGGCCCCAAAGCGGGCAAGGTGTTCAAATTGACCGCCCGGGACCTCCCCGCGGGCCAGGCCGTCCGCTTCTCACGCCGGCACCGCTTCGCGAGCCTCTCGGTCCGCACGATCCACCCCGGCCCGCACCGCATCGAGATCCAGGCCAACGGACGCGTCCTTGGCACGACCGAGGTCCACATCACCGCCGCCGATACCTCGTAAGGCCCAGCCTGAGCCTGCGGAACGACGCTGTTGCGGGTGACTCCGGGCAGCTTCGCGACTGACGCGACTGAGGTGACGCTGCACTCCCGGCGGGCGAGCAGCTCACGGCGTGACGTGGCGGGCGGCTTCGACCGTGGCGCGGTCGCAGCCCGGCGGACCGCCCACACCTCCTGGAACTGCATCCGCGGAGCTCTGTTTTTCCGTGCCCTGCCGGGGGATGATCTTACCGGGCCCGTGCAGTGCGGGCTTGCATCGCGTGAGAGGGCATTCAGCATGGCAACGGGAACCGTGAAGTGGTTCAACGCGGAAAAGGGCTTCGGCTTCATCGAGCAGGAGGGCGGGGGCCCCGACGTCTTCGCCCACTACTCCAACATCAACGCCTCCGGCTTCCGTGAGCTCCAGGAGGGCCAGAAGGTCTCCTTCGACGTCACACAGGGCCAGAAGGGCCCGCAGGCGGAGAACATCACGCCCGCCTGACCCTCCCGCGGTACCTCGCGCGGAGCCCGCCGCATCTGACCGCAGGGATGGGAACGCGGTGTCGTCGGGGCTGCGTGGCTGATCCGAGTCAGGCGCCCGGTTTTCCGGGCGCCTGACTCTTCGCCCGATTTCTCCTGGCGCCCTGGTCCGGTCTGCCTCGCCGGGGCTCCGAGGAAGAGTGCGCCGTGCTCGCCGCCGCCCAGGGGACGTGAGGCTTGGCGCGGTGGAGTGGGGACACAAAGGAGCCCCGGCTGGACGGGGGAGACCAGCCGGGGCGGTAGAGCGTGGCACGCGGAGGGCGGTCGCCTCTCGGCGAAAGGCTCCATGGGGCTTCAGCCGAACGATCTTCCCCATGGGCTATAGGTGAGGCCCGGGGACACTGTCCCCTCCGCAGCCACACTCACAGAACAGCACCCCGCCCGCGGATGTTCCAGATCAACGCCGCAGGAGGGTGTGAAGCGGGGCACACCGGGCGACCCGCGACAGATGGCGGTGCCCGCGACGGCAGAACCACAGGAGGGCGCCGTACGTCAGGGCTGATCGGCCGGCGAGAGCCGGTCCTATCGGGGGGAGGCAACCGCCGGCCCCCGGGCGATCAGGACGTCGGCTTCGTGGCGCCAGCCGAGGGAGGAGTAGAGGCGCTGACCTTCCTCACTGGCGATGAGAAGACCGGTACGGGCCCCCTGGGCCACGGCGGCCTCCGCCAGAGCGCTCATCATGGCGCGGCCCAGGCCGCGTCGCCGGTGCGCCGCGTCCGTCTCGACGCGATCGGCGATCGCGTCGTTGCCGATTACGGCGATGGTGCCGCGCGCCGCCGTCTCTCCGGAGGAGTCGTGCAGAGAGACGACCGTGACTGGTCCCTCCGTGCGGACCTCGCGCTCGTACGGCGCGGTGGGCGCGTGCCGTGGGTGCTCGGTCAGATCGGTCGTCATGAACCACTCGGACCGACGGAGCAGCTCCAGTCCGGCGGCGCCGACGATGGCCTCGACGGCACCCGGGCGCAGTGTAGGTACCGTGAGCCAGGTGGTCTGCCTCGCGGTGGCGACAGTTGCCGCCAGCCGTGCCAAGGACTCGGGTTCTTGATCTGCACACAGCGCGAAGACCTCGACCTCGCGGCCGGGTTGGTCGCAATTCGACCGCAGGCCGTCCCCGACGGACTCGACCGGCTCGGCCGTGGGCAGGGAGCGAGCCACGGTCCAGCCGTTCAGCCAGCGTCGTATCAGCTCTGAATCGATCTTCGTCATGCGGCGATTAGAGCATGACCGCAATCGCTGGAGGGGTGCAGACCCTTCCCCGTCGTCCGTCGCCGCCGGGTGACGCCGAGACCTGAGGCCGGGTGACGCCGAGACCTAAGAGAGTGCGTCCGAGATCCCTCAGCGGGCGCGGACGGCGCTCTCGCCACCGAGTCACTCAGTGCCGGTCGCGGGGTGGTCGGCGAGGAGGCCGCCTTCGAAGTGGGTGTGCCGCGCCCCCGCTGCGCCGGGGGCGCGGCACACGAATTCCCCGGATCAAATGCCCGGTGCCCCATGGTGCCGGGCCGCTCCGACGTATGGCGTGTCGGTCCCTTCTGTCAGCATGCTGCCGTGACAGACACACGTGATCAGCGTCCGGCCGAAGCCACTCTCGACTTCCTGCGCTCTGCGTTTCCGCCGGAACAGCGCGAGCCTGCGCTCGGACGTGAAGCCGTCGCGGACTGGGAGGAGGAGAACGGGGCGGTTCTCCCGGAGCCGTACAGGACGTTCGTCGCGGAGATCAGCAACGGCTGCAGTCTCGGCCCCGCCGGCGACGGTGGCCTCCAACCGCTCGGCCGGCTGCCCGGTACATGGCCCGACCATGGCCCGCGGCATCCAGGAGAACCGTTCCCCCTGAAAGGGGCCTGGCACTGGGAGGACGACGAGAGTGTCCACCCCGAGGATCCGCGGATCGACGCCGCCTTCAACGACGGGTCCGTCGTTCTCGGATCCGAGGACGGACAGTCGTTCTGGCTCCTGCTGACCGCCGGCCCCCGCCGCGGCGAGGTGTGGATGATCGCCGACGTCGGCGCCATCCCGGTGCCCGGCGACCGGGCATGGGGATTCGAGGAGTGGGTGCAGCGCTGGCACACCGGCAACGACTGGTGGGACTGAATGCTCCGAGACCGGTCGCTGGTCATGAGCTGTTCGAATCAAACGGGAACGCCTGGGACCGCGTGCCGCCGTCGGCGCTCCACGGTCTGCCGCGGTCGCCCGGCCACCGGTCGGGTGTGCCCCGTTCCGCCTCGCCCCCGGCGCGTACGGGGGAGCAGCCCGCCCTCAGTCGCTCCAGGACAATGCGTAGCTGTTCTGCTCTCGGCCGGCCTGCTGCCGTGCTGGCGAAGTTGCTGAGCGGGTAGCGGGATGTGTGGGGGGTTCGTGGGTAGGCGGGAGGGGCACGCGGAGCTTTGGATGGAAGGCGGATGTATGGACCTGTCTGAGCAGGATGAGGAGCACGAGCTGCTGGCAGCCCGTCCGATAACCGTCTCCGCCGCGTTCGAGGGCAGTGAGGAGATCGCGGAAGCCCGGGACCTGGTCCGCACCTTCCTCACGTCCGTGCAGGCGGAGCACGGGCTGCCGGTGTCGGGGCGGGCGATGGGCATGACCCAGCTCGCGGTGAGCGAGTTGGTGACCAATGCCCGTAAGTACGCGCCGGGGCCGTGTCTGCTGACGTTGGAGGTCGAGGACGGGGCAGTCCAGGTCACCGTGTGGGACTCCAGCACCACGCTGCCGCTGGTGCTGCCCGCGGATCCGACGCGGGTCGGTCAGCACGGCCTGGAGATCGTGATGGCTCTCTGCCAGAGCTTCACGGTCCAGCGTGAGCCCGTCGGCAAGCGGGTCAGGGTGTCCATCGTGCTGGCGGACGACCCCGGCGGTGACGTCGCCGGCCGCCAGGCCATGTGACGCGAACTCCGCTTGCTCGACCGTGCCCGCAAAAACAGTGCCCGCGTTCTTCATGTGCTGCTGGTCGCGCCGGAACCTCTGGAACGGCCTACTCCTCCCAGGGCGGCTCCCCGTCGAACGCCAAGTGGTGTAGGTCGAAGAGGACTACCGCCTCGGCCCTGCGCGCGGGGCCGCCCCTGCGTGCCGCCCCAGGTCAGGAACGGACGGGGCGCAACGCCACGCGCCGCCCGCGCCATCCGACGGAACAGCACACGGCAATGACGTCATCGCCACAGCATTCCTGACCGCCGCCCGCGTCCGCCGTGGGCGCCCACGCCCTGCCCGCCCCGAACGGGGCGGCGCCGGGAGACGCCTCCCTCCACTCCGGACCCCACCACGCCGTGGCGAGCTGGTGCTCCCGCCGTTCGGCTGCATCGACGTACCGGAAGCACTGCACAGGAAGGCCGCCCCTTCGAGGCGCACTCCGGCGTCGCTGTCTCAGCCCTGCACTGGACCGGCCGCGGCCAGTGTCTCTACCGGACTGTCCAGTTGGGGGGCCGGAGCATCAGCTGGGAATGGCGGAGCAAGCTGGACGCGGTGCCAGGCACCAAGTCCTCCGACTGTCCACCCGGCCGACTTGCGATGGCCCACCCGGCTGACTCGTACGGCCGGACCGGTCAGTAGCCGACAGTGATCCGTTCCTGGACGAAGGTGCCCTGCTCCAGCGTGTCCAGGACCGCGGCTGCGAAGTCGCCCACCGAGATGCGGCTTTCACCGTCGGCGTCGGCAATCGGGGTGTCCCGGGCCTCGACCCGGAAGGAGCCCGTCTTCGGTCCGGGAACCAGGTGCATCGGCGGCGGGCTGACATAGGTCCACTCGACCGGCGTCCGCGTGGCGCGCAGCAGGTCCAGAGCCTCGGTCTGGTCTCGCGCTGTCTCCAGGTACGCGGCGGGGAAGGCGGGTGCCTCGACGAACCGCTCGCCCGGCGCGTACTCCAGGCTGCCACCGCCGCCCAGGAACACCAGCCGGGAGACCCCGGCATCGGGCAGTGCCTTCAGCAGAGCCTGCGCGCTCCTCAGCACTAGACGGTCAGGACCCTTGACGCCGACCACCACGGCATCGTGCCCGGCAATGGCCTCGGCCAGGGCGGTGGGGTCGCTGACATCCGTGGTGGCACGGCCGAGCGGTGTGACCCGGTGACCGCGGGAGGTGGCCTCCGCAGCGACGGCACCGCCGAGGTTTCCGCTCGCTCCGACAATCGCGATCCTGAGGGGTGTCCTCTTCTTGTGTGTCCTTTTCTTGTGGTCAGCGGGGGTTGTGGCGCTCTCGGCGACTGTGGCGCTCGTGGTGTCAGTGGGGCTCTTCGTGTCGGTGGGGCTCTTCGTGTCAGTGGGGCGTGCGGATGCGTCGAGGAAATCGGCGATCAAGGGAGCCATCTCGGGCAGCTTCTCCTCGAGCGCGAAGTGGCCGGTGTCGAAGACGTGCACCTGCGCCTCGGGCAGATCACGCAGATAGGCGTGTGCCCCGGCCTCCGGGAAGAACGCGTCACCGCGGCCCCACAGGACCAGAGTCGGCGGACGGTGCTCGCGCAGCCACTGCTGCCACACCGGGTAACGGTCAATGTTGGAGTGGTAGTCGAGGGCCAGCGCGACCTGGGCCTCTTTGCGGCCCGGCAGATCGAGGAAATGCTGGTCCAGGGTCCAGCCGTCGGGGGCGATCAGAGCGGGATCCCCGGTGCCGCCCTCGTACTGGCTCCGAGTGACCGGGAGGGTGAGGATCTCGCGGACCCGCTCCTCGGCTCCCGGTACACCGGGCCGGTTCGCAGTCATGTCCCGGGCCAGGTCGGACAGCCCCTCGGCGTAGGCGTTGGCGTTCTGCACGATCAGCCCGTTGATCCACTCCGGGTGCCGGGCGGCCAGTCGCATGCCGACCGGGCCGCCGAAGTCGAAGGTGTAGAGCGCGAACCCGCCCGCGCCCAGTCCCAGGGCTTCGACGAAGCCCTCCATGACGTCCGTGAGGCTTTCGAAGGAGTACTCGAAGTCCTCGGGAGCCTCGGTGTGGCCGAAGCCGGGGTAGTCGGGAGCGACCAGGTGATAACGGGTGCCGATGGTGTCGATCAGCCGCCGGAACTGGTGGGAGGCGGACGGGAATCCGTGCAGCAGCAGCATCGTGGGCGCGTCGGTGGGGCCGGCTTCCCGGTAGAAGACCCGAACCCCGTCCACCTCCACGAAGCGGTGGGCCGTCCGCGCGACCACTGTGCCTGCCGTACCGTGCTTCGTCATGTCACATGCTCCCTCGTGGTGTTGATGCATTAGTTATAGCGGGCGTGCCACTAATGGGTCAATGGATTGGAGTAGCATTAGATCCATGAGTAACAGACTGCCCCTGGTCGGCGAGCCCCTTCCACTGGACCTGGTCAACACCCGTGTCAACGAACCTGGTGGCGAGGTCGACCTGCTGGACTCCGAAGAACAGCTACACCGCTGGCTGCACGCCCAGACAGGACGGCTTACTCAGCCGCCCCCCGGCTCCGACGGCCCCGGCCTCGACGCGCTGCGGGCGCTGCGCGGTCGGATCTCGACGGTGATCGAATGCGTCCGCGACGGCGAGGAGCCACCCGCCCAGGCGCTGCGCGCGCTCACCCGAGCCCTCCTCGCGGCACCGTTGCACCGCAGCCTCGACTGGGACGGCGGAGCTGTCACCGCAGCCCCGGTGCGCACCGGGAGCGCCACCGATGTCCTGCTCGCGGAGCTCACCGACGCCACCGTCGACCTGCTGACCGACCCGGTCGCCCTCAGCAGGCTGCGTCGCTGCGAGGGGCCCGGCTGCAGACTGCTGTTCCTGGCGGTGAACCCGAGACGGCGCTGGTGCTCACCCGCGCTGTGCGGAAACCGGGTGCGGGTCGGCCGCTACTACCAGCGGCACAAGGGGGATTCGGCGTGAGCGACGCGAACTGAGCCGCCCGGCTGACGATGCCGTTCGCCGACCCGCTGCGCCGCCTGTTGCCTGCCCGAAAAGAATCACGGAGGGTCGCCATAGTGCGGATCGGCACCCGTGCGCCTTCGGGGCCGGCCCGAGGGGGCCGGCTCGCCGCCGGTCTTCTCGACAGTCGGCGAGCGTTGCAGGACGGCTCGCACGATGCCGATATCCGTCGGGCGCCCGCAGAAGGCCACCATCGCGCGCTCAACCGGATACTGACCGTCAGGCCTTCGCCCGCGCGGCGAGCCATCCCGCCATCGCACGGACACCGATACCGATGGCCCTGGTGTCGGGGTCGAACGCGGCGTAGTGCGGGACCGACTCGGTGATGTCGGCGCCCGGCCGCCGTGCGCCGAGGAAGGAGTACGTGCCCGGTATCCGGTCCAGGAACAGCGCGTAGTCCTCGCCGTTGAACGGGAAGGCCGCGTGCATGACGGTCACGCCGTCCGGGCCGAGGACACGGCGCAGATGCCGCCCCAGAGCGAGCGCGTCGCGTTCCGGGCAGACCATGGCGGGGAAGGGAGCCCGGTCGAAGTCGACCACCGCACCCTCGTACTTCCCGGCCAGACCCCGAACGGCCTCGCGCACCTCGGCGTACCGTTCCTCGGGCCAGCAGCGGTACGACACGGAGACCGAGACCTGCCCCGTGTCCTTGGCCTCCGCCGCCCCGGCCCGGAGGGTGACGAACCTGGCCAGCGGCCCGTCCTTGACCTGTACGTCAGCGACCATCTTCTCCATGCCGGCGGACGTCTCCGGGGGCGCGACGGTGCCAAGCCCCGTGATATCGGCGGCAAGTCGCTCGGCCCGCGCGAGCGCGTCGGCGCCGCTCACCTTGATGACGGTCCCGTCCTGCCCGGGGAGCCCACTGCCGGGGGTCACGGCGAACTGCCCCACAGGGAAGGGCCCGCAATGCAGGGCATGGATCTCCTCGGGCGCGTAATCTCGCAGCACACCCGCATCGATCATCGCGCGAGCCCCCTGGAGGGACTCCTCCCCCGGCTGGAAGAAGAAGACGACGGTGCCGCTGAGGCGGTGCCGCAACTGCGCGAGGGTCTGCGCGACGCCGACGCCGACGGCGGTGTGGATGTCATGCCCACAGGCATGGGCGGGCTGGGTGGCCTCGGGGAAGATCCCCTCCGTCGGCACGGCGTCCATGTCGGCGCGGTAGGCGACGGTCCGCCCGGGCCGTGCGCCCTTCAGTACGCCGACGACTCCGAAGCCGCCGACCCCTGTGGTCACTTCGAGCCCGGCGGCGCGCAGCAGATGCGCGACGATCCGGGACGTGGCGACCTCGCCCTCGGAGGTTTCGCTCTTCGCCGTCTCCGGATAGGCGTGCAGGTCGCGCCGCAGTTCAAGGAGATTGCCCTCGACGCGCCGGACGACGGCGTCGATCGCGCCCTGGTCAAGGGGGCCGCGCTGCTGGCCCACGCCCTCTGCGGCGGCGGTTCCGGCGGGCACGACGACACCGACACCGGCTGCGGCCGTGCCGGCGAGCAGGGCGCGGCGGTCGAGGGCGGGCTTGGTCGGACGGATCACTCTTCCCCCAGGGCAATAGTCCGAGGACGCAGCTGAACCGCCGGCCCACGTGAAGCTTGCCGTAGTCAATCAAGAACCACCCCCGATCCCAACTGCCCCCGCCTGCAAGGGAACTGAGAGAGGGCACGCCGTGCCATGTTCAGGTAGCAGTGGCGCTCGCATCGGCAATGCGCCCCGTCGGCCAGCAGAAGGCCCCGAGGCCGCCCCAGGCCCAGCAGCACATGCCGGTGAATGCAGTGTCCCGTGTGCCGTACGACGTGCGAGGCACGGTCCGCGTTGCCCCAGGCACGGCCCAGACGCCCTTCAGTAAGCTCCAACGCCGTACCGAAGGCGAGAAGTTGCTCAAGGCCCCCCTTAGGAGAACCCTCCGGACTCTCCGCCTTGCACGCGGCATCTGCGACTGCCGGCGGCCCCGAGGCCGTAGTGCCGGACGAAGCCCGGACGCACACGCACCTCGGCCGCAACATCGCGATGGGTGGACGGCCTAACCTTTGCCGCGCCCCCCCCCGCAGCAGATCGCCTCGACGCAGCACAGCCGCCAACTGAACGCGGTCCCCGCGTCGACCGCGACGTGAGCGGAACCCGACCGGCACCGGTCTGCTGCCGGGCACGAGTGGGCGGCGGCCTGGCGCCCGCCCCCGTTGACCCCGGCGAACTTCTGTTAGTTTTCCATGGGGCGCCGAGCGCGGGACGGACCGTGGTGGCGCCCGGGTGACCCGCTCTCCTGGTCCCCCGGAAGCTCGCGCAACGTGTCTGCCTTGTCGAGGGGGTGCCGCTTCCACCAGCGCCCCATGGGGCATGCTGATCTGTGGGACCTGGTCTACGTTGGCGCCATGAGGGCAATGGGAAAGCCGAGGTCGCGGCCCCTGGAGGGGCGAGTGGCTGTCGTGACCGGAGCCGCACGGGGTGTGGGTGAGGCAGTGGCCAGAGGTCTGGCCGAGCGGGGTGCTGTGGTGGCGCTGCTCGGGCACAACGCACCGGCGCTCGAGCGCGTCGCGAAGTCGTTGCCAGGGCGGGCCGGCTGGTGGGAGGTCGATGTCACCGAGGACGCCGCGATGGACCGGGCTGCCGCCCAGGTGCGCAGGCAGCTGGGCCCGCCGTCGGTGGTCGTCGCCAACGCCGGGATCGCCGAGGGAGGGCCGTTCGCCGAGTCCGACCCCGCGACGTGGCGACGCGTGATCGAGGTGAACCTGATCGGCAGCTCGATCACCGCCCGCTCTTTCATGGCCGACCTGCGGAAAACCCGCGGCTACTACCTGCAGATCGCGTCGCTGGCCTCAATGGGCGCCTCGCCGATGATGAGTGCCTACTGCGCGTCCAAGGCCGGTGTCGAATCGTTCGCACACGCCCTGCAGGCGGAAGCCGCGCACCAGGGCATCGGTGTGGGTGTCGCCTACCTGAACTGGACCGACACCGACATGATCCGCGACGTCGACCAGCACACGGTCCTGAGGGAGCTGCGGGCTCACATGCCCGCACCCGCCCGCAAGGTCTACCCGGTGCGAACGGTCGCCGCCCGGATGGTCCGCGCCGTCGAACGGCGCTCGTCGGCGGTCTACGCCCCCGCCTGGCTCAGGGCGGTCCAGCCCGTACGCGCGGTCCTGCCGCCGCTGGTCACCCGCCTCTCCCGCACGGAGCTGCCCCGCATCAGCAAGGACCACACCTTCGGCGCGACGGGACTGCTGGGAGACGGCGGCCACGACGACACGCCACCTGGCCCCGGCGGCAGACCAGGCTGAAACGCCTGCCGGATCCCGGTAGCGCCCGACCGGAGATCTACCCCTGCGGCCGGGCGATGTCAAGTAAATCCGGGCCCCGCGCCGCAGCGGACACTTCGACGCCCGCCGAGCTCCACCGCGCCGGGCTCGGCCACTCCTCGGCTTCCAGACCGAGATCGCCCACCGGCTCGGGCGACAACATGGACCGACACGGGCGGCGGGGGCAGCTTTCCAGACCGCGACCAGACCGCGACGAGAGCCGCGCATGGGCCATCGGTGCGTCCGGCCAAGTGTTCGTAAGGCGCCCAGGGTGGCGTCCGGGCGGCACACGACGTGACGCGTGGCAGCCGGGTCACTCAGCCGTCGTCGCGCTCGCTCCCGCGCAGCGCGTCGGCAATCAGACGAACGGCGAAGCCATGGTCGTCTGCCATGCGGTTGATGTGTTCCGCGACGAGGAACACGGTGGCTTCCAGCGCGTTCATCTCCTCCGCCGTCCAGTCCCCGTACTGGCTGCGCCATCCGTTGGGACTGAGGCCGCTGCCCGCGGCAACGGCCAGGGCGACCATCGTAGGGAGGGTGTGCGGACGGACGCTCTTGGGCATCCTGCGCAGGGTGGCGACCAGGGTCGGTACGACGTACTCGATGACGTCCTTCCCGCCCTCTTCATGGGTACGGCGCAACCACTGCATGAACATGTAGATCAAGGTGCAGGTGCCGTCGATCAAGTCCTGCAGCCCGTCCGCACCCGTCGACGCGGCGAAGAGCCTGTCCAATTCCCGGCACTCGGCTGCGTCGCCGTCCGCCGGATCGGACTCGTGGATCTGCTTGATCCGCGCGTCGAGCATGAGCAGTGCCGTTCCCACGTCGCCCACGGGGGCGCTCGCCGGGTCGCATGCTGACGACACAAGGCACTCCTCGTCCGGCCGCGGCTGGAGTTGCGGTCCGTTCGTACCGTAGCGCGCGTACACGGCCCAGGTCCGGAGAAGCTCATGATCGGCAAGCTCGGCGCAGATACGGCAACCGCGAGGGCCCCGCGCCCCGGGCCCGACGGGACTTTGCGCCTCGCCCTGCCTGATTCAGAGCACTTCAGCGACGCCCCACGGGCCACAGATGTCGTTGAGCCACCGATCGGGGAGTTCCCCGTTCCACCGTGCCGCCAGAGCGAAACGTGAGCGCCCAGTGGACAGCCGCTCCAGAGCGATCAACGACACCGGGTGCGCGAAGAGCTCGCGGCGCCCGTACTTGGCCGTCGCGGACTGGGGCCCGTACTCCGCGTACAGCCGCTCCAGCCGCTCCCGGTAGGCGTCCACGAACGCCTCCAGCCGGGCCGGGTACGCCTCCCGCTCTTCTTCGGGGATCACTGACCACAGGACGGGCAGGACTTCCTCGGTCATGCCGTCGTGGAAGCGCCCGTGGACCGCGAACATGGCGTACGACCGCACCGCGACCGCCAGCACCATGTCCGCGTCCCCCTCCCGCACGTCCTCCGCCGCCCGGTCCACCGGACCGCTGGTGTACGCACCCGTACTCATCGCGCCGCCTTCTTCGCCGTAGCCCACCACATCCCCAACGTGCCCCACGCAGCCCGGCGTTCGCCGCTGGCCTTGTCGGCACTCTTGCGGATGGTCTCCAAGACCATCCCCAACTCCACGTCCACCACACCCTGCACGGGCGGGAATCGCCTTCGCCGCCGCGAGGTCGAGTTTCCACCTGTTTTCCTGCGTACGCTTCACCGGCCGCTGCGACTACTCCGTTTCGAGCCCGAGAACGTGGTCGCTGCCGGCCGCAGAATATGCCGGCCTACTCGGTGAAGTGGGCAGGTCGGCACGGGGCCGACTCCGGGCGCCCGTACAGTCCGCCCGTCGGCCGTTCCGCCACGACCGCCTCAGCCCGTCGTGTAGGCCATGGCCAGACACGTCCGCTCGCCGGTCGAGGTCCTCCGAGGCTTGCCGATCGTCCCGTCGGACATGAACATCCGGCCATTGGTATAGAGGATCTCCGCGCCGTAGGAGAACGCACACTCCGTGTCCTGCGAGCTTCCCCGGACCCGGCTCTCCAGCAGGGTCACTGGCGTGAAGGTGTCCCCACCGATGCTGACGATCTGCTTGCTGCCCGCACCGAAGACCGGTTCTCGGTAAGCGATGAGGTTGCCGCCGTCCATGCGCAGCGGGTACATCGCGTGCCGGACGCCCGCGTCCGCCCTGTCGGACGTCGGTTTCCCCGTGGTGAGGTCGAACGAGACGATCTCGTTGGTTCGGACGAACTGCTCCGTACCGACCTGATGGTCCTCGGTGGGGAAATAGATCCTGTCGTTGCCGGCCACCACGCCGTGGCAGCCTTCCACTTCGTCGAAGGTGCAGTCCACCACGTACCGGTCCCGCGGCGTGGGGATGATGGTCTTGAGTTTGCCGGTCTTCCGGTCGATCGAGAAGAAGTTGCGGCTGTCCGAGGCGTCGCCCGAGGTGCTGAGGAGTTTGGCGGTGACGACCAGCGGTCCGGTGGAGACGATGGACGGGTAGGCGAAGCCCGTGGGCATCCTGAACGTCGAAATCGGCTCGCGCGTGGCGGCGTTGACGTTCTGGACCTCCCAGTACAGGCTCTTGTACGGACCGCACCTGCGGACCGCCACAAGCGCCTCACCGCCGCCAAATCCCACGTCGACGCAGCTCTCGGCGTTGATCTGGGGCTTCCACAGTTCTCTGCCGTCGGTCAGGTCCCAGCCGGCGCCGCCTTTGTCGCCGGAGGCGGCGACGGTGTTCCCGCTCAGGGTGACCTCATCGAATCGGACCTTGTGGTCATCGGTTGCGCCGCCGCTGACGGACTTGCTCCACAGGAGTTTGCCCGTGGTGAGGTCGATCGCGCCGACCTCGGTGCAGGGCACGGTGTCCTTCGTCGTCCTGGGCTTGCCGGCTTCGAAGGCGATCGCGGTTCTGTTGTCCTTCGATGTGTGGTGCGAGGCCGCGCAGAGCTGGCCGGGCAGCGGGATCGTCCACAGTCGGGTGCCATCGGCGATGTCGTACCCGCTGATCGACGTGACGCCTGGCTTGACGTACACCGTGTCGGTCAGCCAGGAACCGGTGACTTTCACATCGGTGGTGACGACGGGCCCAGGCAGTTCGAAAGCCACCTCGGACCGGGTATCTGTGGGGACTCTTTCCCTGCCCGGGCCGCCTGCGGCCTCCCTCCCACCCCTGCCGTCTGTCCCGGCCGAACCACTGACGTCGTTCCTCTGCTCGCCGCTACCGTTCGCGTACCAGACTCCACCGCCGACGATCAGTACCGCGGCGGCAGCTGCAGCGATGACGATGCGCATAAGCATGGTCAGCTTCCTGCGGTCGCCGGGGCCCGGCGGCGGCGTGTGCGCAAACGGCGGTGGTTGAAGGGGCGGTGGCCACTGCGGATATCCGTATCCCGGTCCTTGCTGCTGTGGCGGGATCGGAGGGCCGAAACCGCCGGGCGGAGGTTGCTGCGCCATGTCGATGAACCTCTCACTTGCCGAACGCCATAACGATCTTCTTCGTCTTCTCTTCGGCGTCCGAGATCGCGGAGGAGACGGAGCTGTTCGCAAGGTAGAAGACGCCGTGCGCGTACACGTAGCGCGCCTTCCAGAAGGTGCTCTCGATCTGCGCCGTCGACGCCGGATGCCGGAGCAGCACCTTCGGCGCGCCGCCTGTCGGAGCGAGGGTGGCGACTGCGCCGCCCCTGTCGGTGGAGGCTGCCATGTACAGCAGGACGTTGCCGCCATCTTCCAGGTGCAGCGGGGTCATGGTGCGTCCGGTGGGGGCCGAGGCACGCCACTTGGGCCTGCCGGTGTCCAGGTCGAAGGCCACCACCGCGTTTGCGGTACGGCTGGCGCTGGTGTCGGTCGCCATGTACAGGGTGTTCGTGTCGGCGGCGACACCGGTGCAGTCCTCCACGCCCTCGGCCTTGGCCGCGAACGAACCAGTGCACGTGGGCTCGTACGTGTCGTTGCCGACCTGGATCCGGGAGCGGAGCTTTCCCGCGTCGGTCAGCGCCAGGACAGCGCGTTTCTTGGTATTGCTGTCATCGCGTCGGGATGCGGAGAAGACGAGCGGGCTGACCGAGTGGACCTTCTCGACGCTCCAGTTGAGGTCGAGCCGGTAGGCCCACTTGATCCTGCCGGTGACCGGGTCTACCTCGCTCAGCTCCTCCTGCACCTGGTGGGAGTCACTCGTGCGGCACCCGGCGGCGGCGATCAGCCTCCGCCCGCCCGCGAATGCGTCCGGTTGACAGCTGCCCAACGGGCGCGTACCCCACAGTTGCTTCCCGTCGGCGAGCGAGAAGGCGAACGACTGGTGCCCACCAGCCGCGGCCACCGTGGTGCCGCTGATGGTGAGCGTGATGTCGGAGGGCAGCGGCTGGTTCGACTCCTTCGGGATCGACCTCTTCCAGCCCGCCTGGCCGCTCCGCAGGTCGATCTGCTGGAGTCCGGTGCACTTCTCGCGCTCGCCGGGCTTGTCGGTGACACCGATGACAATGGTGCCGTTGTCGGCCGGCGCGACAGGGGCGGCACACAGCCCGGTGGGCAAGGAAAGGGCCCACTGGCGTTTGCCGTCGGCCGTCGAGTAGGCGGAGAGCGTCTCGTAGACTCCCACGACGAGGGTGTCACCAACGACCCACGGCCCATACACGTCCGCACCCTTGCCCGGCAGGTCCACGTCATTCTTGAGCAGCCAGTTCACCCTGGCCTCACCCGGCCTACGTCCTGCATTCAGATCATCACTCCGGGCGCTGTCCTCGCCGCGACCCGCGCCCTGGCCGGCGGAGGCGGAGGTGGAGCCGGAGGGCTCGGCGCCCCGTGACTTGGCCGCAGGCTCTTTCCCTTCTCCGCTGCCGACCGCGAACCAGACACCGCCACCGATCACCAGCAGGACCGCCACGACCGCACAGATGAACGCGCCAGGCCCGCCCTTGAACCGACCGCCGCCGCCGCCGCGGCCTTCGTCGCTGCTGTTGCCGGGCAGGGTGGGGGCGCCTGAACGCTGCTGCTCGGGCTGGCCGCCGTAGGGGTTGAGACGACCGCCGTACGGCCCTGGAAGCTCATTGCTTGGAAGGGGCGACTGTTGGCCGTAGGTGCCGGACTGCGACGGGAAGCCGTATCCGGACTGGCCCGGCGGCTGCGGCGGCCTGCTCTGCGGAGCTCCGTAAAACGGGTCCTGCGGCATGCCGGAACCCCCGGGCGGCGGCTCACTGGGCGGATGGATCATCAGTGCTTGCCCCTTCGTACAGCGCGCCGACTGACCGATGCCCCCCGTGCTGCCGGCGAACAGCCCCGGAGGAGAGAGCCACCAGCACGGCATCTGCAGTGCTGCAGCGAGGAGCAAGCTTCTTTCTGCCACTCGGATCACCCGCTCGGGCCACCCACTTGGGTCACCTCATGGAAGCGCCCCAACTGCCCCTGCACGTAGGGAAAGATGGCGCGGTCTCGGCAATCGCGACTGCCTGAGCGTCTGGAGGACCATGACAATGGTGGGATGCGGTCGCTCGAGCTCAGCGAGGATGAATGAGCCGCTCCCAACGGCCGTGGCGCGCGGGTTGGTTGCCCGTCCTCGGATGCGGCAGCGACATGCGTATCCCCTTGATGCGGCTGTGCGGAACGACTGCGTACTCTCCGGGGACTCTAGGGACGGCACGGGCGGCTTTGCTTGGACAAATTTGATCTCGCTGCTGGTGATGTTGTTGGTTCTGTCGGGGTTGGTTCGGTATCCCGTGGCCGGCGGTTCCAATCACGCCGAAGATCGCCCGCAGAGGCACCGCCCACGGATCCGGCCTGGCCCAGAGCAGATGGGTCGTCGAGCGAACCTTCGCCTGGCTCCACCGGCTCAAACTCAGCGAAACAAGCGGCGGGCCAGGCGTAGCGATGAAAGCGGCAGGAGCCGCCGGAAGGACCAGCTTCGCTACCGACGCGGTCTACGGCTACGTCGGCGGCGCTGCGGGCGGCGGCTGGGACTGGACCTGATTGCTCACAAATACCCATGGGAGAAAACGATGGAACTCCTTTATCCCGCTGCCCAGGAGAAGACCAGCTTCTGGCCCACCGGCGCCGTGATGATTGTCGTCATCCTGCTCATCACGGGTGGGATCGGCATCTGGTGAACCCACAACGTCAAGAAGGGCAAGGGCGGGCCCGGGAAGTAGGAGAACCACAGGCCCGGGAAGTAGGAAAATCGCAGGCCCGGCCGACTGCCGCTGGCGGTGAGTTTGTAGGTGGTCCTCGTACCCGGTGCCGGGTACGAGGACCACTGCCGTTACCCGTCGGGCAGAACGTTGCGGCAGCTCGGCTGCGCGCGCTACGGACAGAACCACGCACGGTGCGCCCCTCCGCACCCTCAGGAGAGGGGGCGGAGGGGCATCAGCGGTGCCTCTCTCGCATGTCCCGGGGGAGCGGCACGGGAGGGCGAAGCGCCGCCGATACGCGGCGGGGACGGCGCCGAGCCAGCAGCGGGTGAAGGCCACATCCTGGCTCCCCGCGATTCTGAAGCGGCGCACGACAGTGCGTCCGCTTCAGCACTGTGATCTCCGTCGTCCTCGTCACCTGTCCCTGGGCCCGTCCCCGTCCTGAACACCCTCCATTCCGGTGGGGTCCTGCACCTGTCTCTCCCCGGCCTGACTGGAGTTGGGCACGTCCGGTGCATGTGCCCGCCGGTGGGTGGCGTCGTGATCACGGCGGGAGTGCTTCGGCAGTTCACACAGTGCGCACGCGGAAAGGCTCCCGGCTGCGTTTCGCTACCTAACGTGGGAGACAGGTATGACAGAGCAGGCTCAAACGGTGCAGGGCTCGATAACGGGCAGCGACAGCCCCATCGACGACCTCTTGCTCCGGCGCGGCATTTTCGTCGTCCAGCTCGGCGGCGGTGCCACCACGACCCTCCTCGGGCACGCGCGTCGCACCGGCCCGGGGACGCCGATCCCGGCACAGACGGAAAGAAGGTAGGCCCGTAGTCGCCCGCGGATGCCGAAAGGGTCGGGCTCCCCCCTCGCGACGGGTTGCTCTAGGGTCTGTTGCGAAAGTGGATCTTGAGTTGCGATGATCATGGTGTGTCGCGAGGGGATCTGACAGACCGACAGTGGGCTCAGCTGGAGCCGTTGCTGCCGGCGGGGAAGAAGGCGGGCAGGCCGCGGACGTGGACGCGTCGGCAGCTGATCGACGGGATACGGTGGCGGACCCGGGCGGGTACCCCGTGGCGGGACGTCCCCGAGCGATACGGTCCGTGGGACCGGATCTACGACCTGTTCCGCCGGTGGCAGCGCGACGGCACCTGGAAGCGAATCCTGGAGCAACTGCAGCTCCAGGCCGATGCGCAGGGTCTGATCACCTGGGAAGTGAGCGTGGATTCGACCATCTGCCGCGCCCATCAGCACGCCGCCGGCGCGCGTAAAAAGGGGATCTGCAGCGCGAGCCGCCCGGCGGGATCGACACCGAGCCGGACGACCATGGCCTCGGACGCTCCAGAGGTGGCCTGACCACGAAGATCCACCTCGCGACCGAGCAGGGGCAGAAGCCGCTGTCGCTGCTGATCACTGCCGGGCACCGGCACGACAGTCCGCAGTTCCAACCTGTCCTCGAACGCATCCGCGTCCCCCGCACCGGGCCGGGACGGCCCCGCAGCAAACCATCCAGAGTTCGTGCCGACAAAGCCTACGGCTCTCGCGCGAACCGCTCCTACCTGCGCAGACGCAGGATCGGATGCACCATCCCGGAGAAAGCCGACCAGGTCCGCAACCGCAAGAAGCTCGGCTCCCGAGGCGGCCGGCCACTGGCCTTCGACAAGGAGGACTACAAGGAGCGCCATGCGGTGGAGTGCGGGATCAACCGGCTGAAACGGCACCGCGCGGTCGCCACGAGATACGAAAAGTTGGCTGTGCGTTACGAGGCTACCGTGCTGGTCGCAGCCATCAATGAGTGGCTTTGACCAGCACTTTCGCAACAGACCCTAGTCCTGCGCCACGTTCGCTGCGGTCACATTCTCGATCACGCGGCCGAGTTTGGTCTTGGCCCGGGTCAGGTCCTGGATGCGTGCGGCGATGCGGTCGCGTTCGATGACGAGCTGGTCGAGCATGGCGGGGGTCGCCACACCGGTGCTTACACACGGCAGGAGTTCGACGACGGTACGGCTGGAGAGGCCGGCCGCGAAGAGGTCCTGGATGAGCTGGACCCGCTCCAGGGCTTCGTCGGGATAGTCACGCTGCCCACCGGGAGTCCGCGCCGATTCCAGGAGCCGCTGTTCCTCGTAGTAGCGCAGGGCCCGCACGCTGACCCCTGACCGCCTGGCGAGCTGTCCGATGCGCATAACGCACGCCCCTCCCTGTCCGCTCGTACCTCACGTTCACGTCAGGTTCAGGCTAGCAACACCGGCTCCCGGGGCAGCCCCTGGGGGTCGATCGGCCCTTGCCCGCGCCGAGATTGATCATGACCCGGTGCCGGGGCCCGAGGGACGTTCACGCGGTTCACGTAGGCACGGCAGTCCTCGCGTCGTGCCGGGATCGCCGAGCCCGTCCGAGGGTGCATGGGTGTCCACCGTGACGGGCTGCGTGCGCCCTCCTGGTGACGCAGGCCCCCATGCTCACCCTCGGCCGCTCGGCAACCTCACCCATCAGTACTTGCCCTCCGGCCGGACGGCAATTGCGGCTTGCACCTCACGTCAACGTCAGGTTCTAGAGTGACGAACGCCGGAATGAACACGTCATTCCGGCCCCTCAAAGAAAGGCAGACCCTCATGCGCGCAGCCCAGTTCCATACATACGGCGGACCGGAGAGCCTGGTGATCGAGCAGGCCCCCGACCCCCACCCCGGACCCAGTGAGATCCGTATCCGCGTCGCGGCGGCCGGCGTCAATCCCATCGACTGGAAGCTGCGCGCCGGCGCCCTGCACCAGCTGATTCCCCTACAGCTGCCCGCCATTCCCGGGCGCGACGGCGCCGGTGTGGTCGACGAGATCGGCGACGGGGTGCAGGGGGTGAGCATCGGCGACCGTGTCTTCGGGCTGGGCGGTGTCACCGGTGCGACCGCGGAGCTGTTCATCCTCTCGGCTTGGGCGCACACTCCCGCGACGTGGAACGACGAGCAGGCCGCAGGTGCCGGCCTCGCGTCAGTGACCGCGATGCGTGGGCTCGACGCGCTCGGCTCCCTCGCGGGGCGCACCCTTCTTGTCGAAGGCGCCGCGGGAGGCGTGGGCAGCGCGGCGGTCGAGATCGCGGTGGCGCGAGGTGCCACTGTGATCGGGACAGCCAGTGAACGCAACCACGAGTTCCTTACCGCACTCGGTGCCGTTCCCACCACCTACGGCTCCGGTCTCGGGCAGCGTCTGTCCGCTCTCGCCCCGCGCGGAGTGGACATCGTGCTCGACACCGCGGCCTCCGGCTCGCTGGACGACCTCGTCGCGATCACAGGTGACCCGAAGCGCGTCGCAACGGTTGCCGACCATGCGGGCGGGCAGCGCCTGGGCACGCACGTGGTCAACGCGGAGAACGATTCCTCTCTCCTGTCCGCGGCGGCGGAACTGGGCGGGCAGGGCCGATACACACCCCGTATCCAACAGGCCTACCCCCTGGAGCGGATCGCGGAGGCCCACGCGCACGCCGAGCGTGGGCGCACCCGAGGGAAGATCGTGATCTGCCTCTGACAGGCCGATCTGTACCTGAACGGGCCCACGAGGTAGGTACCTCGCAACGTGCGGGCCTGTGGGGCGAGCACGCCCTCGATACGGTACCGGCGAGCGGGCGGTCCGGAGCGGGCCGACCTCCATGGCACCTCGTCAAGCAGGCCACCCCCACTCGGGCACCGCACGTGGCACATGAGCCGTCGTCCACGGGGCACTGGCGGCCACGTCCAGCTCCAGCAGTCCCCGTGGGTGGGGTTCACATGCGGGTTTTCAGCGTGCCTCCGCCCCCAATCGATCCAAACGAGGTGCCCTGGGGTCCGTCTTCACAGCGCTCTTCCTCAGAGCAGACCCGATGCCGGAGCGACGAGTGACCGCTGTTTCGGGGGAAGTGGTGGTCTTCTCGTGTCTGTTCGCGATGCCGCGGATTGCTTTGAACCGGTTGCAACAGCGCTCGACGGTGTTGCGGCGGCGGTAGTTGTCGCGGCCAAAGCCGGGTGGGCACTGCCTCGCTGACCACAGTTCAGGAGTGCCGGAGTAACCGTCAGGTCCTGCGGCAGACAGCAGCTGCGTAGAACGGCCGACGGTCCGGCCAAGCCCACCGGTCCGCCGTTCGCGGAGGCATGCCGAGGAGCCTGGCGATGACGGCCGAGGGCAGTTGAGCACACAGATCGAGCAGAGCCGCGTTGCGTCCGCGTCGGGGCCCGATCCCCGGGATTCTCAGCCGGACGCGGAGGGGCATGGCGCTCGCGTGGCTGTCGGCCAGAGCGCCGGGGCACAAGGGAGTTCCTTGGGTTCATGAGGGCGTGGGGTTCCGGTCGCCGGAGGTGACCTCCGGCAGGCGGGGGCGGGCCGCTCCGCCCCCGCCGGCCGGGGCGAGGAGCTGTGGACGGCTCCTCGCCCCGGCGGTCTGTCGGGCGGGAGCTACCCCGCGGACAGGGGCGTGACGGCGATCTGGTCGATGACTGGTGCGTACGGCGACCTCTGTCCGTACTGGTTGTAGGTGTCCCCGTTGAAGTCGGGCAGTTCTTCCGCCGTGAAGGTCAGCCGGTTCGTGCCCTCCTTGAGTGTGACCGGGACACTCAGCTCCCAGAAGTTGTTGAAGTGGAAGGTGGTCGGGAACAGCACCCGGCGGGTCGCTCCCGAGTTGACGGAGAGATCGGCGTGGCGGGCGATCGGGTCGGGGTTGTAGTGGGTGGCGGGTGCCTGTTCGGCGTTGGAGTAACGGATGGTCAGCGCGTGCCGGCCGGCCCTGGCGGCCCGCACGTCAAGGGTGAGGGCGTTGGCCTTCCCTTTGCCGATGTCCGTGACGGCCCGGCCGCCGGTGGCGAAAGTGAACGCGTCGGTCACCTGGGCCGCGCCGGTCCGCGCACCGTTCTCGGCCTGTTGGACGGTGGGCCTCAGGGTGCCCTGCGTCTTGGCGACGTGCAGCCGGTCGAGGACCAGGGCCCCGGACGTGCCGGTCAGGGTGATCTTGTTGACACCGCCGGAGAGGAGCAGCTTGACGGTGCGTGTGCCCTGCGCGGCGGCCCCGACGGCCGCTACGTCCAGCTTCTCGCCGTTCACGGTCAGGCTCGCCGTGCCGCCGCCCAAGTGGTCGAGGGAGACGGTGGATTCGCCGTCGGCGGGGGAGTGGACCCAGAAGGTCGTGGATGCGCCTGTCGTCAGTGGCACCGCACCGGGGCCGTGGGAGCCGGGACGGTCGTACACGGGCCGGGTCCCGCTCAGCGCGGCGTACTCGGCCTCGTAGACGGCCGGCCGGGCGGCCCGCTCGTCGCGCAGGCCGAGGTCCAGCTTGTCGACGATCGCATCGCCCCTGGTGAATCCGAGCGCGGGGTCCTTCGCGGCGAGGGTGATCCGGTGCTTGCCGGCGGTCAGCCGCACCGTCGTGTCGGTGTGGCCCCACACCACCCACTTGTAGCCCAGCGGCAGACGCAGCTCCTGCGGGTCCTTGCCGTCGACCCTCAGGAAGACGTTGGTCGGCCCCTGCTGCTTCACCAGGTCGTACTGGTTGAAGGAGTTGGCGAAAACGCTCAGGTCGTACGTGCCGTCCTCGGGGACGTCGACGTCGAAGGCGAGCACCCCGTCGGATCCGGTGCGCAGCCCGCCCACGTTGTAGGCGCCGGAGGTGGCGAACTTGCCGACGTCGGCGGGGGTGCCCTCAGGACCGTTCTTGGTGTAACCCGAGCCGGTGTACGTGGCGTTCTCCGCCTCGTACGTCTTGCGCCAGCTCACCGACGGCGGGACGGGCGTACCGCCGCCGGTGCCGGGGGAGAGGACGACCTGGTACGCCGACATCTCGTTCATGCCGCGCATCGGCAGCGTCACCGTGCCGTCCGCGGCGACCCGGACCTTCTGGTCGGCCAGCCGAAGCGGCTGCGCGGAGTCGCCGACCTGCCCGGTCCAGGGGATCTCCTGCACGGTGGCGTGCACGGTCGTGCCGAACAGGGCGGGGTCGACGTTGCGGAAGACGACGTCCGCGTCACCGCTCTTGCCGCCGAACAGCGTCCGGGACTGCTTCTTTTCCTTGTCGAGGGTGGCCAGACCCTGGAGGGTGTACTGCTGGTTGGGGTGCGGTGCGCTCACCCTGACCGTACGCCCGGACATCTGGCCGTAGGCGTGGAAGAGCCACCACTGGCCGTTGCCCTTGTTGGCCTCCACGGCCGAGTCGTTGAGGTTGCCGTCGATGTTCCAGTACGCCAGGTCGGCGTCTATCTTCGACTCCTCGATGGCGGAGGCCCACTGGACGACCTGGCCGGGCACCGACAGGTGGTAGTTGTGGCCGTACTCGTTGACGTTGATCGGCAGCGGGGCGATGCCGACCTCCTGCTCCCATCTGCGGTACTTGGCCACACTGGTGCGGACGTCGGCGGGGGAGGACAGCTCGTGCCAGGTCATCGCGTCCGGCACCACGTTGTTGTTCTTGGCGTACTGGAGGAAGCCCTTGACCTGGTCGAAGAGCCGGGAGGTGTTGGGTCCCGCGATCCGCGCCTTCGGGTCGAGGCTCCTGATCAGCTGGTAGACCTCCTTCCAGGCGGTGAAGTAGCTCTGCGGGTTGCTCAGCCAGGACTTCCTGTCGTAACTCCACTCACCCGTACCGAACATGTTCCCCTCGGGCTCGTTGAAGGGGACGTAGACGACGTGGTCCTTGTAGCGGCCCATGGTCAGAACCTGGCGGACCTGCTTGGTGATCTTCTTCTTGAAGTCCGCGAGCCGCGCGGGGCCGTCGGCGCCCGGCCACTGGTAGGGGAAGCCGCGGTAGATGTCCGTCATGTAGATGTAGACGTCCTTGCCGCCCGAGTCCACGAACGGCGGCAGCATCTCCAGCGCGTCCGCCCCCGGGTGCTGCGGACCGTCCTGCGCCTTCGTGGACACCGTCCGCAGCCGCATGCCCTCGATGAGGTTGCGGCTCGGCACGCCGTCGCCGTAGACGCCGTACAACGAGCCGGAGGCGCCGCCGTGGAAGGCGCCGGTGTCGGCGGCGAGGTCGATGGTGAGCCGTTCGGGCTCCGCCGCCTGGGCGGCGGGGGCCGACGGGCCGGTGAGCATGGTGGCGAGAACCGCCACCATCGCGGCGCCCGCCGCCGTCACTCGTGTTCTTCGCATGGAGGTCTCCAGGGGTCCGTGCGCCGGATTGAGGGGCAATGCGAACCGGTTCGCATCGACGAAGCCGAGAAGGCGGTCGGTACAGGGAGGTTCCTCGGGGGATATTCAGGAGCCCGCCGCAGTGCGCGGCCAAAGTGCAGGGGTCCGATCGAACCGGTTCGGGGAAGCTAGCATCGCTGAAACCGGGCGGCAACAGTCATGACACAGAGACTTGTTCGGCAGTTGCCGCGGTGTTCCCCAGCCGTTTCGGGAGGTCCTGTACGGGGACTGCGCGAAGCCTTGACAGTCGTCGGGCCGCTCCCTACGGTCCTGTCCAGCGAACCGGTTCGACACTCGGTCGCCACCCTTTCCCTACCCTCAGCTCTCATACGTCCGGCGGCCCTGCCCCACCTCGTGCAGCGAACCGGTTCACCTAAGGAGTCGCCGTGAACATCGGTGAGATCGCCAGACGGGCCGGTGTCTCACGAAGCACCGTGTCCTACGCGCTCAGTGGCAAACGCACGGTGTCGGACGACACGCGCCAGAAGATCCAACGAGTCATCGACGAACTGGGCTACCGGCCCAACGCCAGCGCCCGCGCCCTCGCCAACGGCCGTACCAGCACGATCGGCCTGGTCTTCCCACCTGCGGGAGACCACTACACGGGCATGCAACTGGACTTCATCGGCAGCGTGGTGGAGGCCGCCGCGACACACGACTACGACGTGCTGCTGTCACCGAGCGGGGTGGACAGCGACCGCTCCTTCCAGCGTCTGCTGGGGGAGCGGCGGGTGGACGGCGCGATCCTGATGGAGATCAGGCTGGAGGACGACCGCGTCGACCACCTCGCCGCGGTGGGCTTCCCGTGTGTCGCCATCGGCCGGACCGCACATCCGGAGGACGGCTGGTGGGTCGCGCTGGACCACGCCGAGCTGGCGGCAGCGTGCGTGCGCCACCTCTCGGATCTCGGCCACCACAGGGTCGCCTTCGTCAACCGGCCCGAGCAACTCCTGCGGGCCGGGTACGAATCCGCCCAGCGGGGGCTGGAGGGGTTCCTCAAGGCCGCCGCCGAGCGGGGGCTGACCGTGCGGACGTACTGCTGCGGGGACGACGCCGCGTCGGGCCAGTCCTGTGTCGAGCAGATCCTGTACGACGAACCGGCCACCACGGCGATGGTCACCCTCAACGAGGCCGCGCTGGGCGGCATTTACCGAGGGCTGGCCGAAGCGGGACGCCATGTGCCGCGCGACTTCTCGGTCACCGGCGTGGTGGCAGGACGGTGGGCGGAGACGGTGACCCCGCAGCTCACCGCCGCCGACGTGCCGGCGGCGAAGATGGGCCGGCGCGCCGTCGAACTGCTCATGGAGCGCCTGGAACACCCGGACGCCGCACCCCGGCACCACCTCCTCGTGCCGCCCATCTCCCTGCGGGCCAGCACCGGCCCCGCGGGCGGAGGGAACCGCCCGGCAGGCGGAGAGAACCCGGCCGGCGCCCCGGCCCCCGGCCGCCCCGCACAACCCTGACCTCTTCATCACCGGCCCCGACCGCCTCGCCCGGCCCGACGTCCGCCCCCGGTCCTGCCCCACTGCTGTCCCACGGAGCACCGAACCGTCCACCCGTGGCAGTTCCGTGCGCCCTCGCACACCCCACTCCCTCCCCGGCACCGCACGCCCTACTTCCTCCCCGGCACCGGCCGCCCCGTTCTTCCGACCACTTCCGGGCCCAAGAACCGAAGGAACCGCAATGCGCAGAATCTCCAGACGCCGCCTGACCACGGCGGCGGCCCTGTCCACCGTCGTGGCCCTCACCGGCACCGCCTGTTCCTCCGGCTCGGGCAGCGCGGGCGCCGACCGCGGAACGTACACCGTCTGGGACCCCTACCCGCAATTCGACAAGACGTCGTCCTGGGCGAAGTTGCTGGACACGTGCGGCACCAAGGCCGGCGTGAAGATAAAGAGGACGGCCCTCGACACCGGCGACCTCTCCAGCAAGGCGCTCCTCGCGGCGCAGCAGGACAACTCCGCGGACGTCCTCGTCGTCGACAACCCGGTGGTGTCGACCCTGGCCGAAGCCGGAGTACTCACCACGACCGACGAGAACAAGCTCAACACCTCCACGGTGGACGGCAACCTCCTGGCGGCAGGCCGGCTGGGCGGGAAGACCTACGGCACGCCGATCGGCGCCAACACCCTGGCCCTGTACTACAACAAGGACGTGCTGAAGAAGGCCGGGGTGGACATCGCCTCGGTCAAGGACTGGAAGTCCCTGACCGCAGCCCTGGAGAAGGTCGAGAAGGCGGGCAAGAAGGGCATCACCTTCTCCGCCATCAGCACCGAGGAGGGCAGCTTCCAGTTCCTGCCATGGTTCTGGGGCGCGGGTGCCGAGCTCACCGCGCTGGACTCCCCTCAGGCCGCCGCCGCGCTGTCGCTGTGGCAGGACTGGCTGAAGAAGGGGTACGCGCCCAACTCCGTCATCAACAACACCCAGACGACCAGCTGGCAGGAGTTCGCGAGCGGCGAATACGCCTTCGCGGAGAACGGCACCTGGCAGCTCGCCAACGCCGAGAAGGCGGGCTTCGACTACGGAGTCCTCCCCATCCCCGCCTCCGGGGGAGGCAACGCGTCGGCGCCGACCGGCGGAGAGTTCGTCACCGTCCCGGCCCAGGGCGACACCGGCCGCTACGGCACCTCCCAGAAGCTGGTGTCCTGCCTGACCAGCACGGACAACCTCAACGCCACCGCCACCACCCTGTCGTACGTGGCGCCCACCGCGGAGGTGCAGAACAAGCAGGTGGCGGCCAACGCCGCGCTGAAGCCCTGGATCGCCGCGGTGAAGTCCGCCAAGGGCCGCACCAGTGACGACCTGGGTGTGAAGTACCCGAGGATCTCCGAGCAGTTGTGGAAGGCGGTCCAGTCCGCCCTCAGCGGCGCCCAGTCGCCCCAGGACGCGCTGGCCAAGGCCCAGTCCGCCGTCAAGTAGCCAGGAAGCCCGCACCGCGATGACGCACACGACTCAGCTGCCGGACCGCCGGTCCGCGCGCGCCCGGGGCGGGGCGGCCAATACCGCCCCGTCCCCGGACGCCGTCCGGACACCACGCCGCCCGACCTCCCAGCAGTGGGCCGCCTGGGCCTTCCTCACCCCGGTGACGCTCTACCTCGTCCTGTTCTACGCCTACCCGCTCTACCGCAACATCGACCTGAGCCTGCGCCACTACACGGTCCGCTCCTTCGTCCAGGGCGACGCCCCGTTCACCGGCCTGAAGAACTACCTGACCGTCTTCGACGACCCGACCTTCGGGCCCGCCCTGCTGCACACCGCGGTGTTCACCGTCGCCTGCCTGGCCTTCCAGTACGCCGTCGGACTCGCCCTCGCGGTCTTCTTCCACCAGCACTTCAGGCTCTCGGCGACGCTGCGCGCCCTGTTCCTGGTGCCGTGGCTGCTGCCGCTCATCGTCTCGGCGTCCACCTGGTCGTGGATGCTCAACAGCGACTCCGGCATCGTCAACGCGGCCCTGGGCGCGGTCGGCATCGACCCGGTGAACTGGCTGACCTCACCGTCGTGGTCACTCACCGCGGTGATCATCGCCAACATCTGGATCGGTGTGCCGTTCAACCTGGTCGTCCTCCACAGCGGCCTCCAGTCGATCCCGGAATCGCTCTACGAGGCGGCTGCCCTCGACGGGGCGAACGCCTGGCAGCGCTTCTGGCGCATCACCTTCCCCCTGCTGCGCCCGGTGTCCGCGATCACGCTGCTCCTCGGCCTGGTCTACACGCTCAAGGTCTTCGACATCATCTGGATCATGACCAAGGGCGGCCCTGCGGACTCCTCCGCCACCTTCGCCACCTGGTCCTACCAACTCGGCTTCGGCAACGCCCTGCCTGCCTTCGGACCGGGCGCCGCCGTCGGCAACCTCCTCGTCGTCGCCGCCCTGGTGTTCGGCCTGGTCTACCTGAAGGTCCAGCGAAAGCAGCACACCCCATGACCGCCACCCTCACCCTCCGACCGCACCGGCCCCGCAGCACCTGGTGGAAGACGGCCCTGGGCACCGCACTCACCGCGATCATGCTCTTCCCGGTCTACTGGATGCTCAACGTGTCCTTCACCCCCGACCAGGACATGCGCAAGAGCCCGCCCGCCCTGTTCCCCGCACGGGGCACGCTGGACGGCTACCGCAGGGTCCTCGACGAGCAACTGCCCTACCTCGCCACCAGTCTCCTGATCGGTCTGGCCACCGTGGTCCTCACCGTGGCCGTCGCCGCGCCCGCCGGCTACGCGCTGGCCAAGCTCCGGCCGCGCGGCAGCGGCATCCTGTCGTTCGTCCTGCTGGCCGCCCAGATGATCCCCGGCATCATCATGGCGATGGGCTTCTACGCCATCTACCTCAACCTCGGCATGCTCCAGTCGGTCCCCGGCCTGATCATCGCGGACTCGACGCTGGCCGTGCCGTTCGCCGTCCTCATCTTCACCGCCTTCATGTCCGGCATCCCGAGGGAACTGATCCAGGCGGCCACCATGGACGGCGCCGGCGCCGTGCGCACCTTCTGGTCCGTCGTCCTGCCGATCAGCCGCAACGCCGTGGTCACGGTGTCCCTGTTCGCGTTCCTCTGGTCCTGGTCGGACTTCATCTTCGCCAGCACACTCGTCAACGGCGGCGCCCACCAGCCGATCACCCTCGGCATCTACCACTACATCGGCAACAACAACCAGGAGTGGAACGCCATCATGGCCACCGCCGTCCTGGCCTCGGTCCCGGCCACCGTCGTCCTCGTCCTCGCCCAGCGCTACGTCGCCGCAGGCGTCACCGCGGGCGCCGTCAAGGACTGACCACCGCGCACACCGCGCCCCGCCACCGTGTGGGGCCCCACCGCGCCCCCGCCCCGCCACCGTGTGGGGCCGCCGCCGGCCGCACCCCACACCTTCACCTCGTGAGGGCCCACCCCGTCCGGAGCGCCGGACGGCTGCCGCCCCCTGCCCGAGAAACGAGTCTCACCACATGACCCCCGCCCCGACCGCCCCGACCGCCCCGGCCGGCCCGGCCTTCTCCGTCCACGAGATCCCGTTCAGTACCTACGGCTCCTGGTTCGACCTCTCGCCCGTCATCGCGGAGAAGACGTACGCCGAGGACCTCCACCTCGTCTCCCACCAGAACGGCATGCACGCCGTCCTGCGCCTGACGCCCATGGACCCGGCGGGCAGCCGTGCGGAAACCCACGTCGAGGCGACCCCCGCCCGCCTCAGCTGGTCGGGAGAGGCGGGGCGCGTCGACCTCGCCTACGCCACGCCCGACACCGTGCGCCTGCGCGGCAGCGGGCTGAACCTCCGCATCAGCGCGGCGGCGCCGACCCTGACCCCGTTCAGCGGCACCTACTTCTACCGGGAGCCCGGCGCAGAGGCGTATGTCTTCACCTCCTACGAGACCGGACGGCGCTACCGGATCACCCTGCTGTCCGGTGCGGTGGCCGAAGCGGCCGGCCAGCAGGCCCTGGGCATGGGCGACCGCGGCGTGACCATCGGCGCCGCCGGCGAAGAACCCTGGGAGGTCGCGATCGAGGAGTACGAGACCGCACGCCGCGCCTATGACGCCGGCACGGCCTTCGAGGACGTCGAGGAGGCCGCGTACGCCGCCTTCACCGCCTTCACCGACTCCGTCGCACCGTGGCGCTCGTCCGACACCCCCGCGGCGGAGCTCGCCGCGTACGTGCTGTGGTCCGCGACCGTACGCCCGCAGGGCTTCATGACCCGGCCCGGCGTCCTCATGTCCAAGCACTGGATGGACAAGGTCTGGAGCTGGGACCATTGCTTCAACGCCCTCGCCCTCGCCCCGGGGCAACCGGAGCTGGCCTGGGACCAGTTCGCCCTGCCGTTCGACCACCAGGACGAGAGCGGGGCCCTGCCCGACTCGGTCACCCACTCCGAAGTCCTGCACAACTTCGTCAAGCCCCCGATCCACGGGTGGGCCTTCGGCCGCCTGCGCCGACGCCTCCCGCAGCCGCTCGAACCGGCCCGGCTGGCCGAGGTGTACGAGCGGCTCACCCGCTGGACGGAGTTCTGGCTCACCTCGCGCCGCGCACCCGGTGACCTCCTGCCGCACTACCAGCACGGCAACGACAGCGGCTGGGACAACGCGACCACCTTCGACCCCGAACGTGTCGTCGTGACCGCTGACCTCGCCGCCTTCCTCGTCCTGCAACTGCGTGAACTCGCCTACATGGCGAAGGAGTTGGGACTGCTCGACGATGCCCACCGGTGGTCCCGCACAGCCGACACGACACAGACGGCGATGTTCGACGAACTGTGGAGCGACGGCCGCTTCGTCGCCCGCTCGGCCGACAACGGCACCACCTGGGGCAGCGCCGGACTCCTCGACCTGATGCCCGTCGTTCTGGGCGAGCACCTTCCCGAGGGCGTCGGCGCCGCACTGGCACACCGCCTGCGCGGCCACCTGACCGAGTACGGCCTGGCCACCGAACACCCCGCCTCGCCGCACTACCTCGCCGACGGCTACTGGCGCGGACCGATCTGGGCCCCGTCCACCGTGCTCGTCGAGAACGGCCTGCGCCGTGCCGGGCACCACCGTCTCGCGGACGACATCAGCGCGCGCTTCCGCGCCATGTGCGAGACCTCCGGTTTTGCGGAGAACTTCGACGCCCTCACCGGCGCGGGCCTGCGCGACCGCGCCTACACCTGGACGGCAAGCAGCTATCTGCTGCTCGCCGAAGCCCACGCGCTGCGGCACTCCGAGCCGCCTCGGACAGCCGGCTGACCGGTCGCACCGGCCGCGCCCTGCTCATGCGACGGCCGCGGACGTCCGTCAGAGCATGCGTCGGCCGCGCGGCTCCGCCCTGCCAGCGGTAGAGGTCGCGCAGCAGGGAAATCACGGCGCCGTGAGGGATCAGCTCACCGTTGACGTGCAGGACGATGCCCTCCAGGGAAGCCGCTCGGGGCCCACCGTGGGCGGATTCTCCAGGCCGGCGTCCGAGAGCCCGCGGACCCCGGCGTTCCCGGCGGAGATCTGGCTGCGGTCGTCGCGGCCGCCGTACCCGTCTCATCGTGGACGACGAACAAGCTCAGGGGGTACGGCCCGCGGCAGCTGACGTCGGAGTCCTGTGCCACCGCTTTCAGGGGGACGTTCTCGTGCAGAGGGGGGGTGAGGATCCGGTACCGCGACATGGCCTGCCCGGATTCCGTGAACCCTGGCAACATCCGTTCTCCCGGCGGCCCCACAACGTCTTGATCAGGTGGCGATACGGGCGTTGGCAGCTGCGCGCCGTATGTGGACATGGCCATCGAGAGGATAGGAAGGAGGAGCCGATGGCAGGAGCCTGTCGAACTGGTACCCGTTCTTCTCGGCGACGCGGCAGGATGCCAGGTTGTCGACCTGATGCAGGAGTTCGAGGCACTCAAGACCAGCTGCTTGGAAAGCATCGAAGGCCCAGGCGGTGAGAGTGTTCAGGGCTCGCTGGGCCACGCCTCGTCCGCGAGCCTGTGCCGCCGTCCAGTAGCCGACCTCTGCGGAAGGCTTGCCGGATGCGACTTCCTTGAGTACCACGTTGCCCACCAACCAGGGCGGCGCCGCGTCAAGGGCGGTCTCAAGGACTGCGAAGGCAAAACGGTTGCCTGCTGCCCAACCCTGCTCCTGCTCCTGCACCCATCTGAGTCCCTCGTCTTCGTTCTCCACACGAGAGCTAGTCCAACGTTGCAGCTCGGCATCCCGGTACACCTCAACCAGCGCAGCAACGTCTTCCGCGCACCAGGGACGAAGGACAAGAGCGGCAGCGGTCGGCGTCGCGGCAGCAGTGAGTACGACGGGCGGGTTCACTGCCGGACCAAATGCAGCATGGCCCTGATGGCCCTGATGGCCCTGATGGCCTTGATGGCCCTGATCTGACATCGCCGAGAGCTGGTCCATGCCGCCCCGCAGCCGCCCCCTCATCCCTGTGTCCGAGCCCGCAGAGCGTCGACGGCCCAGTCGAGCACCGGCCGCAGGCTCTCCGGACCCGGCCATCCATGGATCACCGCAAGCAGCGAGACATACCGCTCTCTGCGAGGGTCATTCATACGCTCCAGCCGGACCAGGAGCTGCCTGCGCGATGTGGCATCGTCACCGCGGCCAAGGAGACATGCGCAGCGGTTCATGAGGACCGCAACGGTCGGATCGGCCTCGAGCGAGGCTGGCTCGACACCCGCTGCCACGGCCGGCGTGATCTGGTCACGGACGATCGCAGCCAAGTCGCGGTGCAGGGCGGGTGGATCACCCTGCTTGTATCCGGACGTCTGCTCCTGGACCAGGTGTCGTACGAGGGCGCGAAAGTCCGGGTCCTGTGCCATTTCGGCAAGTTCCACCCACGCCTGGACCTGCTCCGTATCGGGGTTGTCCGGCAGTTCCGGAGTCATCGAGCGCATGACTCCCGCAAACATCGGGCTGATACCCACACCGCCGAAGGCGGCGTGGAGGAAGTCACCGACCAGCTGCTGGCGTTCGACTTCGGAGAGCCTGGCCAGTTTGTGCATCAGATGTGTCTCCTCAGGGGTAGCGCCGCGCTTCGCCACGGCTCTCAGCACTGCACGCCGCAGCCGCAGGACTCGGATCTGCACGTCCAACGCGTCGGCATGTACCGCGGCGATATCCGGCAGTGCGAGTTCCCGGTCCATGACCTTCTGGATGGCTGCAAGGTCCAGTCCCAGGTCGCGCAGGGTCCGCACCAAAGTCAGGCGTGCGACGGCGTCGTTGTCGTAGAGGCGGTAGCCGGCCGGGCTGCGGTGAGCGGGCGGTACGAGACCGCAGTCGGAGTAGAAACGGATGGTCTTGACCGTGGTGCCGGCCCGTCGGGCCAGTTCGCCGATCGAGTAGAGGGTGTGGCCGTTCATGCCCCCACCCTCCGGTCTCCCCCTGCTGGAGACACAAGCTCGTGAGCTCGCGACGGTCGGATTCTCAGAATCGGCAGCGTCCATTCCGGCCTGTCTTCAGAGATGATCTCGTTGCAGCGGAGTGCTGGTGTCAGCCCAGGGCGAGCCATCGGATGCCGAGCTGTTCGATCTGCGCGGTCTCTGATGCGTCCAACGGCTCGCGGCCGGCAGCTCTGCGCAGGAAGTGCGGCCGGTTCCAACCCAGTGCATCGGCGGCCGCCATCCGCTCTGCGCCGAGAAGCAGCTCCAGCACGGCGTCACCGGCTGACGAGGTGAGCCAGGGTTCGCGTCCGAGTGCGTCAGCCAGGTCGAGGCCGTGGACAGCGACTTCGACGACCCGGGTGAGCAGGAAATCCGACAGGAGCATGGCGTCGCCATGACGCGTCCAGACGGTACGGCCGGCCGGCTGGACCTGGCACAGCCGGTCCGCCCGCCGCCAGGCCGCGGTGAAATCCTCGGCGAAGGCGGCACCTTCGGTCGGCTCTGCTGCCCGGTCCCGGGCCAGTGCGATCCGGGCTCTGTTGGTCCGGGGTGAAAAACGGTCGTCCGGGCGGTAGTAATCCGCAGCGGAAATCCTGGCCTCACCCGGGGCCGGCGCGTCCAGCATGCCCGGAAGCCAGTCGATCACGACGCACACGTGCCCGAGCAGGTCGCGTACGGTCCAGGGGGTGCAGCGTGTCGGGAGGCTCCACTCCGCCTCGGACAGCCCTGACACAGCATCAGCGAGCGCCCCGGATTCCCGACGGAATACTTCGAGCACATGTCCTTGCTTCATGCCCGTGACGCTACCAACCAGGCGCAATCAGGCACCGGTTGGCCATGACCTGGAGCTCAGCAGGCGGAATTCTCCACGGCGCGGACCCGTCCGCCGATATACGTCGTCCCGTCAGGGCCGGGGGCCGCCATGATCTGGGACCCGCTGCCCTGGGTGACCGCAACAGCCCGCCCCAACCGGTCGGCGAGCAGGAGCGCTGCCGCGCCGGTGGCTTCGTCCTCGTCGATGCCGTCGCCACGGCCCGGGAAACCCCTGGCCCGGACTCGGCCGGCGGTCTCGTCCTGCCAGGCCCAGGCGTACACCCACTCTCCCGGTTCCGGCACCGCCAATGCCTCGACCTCCTGCGTGCTGCCGTACTGCCGCAGCGTGCGCGGTGGCACCCACTCCGCTTGCGCACCGATCCACGTGAAGCCGTCGGCACGACGGACAGGGATACTTCCTACAGGAAGCTCCAGCCTCTCCAGACCGAGGAGCCAGGCCACGCCGACGAGCGGGTATCCGGCAAACGGGAGCCGCACCCCCGGCGTATATATGTCTACGACGCCTCGGTGCGCATCGTCGATGAATACCGTTTCGCTAAGCCCCAGTTCCCGGGCAAGGGCCTGCCGTGCCTCTTCGTCGGGGAAGCCGCGGCCGTCGCGCACTACGCCCAGGACGTTGCCGTGGTTGCCGTTCTGGTCGCAGAAGACGCGGAGAAAGTGGATGTCAGGGGTCACCCGGACATTCAAGCAGGCCACCATGTCATGGGCCGTCGCGCCCGGACATCCGCAACAGGTCGTCAGCACGGATCTTCTTGGTGATGAGCGAACCGGCCCGAAGCATGTCCGCCGTGGAGCGGAACCGTGTCGGCCAGCCGCCGCAGAAGCGTACGAGAACCGCGTCAGCGCACTCACACCCTGAACAAGATCGTTCTCACCTACAACCGCCGTACCGATGTTCCCCGAGGCCGGGTCACGGCTGAAGATCAGGCACGCGGACTCCGTGGATGCCGTGGTGGTGGGTGACACCGGCACCCGCGCGTACCGGGTGGGCGCCCGCGGTGCGGCTGCCCGAGGGCCGGGTGATGCTCTCCCACGGCCTGACCGCACCGTACGCCGCGCCGTCGTCGCACATTTGGAGGGCCAGGCGCCCGGCCTGTCCGCGTGCGCCGAGGACGGCGACCGGTACACGCTCTGCCCGCCGGGGCATCTGACACACCACCGCGGCCGAGGTGACGGTGCAGCTCGGCTACCTGGCCCGCACCACCCGCCACCGGCAGAGGACGTGATGAACGTCGGCTTCGCCGTCTATCCCCTCCCGGCGGGGAAGGACCATTCTTCGGGGGCCGCTCAGCGCCAGCCGGAGCGAGTGCGCCGAACGGGTCGCCGGCAACCTGGTCGATGCCTGGTCCTGGTCCGGCCCGCATCGCGACGTCTTGGTGGTGCAGTGGTTCACCGTGCGGAAGTCGGGTATGCCGGGCAGGACAGTCGTGTGTCCCGGACGAATCGAGCGCCGGCCCGCGTCCCCGCCCGGAGGCCGGGGTGGAGCGGTGGTCAAAATCTTGGTGAGGCGCGGTGAGGGGGCTCACTGCCGTGCTGAGCGGGGCTCACCATGCCCCTCCGGGGGTCCGCCGTCGTTCGCACCCGGAAGGACGGCTGACGGCCGGGCGGGGTCACTCATCGCGGGCGCTGTCCAGCAGATGGGTGTGTACGGCCGTGACGGACGGGATGTTCACGGGGTCCGCCCGGCACGCGAGGAACCGGGTGTTCAGCGGCGGGACCTCCGGTTCCCGGAGGGGTACGAGGCTCCCGGTGGCCAGTTCGGAGGCGCACAGGCAGTACGGCAGTACGGTGACTCCCGCGCTGGCGGCCACCGCTGACAGCACGGCCCGCAGGTCGGGCACGACGACCGCCGGGATCCGGGTGGGGCGGGTGCCGAAAACGGACCGCCAGTATCCGCCAGTGGCGGTGGACGGTCGGCCGGTCCTCGGCATAGGAGAGCGGCGGGACGTCGCGCAGCGGCGCCGGATCCCCGGCCGCCGGCCGGGCCCGCGAGCCCGTGCTCGCCGATGGCGATCAGGGCGTCCAGGTGCGCAGATGTGCAGACGTAAGGAAGTTGCGCAGTCTCCGTGCGGGCGCGCAACCTCCGTACGTATGCCCGGGTCGTACCTGCCATGGATAACGCAGCACCACACTCCCGGTGGTGGCAGCAGCGCCTCGACCGGCGCGCGGGGTCCCGGCCCCGCGCATACAAGGCCGCCGCCACCGCTCTGTTCCTGCTGTTGTTGAGCGCCTGCGGCAGGGCCGACGACGGAGGGCCGGAGCGGAAGCCTGCTTCCGACACGCCCGTCCACGCCCCGGTGACCACGCCTGCCCCGGCGCTCAGCCCGGCGTCCGGCGACGGCACGGACGACTGGTGGCGCGTTCCGGACCGGCTCCACATACCGTCCGTCGACGACTCGACCACGTACAACGGGCGCTACAAGGCGGAGTACGTCCAGGTGAACACCACGGACCCGACGCGCGACGTGAAGAACGTCGACGACGCGACCCCGCTCAAGGAACGGCTGGAGATCGGCCCCGGCCTTGGCAAGGGCTGCACCCGGCGGGACTACGTCGTCACCTGCCCGGCGACCGCCGAGCGGCAGTCCGGTCCGCCCTTCTGGCTGCGGGCCAGGCCGGGTGCCCCCCGCGGTGAGGCAGGCCGGATCAACCTGTCGGTCCACCGCAAGGAAGGCCCGCCCCTCACCCGCTCCACCCGCGTCCTCATCGGCTCCCCGCTGTTCCTCAAGCGGCCCGTGCGGCGCTCCCCCGACCGGGTGCCCGGCTCCTCCTTCGACCTCAACCCGGAGTTCGTCTACCGCGGCGACCTGCCCGTCACCGGCGTCACCGTGCAACTGGAGATCAAGGGCGCCGACTTCCGCGACCGGCACGGCAACTGCCGCTATGAGACCCTGCCCGCGGAGATCGTGCCCCCGGTGACCCTCGCGGAGTGCGACTTCCCCGCGACAACCGTCACCGACGGCGAGGTGTACCGCCTTCCGGAACCGCTGGCCGCCGTCGTCTCCACCACGGCGAAGAAGTCCGACGGACTGCCGGCGGACAGCGGTTCGCTGACGTACTCGGTCTGGCCGACCGGCGCCCCCGACGAACGCATCGGTCTGCGCCCGGACGCCCCGCGCGGCAAGGGGCCCGCCCTGCGCCTGGAGAAGGCGCCTTCGGGGCCAGGGGGAACCGAGCCCTCCGAGCTGACGGAGACATACCGCGGCGGTCTGGAGTTCGTCAACACCCTCGGCAAGGAAGTGGCCGCCGCCGAAATCGACCTGGAGGCGCCCCCGATCGTGGTGAAGGGCCGGATCGGTGAGGAGATCTCCCTCGCGGTGCCCGCGGCGATCGCGCACCAGGGCGGCTACACCACGACAAGGAACCGCGAGCTCCTGGTGACCCTGCCCGAAGGCGTCACCCCACTGCCCCAGAGGGGTGAGGACCTTCCTTCCGAAGCCGGCTTCTGCGGGGACGCGGGCCCGCAGAAGGTCCGGTGCTACCTGGACACCTACGGCAATCCCGATTCCCTGCACGCACGCATCGACCGCCTCGTCCCCGGAGCCACCGGTCGGGTCGAACTCACCGGCGAGGACCACCGCACCGGCAAGTCCCAGAAGATCGACGACAATCCGGCCAACGACCACGCGGTGACGACTGTCGAGATCACGGACGGAGGCGCCTCATAAGAGGTCCTGACAGAAGGCGTGGGACGTGCCGGTGGGTGATCAGGAAGGCACCGGGGCCGAGGAAGGGCCGTGGATGCCGTCGCGTCATTTCCCTCGGATACGCAGCCGGCGGAAGCCATGGATCCAGACGGATCGCGCTCGATGACCAGCCGTGGACGCCGAGCCCGGATTCGTGCGGCACGCTGCAGCCGGCGATCACCCGCCTGAAGCCCATCGTGAAGTCCCCGGGGACGGCGGCCCTACACCTTTCCTACGCCGCCGGTAAGGGTGCCCAAGGGTGCCCAAGGCTGTCCAGGGCGCCGGGTTAGATGTCGGCCTACCGGCCGATGCCCCATTCCTCGGCCACGGCTTCGGCTTCGGCGACCGGCACCAACGGCAGGCCGCTGAGCTCGTACGCCTGTCCGGCATGCCCGCCATTGTTTCTCGGCAGTGATGGCGGCGGCGCTGTACTCGAACGTCATGGGAAGGACCACGACCACGACGCGGAGCCGACGGGGACGCGCTCTTCGGCTCCGACGCCGACCGGTCAGGGCAAGGGGGGTGTGCGTCGTGGCCGCCTTCGCCCGCGGAGACGTCCCGGCAACTCCTCAGTCGCGTCGGCCGCGTACGTGGCCGACGCGGCACCCGTGTCCAGCGCTGCTGTCGCCCCCTCCCTGCGGCGGCCAGGACGTGACGGAGGTTCACGGGTTCGCTTCCCTCTTGCGGTCTTCCCACTTGCGGTACGAAATCCTCAACCTCTTGTGCCCCCGGGGCGGCCGGGAAGTGGTACGGGGCAGGCGGGCGGGTGCAAGGCGCGTGAGCGTCCGTACAAACGGAGGGTCGGTTGACCTGCGGGGGCAGCAGCACCAGCTTTCGCTGCGTGCCCCCCGTCGCTGAGCCGGCGCACCTTCGCATGCCGCTCCGGTGCCGGATCGCAGCGGTCACGAACTGCACGGCCCGGCGGCGCGCATGTGCAGTGGCCAGGAGGAAGACGGATCGCGGCGGCCGAACCTCAGTATGTCTCCGTAGGGGACCCTGGCGGGGGGATGACCGGCCCGCGGCTCGCTCGCGGCCTACCCCTCGGTGCCCCGCTCGAACGAGATCTCCACCCGCCGGTTCTTCTTGCGGCCTTCCTCGGTGGAGTTGTCCGCGACGGGGTTGTCCTCGCTCTTGCCGACCGTCTCGTAGGTGAGCGCGGATGTGCCCAGCTCGGCGGACAGTGCCTGTCGCACGGCCTCGGCGCGCTTGGCGGAGAGAGCCTTGCCGTGGGCGTAGGTCCCCAGGTTGTCGGTGTAGCCGTGGACGATGACCTTCCGCGGGCCGTTCTGCCTGATTTCCTGGGCGGCTTCGGTGATCCGGATGTCGGCGTGCGCACTCAGCTTGTCGCTGTCCTTGGCGAAGAGGACCTCGGACTGGAGGGTCAGCTTGATGTTGTCGTTCGATTCCTCGCACCCGGCGTCGCCGGACAGGTCCGTGGAGACCGAGAGGATATCGACGACCACCGGAGGAGCCAGCCGGGCGCCCTTCTTCAGCTCCAGGACCGCGGCGTGCGGATCGACGGGCACGGGCGGCGGCTGGGGCGGGGCGCTGGGGGAGGGATCGGCACGGGCCGCAGGGGCGGGGTGCAGGCCGGCGAGGGCGGTCACGCACACGGCAGTGAGGACGCAGGCCGCGAGCCGGGCGGCGGAGCGTGCCGTGGGGGCCGGCTTCACGGCGCAACCGTGATCGTGACGGGGGCGGTGCCGAAGGTCGGCATGGCGAAGTCGACCTCCGTCGTGCCCTCCGGCGGCGCCGGGAACTGGACGTAGACCGGGGCCTTGGCGCCGGGCTGGAAGACCGTGTGGAACTGGTTGCACAGGCAGTTGCCCTGGGTGTCCCGCAGCGGGTAGTAGCGCTTCTTGCCCTTGAGGTCAGCCAGGGTGGCGCCCGAGGAGGAGTAGCCGTTCTTCGGTGACAGATCGTTGCCGCCGGTCCAGTGGCTGGTGTTCAACGCCTCCTTGCCGTCGTTGCGCATCTCACCGCGGACGGTCACCACGCCGCCCTTGTACCGCTGCACGGAGTGGATGGTGAGCACCGCTCCGTTCGCGCCCTTCAGCTCCACGCCCGAGCTTTCCGGGCCTGCGGCACCGGGCTTCTGGGCACCAGGCTGTTCGGCACTCGGCTGGGGCGGGGCCGTCTTGCCGTCCGGCGAACCTCCCGAGTCACCGCTGCCACACCCGCTGAGCGAAAGTGTTACGACCGCAATGCAAGCGACAGAGACCGCCTTCGCCCCGGTCTGGGCCATTCCGAGCCAACTTCGGTACCCACGGACATTCCACGCTTGTATCTCGTACACCATGCTCCCCCTGCTCCCGCCCCATGCGACGCGTTGCACAGTAACGCATGCGAACTCCGCGTCCCAGAGCCCTACATGGGCACCAGGTTCTCGCACGGCTGCCGCATCGTGGACGGTGCGCCCGAACTGCCATCGCGCAGCGCCGTGTCGGCTGACCCTTGTATGTAGCGCGCTCCTGTGCGTACAGTGTGCGCATCAAGGGAACATCGTACGCAGTCAAGCGGTGTTCCACACGCCCAAGGGGGAGAGACATCATGTCGAAGTACGCGAATTCGGGAGAGAACATCGCCAAGTCCACGAGCGGGGCGCGGGTGGCGGGCCCGGGAGGCGGAGCCGCCGGGCGCACCGGCCTGTCGGAGAAGGGCCTGCGGCGGCTGCGTGAAGTCCTCACGCGGCACGTCGAGTCCGGGGCGATACCGGGGTTGGTCGCCCTCGTCAGTCACCGCGGCGTGAGTCATGTCGAGGCGCTCGGGAACTGCGAGGCCGCCGGCGGGGGAGCGGCCATGAGCCGGGACACGATCTTCCGGATGGCCTCCGCCACCAAGCCGGTCACGGCAGCCGCTGTCATGATCCTTGTCGAGGAGGGCCGTCTCCGGCTCGACGACCCGGTCGACCCGTGGCTGCCGGAACTGGCCGACCGCCGGGTGCTGCGCAGCATTGACAGTCCGCTCGACGACACTGTTCCGGCGGAACGGCCCATCACCGTACGGGACCTGCTCACCTTCACTTTCGGCTTCGGCGCCGTGCTGGCCGCCCCCGGTACGTACCCCATCCAGCGTGCGATCACCGAGCTCGGCCTGGGGAGTGACGGTACGGTTCCTGCCTTTGGTGCCGATGAGTGGCTCCGTCGTCTCGGCACGCTGCCGCTGATGCGGCAACCGGGCGAGCGCTGGCTGTACAACACCGGCTCCGACGTTCTCGGCATCCTCGTCGCCAGGGTTTCCGGCCAGTCCTTCGGCGGCTTCCTCCAGGAGCGCGTCTTCGCACCGCTGGGGATGACGGACACCGGCTTCTACGTGCCGGCCGACAAGATCCACCGCCTGCCGACCAGTTACGCCCACGATCCGGAGAGCGGCGGGCTCGTGGTCTGGGACCAGGCCGTCGGTGGCATCTACAGCAAGGCACCCGACTTCGAGATCGGCGGCAGCGGACTCGTCTCGACCGCCGACGACTTCCACGCCTTCTACCACATGCTCCTGAACGGAGGGGAACTGGCATCCGAGCGGATACTCTCCCGCGTTTCGGTGGACCTGATGACCACCGATCACCTCACTCCCGCCCAGAAGACCGAGAAGGACGCCTTCACCGAGCACTTCGGTACCCACGGAGGCTTCGGCTTCGGCATGGGGGTCCGTACGCAACGCCACGACCACGCGTCGGTGGGCCAGTTCGGCTGGGACGGCGGTCTCGGTACCACGGTCCAGGCGGACCCCGCACGGGAGCTGACCGGAATTCTCCTCACGCAGACGGCGCAGGACAGCCAGGACTTTCCTCGTTTGGCGAAGGACTTCTGGGCGGCGACGTACAGCGCCCTCGACGAGTGAATGCAGGACGCCACGGATGATCGTCAGTAGCCTGCAACGGGATCCACCGTGGGAGTGCCCTGCTCCTGCTCCGGCGGCACAGACGTGCCGATGACTCGGGGGCAGGCGCCTACTGCACAACGAACCGGATATCACAGCGCCGCCCTCTACCTGCTGCCGTCCGTCCTGGAACGCCTCACCTCCCGCCAGCCCGGCATCGAACCCGAGGTGCGCATCGTCCGCGAGCTGGGCGCGGGCACCGCCGGCGAGATCGCCGAGGGGCGCGCGGAGCCGGCCCCCAGCGTCTGCGTCCGCGCCCTGATCCGGGAGCTCAGAGCGGTGTGCCGGTGAGACGGGGCACGGGGATGAACAAACCGCCTGTCGCGGAAAACGAGGGAACGGGAAAACGGGATGAACGCCCAAAGCCACCCGCGCGGGCACCCGGTGCCGCTGTTCGGGCCGGCGCGGTGCTCGACGGCCGACACATTCCAGCGGCTGAGGGTGCGCCGTGCACTGCCTGCGGCAGCGGGCTCCGATGTGGTCCCAGGTGAGCGGCCAAGCTCAAGGGCCTTTCCACTCACCGATAGCCTGCCTGCCATGATGCGCGCTTGGATACTGCCGATGCTTCTTGTGCTCAGCGGCTCGGCCGTCGCGACCGGGCAGGTCCTGAACGGGAGCTTCGGCACAGCCGCAGCCCTCCTGCTGGCGTTCCTGGCACTCGCCGGCGTGAACTCGCCTCTGATCTTCCCGAGGTCACTCGGAGCACAGGAGGCACTTTGCCGTAGCGCGGCCGACAGTCGGCCGGTCGTCTATTGGCGGCCGGGCTGCACTTACTGCATACGCCTGCGCATCCGGCTGGGCCGCAGCGCCCACCAATTGCATTGGGTCAACATCTGGCGCGACCCGGCAGGGGCGGCAGCGGTGAGAGCAGCCAATGACGGCAACGAGACCGTGCCGACCGTCGTCGTAGCGGGCCAGCCACACACCAACCCCGATCCTGAATGGGTACGCGAACAGCTTTCCCCCTCCGCGTGATCAGAAGTCGCGCAGTTCAGAGGGGCGCTGGTAGACACCAGCGCGTCGCATACCCCGCGGTTCCCGCACCGCTTTCAGGCCCCGGCTCACAGCGCTTCGGCGATGCCCCACAGGCCGCAGATGTCGTTGAGCCACCGGTCGGGCAGTTCCGTGTTCCACCGTGCGTTCAGTGCGTACCGGGAAGGAACCGCCACCAGCTGTTCCAAGGACGATCAGCGACACCGGATGCGCGAGCAGTTCGCGTCGCCCGTATGTGGCCGTCGGGGACTGGCGTCCGCACTTCTCGTACAGCTGCCGCACCAGCCGTTCCCGGTAGGTGTTCACGAACTCTTCCAGCCGGACCGGTTATGCCTCCCGCTCCTTCTCGGTGAGGACGGACCGCAGGACGGGCAGGACTTCCTCGGTCATGCCGTCGTCGGACTGCACGTGGGCAGAGCATGGCGACCTCCTCGCCGCTCTGGCGCAGAGCACCGAGGCCGTCGTGAGGAAGCTGCGGCCCGCCGATGGCGGCTCATGGCTGATGCCCTGCAACCTGGCTTGGCTGCCGGTCCGCCTGGGCCGCAGGATGGCCCTTCTCGGGAATGTGTCGTCGTGCTGCGTTTCCTGCGACGCGAGGCCACAGTGCCCCGACCCCGCGGCCTGGACGTACCGCGGTCGCCCCCCTCTTGGACGGTCAAAGGGGGGTACGAGACCATGTCGGCGCCGCCGCCGTCGACCTTGACCGCGACGGGCCGCTTCGTGCGCTCGCGCACCTCGACACTGCAACTGAGATACGTACGCCGCCGGTATCTGTCGGTGGAGGCCGCTCGCGCCATCGCAGTCCAGACTGCGCACGCCACCTTCGCCGCCCGCAGTACCGAACTGTGGGACCAGGGCTCGCCCGCGGTCGCCTCCGACTCCACGCACGTGCGCTGCTACGACCAGAGCTTGCCGCGGGAGGCGACGTGCGGTCATCGTGGTGCGACTGGCTGGCGCAGGATGGTCTTCATCTTCTCGGGGGCGCTCTTGCGGGGATCGCTGAGGTAGATCTCGTGGTGCAGACCCGATTCGCGCAGGCCGTTGGCGTCGAGGTAGGTGTGGTGGAGTTCGTGCAGCACGGGTGCTTCCTCATCGTAGGAGCCGATGTGCAGCAGCTGGGCGCTGAGGCCTTCGTGCAGGGTCAGGTGCCGCAGTTGGGAGATGGCGGGAAGCCCCTTCTTGGCCAGCGCGGTCTGCTTGGCGTCCTCGGTCATCTCCTTGGTGATCCAGGAGGGCATGCTGATGAGCATGGTCCAGTGCCAGGTGTCCTTCGCGCGGGCGGTGAACGCCTCGGGCCGGTCGGCCCACCACAGTCCTTCCAGCGGGGCGACGACGAAGTCGCCGTCGGCGGTCTGTTTGCTGGCGAACTTCAGGGTGTAAGCGACCGCGTAGAGGGCCTCGACCGCGGCGGTGTAAGCGGGGGCGGTGTTCGGGTTGCCGGTGCCGTCGATGCCGATGAACTGCTGCTCGGGAACGTCCACGACGGCCCACGTGGTGTTCTTGGGCGCGTAGAGCGCTTTGCATTCCCTCTTGACGTCGTACGGTGCCACGGGTGTCTCTCTTCCTGGAAGATGTGCATCGCCCAGCGATGCCCGGTACCGGGTGAGCCAGACCTGCTCGGCCGAGAGCTGGCTGAGGGTGTAGTCGAAGATCGCGTCCACGAACCCGGGAGCCTCCTGCTCCCTGGACGCGGCCTGCCGGGTGTGTTCGATGCGCTCGGCGAGGGCACGCGCGCGCTGGTCGAGCGCGTCGAGCAGGTGCTCCTGATCGATGGCCGGCTGGTTGGCCAGCCCCACCAGGAGGCGCGGGAAGAGCGGGTGAAGTTCCGCGATCGCCGCCTCGGCTGCCGCTGAGCAGGCCTGGTGTCCTTCAGTGGTCGCGGCGTAGACCTTGCGTCCTTTGCCGCCCCCGGATCCTGGCGGACCGGTCTGAGTGATCAGACCCTTCTCCCGGAGTTTCGTCAGCAGGTAGTAGATCGAGCTGAACCCGATCTCGGTCCACTCGCGCATCCCGCGCTCGGAGATCACCGTCTCCAGTTCGTATCCGTGTCGGGGCTGCTCCACCAGCAGACCCAGCAGCGTCAGCTCAGCAGCGGACAGGTCTGGCTTCATGCCTATATTCTAGCGCCAGAATATAGAGACGTCTTGTGGTCGGCCGAGAGCCTGGACCCCCGCCTGGGCCGTGGCGCTACCGGCTGCCAGGGTGATCAGACATGGGGGGCCTTCCCGCGCGGACGCGGTGGTCCCCTGCCAACGGGCGGGGTCGGCGGCGTGACCTCGATACGACGAACCCCGTATCCGCGCTGTGATGTCGGCCCGCCGCTCATGAGCTTGTCGTTTAACGACAATGCCGTTGACTTTGGGGTGATTTGGCGGTTCAACAGATACCAGGGGGAGGTGTCCGATGACCGCTCGGCTGGTGGACCGGATTGAGCTGGGGACCTCACAGAGGTGTTTCCGCCGGAGCTCGTGGACGCCGTGCTGACCAAGTCCCAGCCGCGCGAGGTACGGGTACGGCTCCTGCCGCCGAGGCTGATGCTGTACTTCGTGCTCGCGCGGGCGTTGTTCTCCGGCGAGCCGTACCGAGAGGTCCTGCGGACGCTGGCCGAGGCGGTCCGGCGCGAGGACGGGTGGGGTGCCTGGCGGGTTCCGGACAAGGCAGCGGTCTTCCGCGCTCGTCAGAACCAGGGGGTGGAACCACTGCGTGAGCTGCTGCTCCATGCCGGAGCAGCGGTGGCCGAGGAGCGGACGCCCGGGGCGTTTTGGCTGGGCTTGAGGTTGATGGCGATCGACGGGACGACACTGCAGGTCGCCGATACGGGGGCCAACGAGGCCGGGCTGGGCAGGCTGCGGACAAAGGCCGGTAAGGGTCCCAATTCAGGCGCGGCAGGACGGGGGCCATGGCGTCACTGATCACCCACCCACCCCACCCCACTTCTTGCGTGCGGGGTTGCCTCCTGTGGAGACCCTGACGGGCGTGCACCCTGACATATCCGTGGAGCCTACTGCCCAACGCGTCACGCGGTGAGACCGTCCGACGACTACGCGCTGCGACCTGGTACAGGTCGCAGCGCGGGGGGGCCTCGCCCTGGACGACGACCTCCCCGGCCTCCATCGGCACGCTGCCCGCGTTCTCCAGGTGCTTCTGCACGAGCCGGAGGTAGCGCTGCCAACCGGCGTCCCAGGCCGGTGCCTACCCAGGGTCGATCTCGTCGAGGGCATCTCGCTGCTCTTGCGACAGCCCACCCGCGGCCGCGCCCTCGGCCAGCTCACCCTCGCGCTGCTCCGCCTGTCCTGCGCGCGTCTTCGATCCGGGCGGCGGTGCGCTGGTTCTTCGCCCACGTCCCTACGGGGTACCCGTTTCAGACGGCGGTGGCCGGAGGGAGGAAGTGCCCGTGCTTGGCAGCCCAGCGCCGGGCCGCAGTGAGTCCTTCTTCGAAGGCGTGGCCCTGGTGCGCCCGTACCATCCCGAGATCCTCCAGCTCCGCACGCTCGGACGTCAGGTCTCCGGCCCGGTACGGGTTGCGCTGTTTCTTGAGCCACGTCCCCAGCGGGAACCCGCCCGGTGTCCACTCCCCGGGGTGACGTGGTCGTAGGGGACCTTCAGCTCGCCGTTCTTCGCGTACCGCACCGCGGCCGCGAGCCGGACTGCCACTCATCGGTCTCCGCGTGCAGCACCCTGGGCGCTACGAACCGCGCGCCCTCTGCCGGATCCCGCGGCGTGGCGAACTTCTGCAACTCCCACGCGGGCCCTGCGCCTCGCCCCGTTGCTCCCGGCCCTCCGAACCACGGTCCTCGTCGACTTCGACGTCCTTCCAACTCCCGGTCCTCGCAAGGGAGTCTGCGCGGGCTTCAATCATGACCGCTCCAAGGACCTTCGCTACTCGGCCTGCGGAGAGTCGATGTCCGGCGGCACGGCGACAGGCACACCGCGCTCGCCTCCGGGGCCCCGCCCCTGGACACCCATCCCAGGACCCCGCGGGCTCGACCGACTGCCGTTCGTTGGGCTCGGCTCCGGCGTCCCTGTCCCGGCCCACGCCCACCGCCGTCCTGGTGCCGCAGAGCGGGTCCGTCGTCCTCGCGCGCGGGTTGTTCGCACCTGAGTGTGTGCTTCAGGTGCTCGCGGTCTGCCTGAACTGAGCTGGGTGCGCCGCGAGGGAGCCCGACCGGGTGCTGACGGGCAGGGTTACGGTGAGTAGGTGTAGGGGCGCAAGCTCAGCCGCTCTCCCTGCCCGGTTCGAGGACTTGCCAACGGCCGTGGTAGCGCGCGGTGCGTGCCTGCCAGTCGAAGTTGCCGCGCATCCAGTCGCCCATGCCCTGGATGAAGCGTTCGGTGTCATGTCGCGCTTGGGCTGTGGCAGTTGTGTAGGCGGGGCTCTGGCGCAGCCGGAGGGTCTGGGTGGTGAAGCTGTTCACATACGTGCGGATGAGGTCCTCGACTTCCGAGACCGCCTGGTTCCGGGTCATGCCGTAGTGGTGTTCGAGGAGGAGCACCCTGTTGTCCACGACTTCCTCGAGGTCGCTTTCCCGGGCAAGGGAGGCAAGGTCGTTGGCGAGGCAGATGACGTAGCCGGCGTCGCTGCGCATCGTCGTGAGTGGGGGCGTGTCGTAGAGCGCGGACGGCAGTTCGTAGCCGCCGGCCACTTCGATGAGGTCGAAGGACAGCAGGATCGCACCTGCCGTGGTGCGGTGCTGGTCGTATTCCTCCAGACTTTGCACAAGTCCCTGGCTGCGGATGGACGCCTCGTGTACGTACGCGCAGAGGTAGGCGCGCCAGTGTTCCCTGAACCGCTCCTGCCACCGCGCGGAGCGGTTGGCCACCATCGCTGCCCAGATCTCGGTGAAGGCCCGGTCGAGGGGGCGGGTCACCGGGGCGGGTGCGGGGTGGCTGTCCATGACCTGCAGACATCCTTGGATCAAGGCGGCGGCCCGGTCCCGGTCGCGGCCGTCAGGGCCGTCGAACTGATCGTCGTAGAAAGCGATCCACCCCATGAATTGCGAGAGCACTTCCATGGTGTCGGGTGCGGCGTGCGGAAAGACGTGTGCAACGAGGCCCGGATAGGCGGAGCTGCGGTAGTAGTCCAGGGTCTCGTGCGTGACGAGTCCGCGTTCGCGCATCCACCGGAGATGGAGGGGAAGGACCGTCTCGTGGTGAGGGTTGAAGCGGGGCGGGAACGGAAGGCCGTAGGCTTCCCCGGCCGCAGTACCGTCCTGCTGTCCGTGTGCGTCTTCACTCACGGTTTCTGCTCCTGTAGTCCGTTGTGGTGTTCGACGTCCACGCGAGGCAAAGACTGCATGATCAAGCTGTCCTTGCGGTCGCTCGACGTGCGAGTTCGCGTAGCACCCGTGCAACGTCAGTGGGGAAAGCAGCTCGTTGCAGGGCCTGTTCAGCCTGTTTGCACCGCGCTTGGATGAGGTGCTCCACCGCCGCAGGGGCACCTGTGGCCGTCAGTACGCGGCGGAGGCGGTTCGCCCCGTCCTCTTCGAGAGCCGGGTTCCCCAGCAACTCGCGAAGAAGCCTTCCCTGCGCTTCATCGGCCTGCCGCAGCGCGAGCGCGATGAGTGCGGTGTGCTTGCCCTCACGCAGATCGTCCGTCCTGGGCTTGCCGGTGCGTGCCGGGTGGCCGTATACACCGAGGAGGTCGTCGCGCAGCTGGAAGGCTTCTCCGACTGGCAGGGCGTAGGCGCTCAATGCGATGCGCAGCGCTTCATCGGCTCCAGCGAGAGCCGCGCCGATGTGGAGGGGGCGTTCGACGGTGTACTTGGCGGTTTTGTACAGGGCGATTGTCAGCGCGCGTTCGGGGTCGGCAGTGGGCTGTCCCGTAGTCGTCAGGTCGAGGTACTGCCCGTACATGACCTCGGTGCGCATGGTGTCGATCAGCGGCAGGATGTCTGTCAGCTGGGCTGATGTGAGGTTTGCGGTGTGGATCAGCTCGTCCGACCAGGCCAGGGCGAGGTCGCCGACGAGAATTGCGGCACCCGTGCCGAGCGCGTCGGCAGCCGCGGGGCTCCGGTTGTGCCTGTGGTTGGCGGCCAGGGTGCGGTGGACGGTGGGCCGGCCGCGGCGGACAGCGCTGTGGTCCATGATGTCGTCGTGGATGAGGCAGAAGGCATGGAACATCTCCAGCGAGGCCGCCACCCTCAGTATCGGCGCGGCATCGCCGGGGCCGCCCGCTGCGTACCAGCCGGCGATGCACAACGCCGGTCGCAGACGCTTGCCCCCGGTGAGCATGAAGCTTCGCAGGACGTCGGTGATCTCAGTCGGCATCCAGGCGCCCGACGCGTGCTTGGCTTTGGAGGCGAGGAATTCCCCGAGGACGGTGTCGACTTGAGAGGGAATGCCGGCCGGATCGAACGGGTTGGTCTCCAGAGGATGAACGCCCATCAGCAACTCCCTCTCGCACACCGTTGCGCAGGTGCGGCGAACATGGGTGGGCCGTGCGGCACCCTCGTTCCTACCTGCCGGCAGGGGGGCCGTGGACCGGGACCGTGAGTGGGTGCCGCTTCTCGGGCAGGAGACGCAGACGGCTGGGACTCATGGTCATGCTCGTTGCGGGTTTCGGCGTGCGGTCGGTCAACGCGTGCAGGCGCCACCGTGCGGCGATCGAGGACAGGGCCAGGGTGGCATGGGTGAGGGCGAAGGTGTCGCCGATGCACTTGCGCGCTCCGCCGCCGAAGGCAACGAAGGGTCCGCGTGGGGGCCGGAAGCCAGGGGCGCAGTCGGCCCAGCGCTCAGGCAGGAAGGCTTCCGGATCCGCGTAGAGCCCTGGCCGGTGCTGGACGGTGTAGGGGCTGAAGATCACCGTGGTGCCCTGGGGGACCGTGTGTCCACCCAGCTCTGTCTCCCGGGTCGTGACGCGGGTGAGCATCGGCAGCGGTGGATACAGCCGTAAGGTCTCCAGGACGACGTTGCGTGCCACCACAAGGCGGGCGGGGTCGGCGCAGGCGTCGCCCTCCCTACCCAGAAACTTGGCTGCCTCTTCGTACAACTGTGCATCGACATGGGGATGCTGGGCAACCAGGTGCAGCGCCCAGCTCAGAGTGCTGGCGGTCGTCTCCGTGCCGGCCACCAGGAAAGTGAGCACCTGATCCTGGAGTTCGCTCTTGCAGAGGCCCTTGTTGCCGTTCTCCGGATCACGCGTCGCCACGAGGGCGGACATCAAGTCACCGCGATCGGACTCCTGCCGCCGGTACCCGGCCACCAGTCCGGCAACAGTCTCTCGCGTCCTGGCCTGTGCTCTGCGGTAGCTCCGGTTGCCCGGGGTGGGAAACCCGGCCAGCCACTCGGGCATGAGGGCCCGGCGTACTATGCCGGACAGCACGGTATCGACCTCCTTAACCAAGGTGTCCAGAACCGAGTCTGTCGGCGCACCGGAGAACATCGTGGCAAGGGCCGTGCGGGCAGCCATCACCCTCATGTCCACCAGCACATCCACGGGACTGCCCTCACGCCAGGAATCCACCATCTGCACTGCCTGACGCCGCATCACGGGAACGTAGCCCGGGATCCGGTCAGCCTGGAAGCACGGCTGTACCAGCCGACGCTGGCGCCGGTGATCGTCGTATGGACAGCTGGCGAGCCCGTTGCCGCCCGTCTCCCTGATCCGGTCGTACAGCGGACCGCCCTTGTCGAAGGTGCGGTCATCACGCAGCACCTGCGCACTCAGTGCATCAGTCGTCACCACCAGAGCCTTCCAGGGGCCGATCCGGATCCACACAAGATCCCCGTGGTCCGGAAGGGACCTGAGGAATCGGAACCTGTCCCTCACTATCGCAACGGCGTGGCCGACCCACGGCAACGAGCCCGGCGCGGTCGCCAACGTGCTGCCCATCTCTACCTCCGCATACATTGACAAAGCCGCACGACAGGAGTGACCGCGCCCAGAGCAGCAGCTCCAGCACCAGGGACCGAACACTCCTTGGGCCCCGGCGACCGCTAGCAGGATGGTCGCCGCCTGTGCCGTCACCCGGGTCGCCCTTTCCGGGCATACACCTGACCCATGAAGTCACCGAGCCCGCCGGCAGGAACAGCCCCTCCCGAACATCCTGGAACCTTTCCGCCGCCCCGCCCGGCACACCCCTCGAACAGGGGCGCACGAAATATCTCGAAGCAGTGCCCATGACAATCACATACTGTGCGCGCCCCGCCGACCGCCTCCGGCACCCTGTCGTGCGCCGTCGTGCGCCCCGTCCGGGGGTGACTGTCCACCCTCCCGGCCCGGGGTGCGGTAGCTGGTGGACGGGCGACCAAGAGTCATCTGGCTCACCGAGCGCCGCCTGGACACCTGACGCGCCCCACCTCACCGCTGGGGCCACTCGGCACAACCAGCCGTGCCCCGATGTACCGCCTCCACAGACCGGTCGCTGACCATTTCCTCTCCGGGCGGGCCGCGCGCCTGCTGCGCCCGGTCTGCTTCCGTGCCCACTGCTCGGTGTACCCGGCGCGCGAGGCGGCGCCAGACCTCGGCGACTCACAGGCTTCCTCCAGTCGCACCGGGTCCGCGTCCCGCTTTGTGTCAGGGAGCATGGACCACAGGACGGGCAGGACTTCCTCGGTCGTGCCGTCGTCGAACCGCACACGGATCGCGCACATGGCCTACGACCACACCGCGACTGCTCTTCACGTGCCTTGTTGTCGTAGCACACCGCATGGCGAGTACGTTGAGCTCTGCTGGACGCTCTTCGCTGAGCCTGTCGGCCCGCTTGGCCGGCGGGAGAGGCGCCCTTGCTCTGCGGCGCGCTTGACCGGGCAGTCAGTCACCAGTGACGGCAGTTCTCTCGGCTGATGACGGGATAATGATCAGGTGCAGCCGTAGCCGGTTTACGCGTTTCGCTGGGTGGCATGAACCTCTTTGCGTACTCCCGCGAGCTCAGCCGTAACCTCCGTACTGGCTCCGTCCTCGCCCTCGCCTCCGTCGGGATGTTCGGCCTCGCAGCCTGCGGCGGGGGAGGTGCCGCTCAGGAGGCCGGTAGCGGCGGCGTCAGGAAGACGCCGAGTCCCGGAGCGTCGGCGGGCAGCGAGGCTGGTGTTGGGAAAGTGCCCAAGGTGATGTGGATGGGCGATTCCATTGCGGAGGCCGAGGCGCCGGCGCTCGGGGCGGCTCTCCGTGCGAGTGGTGGTGAGTTCATGTCGTTGGCTGCGACCGCCAGTGGGAACGTGACCGGTAAGGATGCCGGGGAGACCTGGAGGATGCTCCCCGGGAAGCTCAAGTCCGTTCGACCGGAGGTGTTCGCCTACCAGATCACGGCGTTCGACTGGGGCCCCCGGGAGCAGCAGCGTGCGGCGTACGAGCGTCTGGCGAAGGCAGTCGCAGACGTGGGTGGCGAGCTCGTCATCGTCTCCACCCCGCCGATCAAGCACAACGAGATCCAGAAGCCGCACGCGGTGGAACTGAAGACCGCGCCCGACGCGGCGAGGGAGGTCGCCAGGAATCACCCCGGCAAGGTCCACTTCGTCGATTCCTCGCAGGTGTGGGGCACTGACCCCGACGGGGCGATGGCGCAGCGCAGCAGGGACGGCATCCACAACTGCCAGCAGGCGGCCGCTACTTTCGCCCAGTGGTTCGGCAAGCAGCTGGGAGAGCGGTACGGGTTCGCGCTCGCCCCGGCCGAGCAGTGGGCCACCGGCTCGTGGACGGGCGACTCGTCGTACGCGGTCATCGGTTGTTCCTGACGGGGCCTGGAGGCGAGGGTTCAGTCGGTGACGGGCACTGCGTTGTTGTTCGGGCCGCAGCGGAGGGTCCAGGGGGTGGGGGAGCGGACGAGGTTCTCGTGGATGCGGATGTCGATCTGTGCGGGCCCTTTTTCGCCGGGGACCTGTGCGTGGGCGGCTGTGCACGCGATCTGGCTGATGGCGGCGACGTCGAGGTCGCCCGAGCCGACCGACGCGGGGACGAAGACGTCCACGGCGTCGGTGGTGGCGTTCGCGGTGAGCTGTCCGCCCATGGGCGGGACCTGGTTGACGAGGCCGCGCTGGCGTTCGGCGGGGGTGGGGCCCTCCAGGAGGAGGTCGAGTGCGTGTTGTGGGCTCAGCGGGCGATCGGTCGGCCGGGTCGCGGCGCGGATGCCGTAGGGGCCGGAGAAGTAGAGGCGTACGGAGCGGGCTTCGGTGCCCGGTTGCGGAACGCCCGAGGCGGGGCCGCCGGCGTCGACGGGCCCGGTCGTGTCGATGCCGCATCCCATGGCCGTGGCGGCCAGAACGACGACGGTGCTTGCTGCGGCCCGCAGCCCCCTGAGGGTCTGGTGAAGCGAGCGGTCGGGGCGGTGGCCGTGTGTCATGGCTGTTCCAGCGGTGCGGGGGGCAGCGTGAGAGTAAAGGCCGCTCCGCCGTGTGGGGCGTTGGCGGCGGTGAGGGTGGCGTCGTGCAGGAGTGCGTTCTCGTGGGCGATGGCGAGGCCGAGGCCGCTGCCTTCGGAACGGGTGCGTGCGGTGTCGGCCTTGTAGAAGCGTTCGAAGACGTGGGGGAGTACGTCGTCGGGGATACCGGGGCCGTGGTCGGTGACGGTGACGACGGTGTGTCCTTCGTGGGCATGGGCGGCGAGGGTGACCGGGGGGCTCCCGTGGCGCAGCGCGTTGCCGATGAGGTTGCCCAGGATCACGTCGATGCGGCGTGGGTCGACCCGTACGGGAAGCGGTCCTTCGAGGTCGGTGCGGACGCGGGGGTCGTCGGCCCAGCCCCGGGTCTGCAGGGTCTTGGCCACGAGGGTGCGCAGGTCCGTGTCCTCCGGATGAAGCGGTGCGGCGTTGGCGTCGAAGCGGGAGACTTCCATGAGGTCGTCGACCATGCGGGCCAGGGTGCGGGTTTCCGTGCTGATCAGGCGTACGGCGTCGGCGGTGTCCTCGGGCAGGACGCCCGAGTCGGCGTCCTCGTCCAGGACTTCGGTGACGGCGGCCATGGCGGCGAGCGGGGTGCGCAGTTCGTGGGCGACGTCGGAGGCGAACCGGCGGGCCCCGGCCTCCATGCGGCGCAGTTCGGCGTCGTCTCGCTCCAGGGTTTCGGCCATGGTGTTGAACGAGCGCGTGAGGGAAGCGAGTTCATCGTGACCTGTGACGTCGAGTCGCGTGTCGAGATCTCCTGCGGCGATGCGCTCGGCGCCGCCTTGCAGTCGGCGTACGGGGCGCAGGATGCGGGCGGCGGCGTACAGGGCGGGGACCAGGGCGAGGGCGAGCGCGGGAACCGCTGCGGCCTGTGCGGCGGTGACCAGGGCGCTGATGTCGGCCTGGTCCTCGTCGAGGGGGAAGGAGACGTACACGGTCAGACCGGAGAGCCGGCCGGCGCGCTGCTGCGGGCCGCCGGTACGGGCCGGGCTCTGCGCGTAGGCGACGGGCATGCCGAGGGCCAGCCAGGGCCGGCCCTCCCGCTCGATGCGCTGGTAGGCCGCCCTCCCGCTGGTCTCGACCTCGCGGCGCAGGCCGTCGGGCACCGGTGGCCCCGGGGCGGCCGAGACGAGTTGACCCTGCTGGTAAGCGGCGGAGGTCTGCCAGAGGCGGGAGCCGCCCGCCCGGTCGAGCTGGAGGGTGAGGCTGCGCAGGGTTTCGGCTGCCGGGGGGAAGGCGAGGTCGGGGGCGAGGGAGTCGAGCTGGTTGCGCAGGTCGTCCACGGCGGTGTCCTGGGTGCGCTGCAGGATCGCCGAGCGGGCCTCGAAGAAGGTGAGGCCGGCGGTGAGGAGCGCGCCGAAGGCGGCGGCCAGCAGGAAGGCGGCCACCAGACGTACCCGCAGGCCGCGCGGAACGCGGAGCCAGCGGTGCCCGGGGACCGGGGCAGCGACCGGGCGAGGAGCACCGGGAGTGCGGGGCGTCACGACAAGGGCCCGAAGCGGTAGCCGAACCCGCGCACCGTCTGGACGTAGACGGGACGGCGGGGGTCGTCCTCGATCTTGCCGCGCAGCCGCATCACGCAGGCGTCGACGAGGCGTACGTCTCCGTAGAAGGAGTGCTCCCAGACCTGTTCCAGGAGCTGCTGGCGGCTGTAGACCTGGCCCGGAGCGGAGCTCAGGAACAACAGGAGCTTCAACTCCGAGGGTGCCAGGGTGAGTTCGCTGCCGTGCTTGGTGACGAGCAGGGAGGTGCGGTCCACGGTGAGGCCCGCGAACTCCTCCACGCCCAAGGAGGGAACGCCCCTCTCCTGTGCGGGGGCGACGCGGCGCAGCACCGCCTTCATGCGGGCTTCGAGGATTTCTCCGCTCGCGGGCTTCACGACGTAGTCGTCCGCGCCCGCTTCCAGGCCGACGATCATGTCGAGTTCGTCGCCGCGCGCGGAGAGGATGATGATCGGGACCTGACTGTTCTCCCGGATCCGGCGGCACACTTCGAGGCCGCTCATCTTCGGCAGCATCAGGTCAAGGAGCACGAGGTCGGGCCGGTACCGGTCCAGGGCAAGCAGCCCCGTCTCCCCGCTGCCCGCGACCTCGGTGTCGTGGCCGCGCCGCTTCAGGGCGAGGGCGACGCCCTTCTGCACTGCGGGGTCGTCTTCGATGAGCAGGACTCGTGCCATGGGTGGTGCGCCCTTCCGGCGGGAGGAGGGTGATCGGGTGGGGACGGGTGAGCGCGGGGGCGCTTGTGCCACCAGGGTGCTCGAAGCATATGACGCAGATTCCCCCGTACTGTGACGAAACGATGACGGCCCTCCCGGACCGAGGAGGCGCTGGGTGGGGTGGGACGTATGAACCCCACACCGCCCTCCTCCGCGCCCGCCACCCCCACTGCTCCCCGTCCTGTCCGGCGGCGGGTGACGGCCGCTGCGGCCGCGGCCCTGTCGGTAACGGCGGCCTGCGGCCTCTTCTTCTCCTCCGGGACCACGCCCCCCGCCGTACAGGGGCCGCAAGCGACCACCGGTCTGCCGGCGCCCACGGTCGACATGGCGATCGTGCGGGACTCGGAGGACGCCGGGCGCACGGTGAACCTCACCCTCGACGACGGACCGGACCCGCGGTGGACCCCACTCGCCCTGGACCTGCTCAAGAAGCACGGCGCGAAAGCGGTCTTCTGCGTCACTGGCCCGAACGCGGCAGCCCACCCCGACCTCGTCCGGCGTATCGTCGCCGAGGGGCACCGCCTGTGCGACCACTCCGTCAGCCACGACACGGCGATGGACCACCGGCCGGTCGCCTACCAGGAGAAGGAAATCCTGGGCGCGAAGCGGATGATCGACCATGCCTCCGGGGGTGCGCGCCTTTGGTACTACCGGGCCCCGGGCGGCGCCTTCACCCCGGAGAGCCGCCGGATAGCCGCCGCGCACGGGATGCGCAGCCTGGGCTGGAACGTCGACCCCGGCGACTACCGGCAGCCCGGCGCCGACGTCATCGTCCGCGCGGTCAAGAACCAGCTGTCCAAAGGACTGACCGTGCTCCTGCACGACGGCGGCGGCCACCGCGCTCAGACGATGAGCGCGCTGGAGGAACTGCTGCCGTGGTTCACCGCACAGGGGTACACCTTCAGCTTTCCGCAGGGCGGCTGAGCAAAGCACGATAGGGCGGCTGGGCAAAGGGGGCACGGCACAGGCGCCCGCGGCGCTGCGGAGTATCGGCGAGTCGAGCCGCGCCAAGAGGCACGCCCCCCTCAAGGGCCTTGTGACATATCACAAAAGCGCGGCACCGACTCTGGAGTACGTTGCGCCTCCGTTTCCTCGCCGGTCCCCCAGGATGTGAGGCGCGGTACTTCGGACGGTCAACGATGACGGAGGTCGGCGTGAGATTCCCCGGACGATTCAGGACAGGCTGGGTCGCGATCGCCGCGGCGGTCGCGGCCGTCATGTCCACCCCGGCCCAGGCCGCTGCCCCAGAACCCCCGCACTACGTCGCACTGGGCGATTCGGCGGCGGCCGGACCACTGATCCCCCAGCAGGACATCAACCTGCTGTGCCTGCGCTCGCACCGCAACTACCCGGCCCTCGCAGCGAAGGCGCTCGGCGCACGGCTCACCGACGTGAGCTGCTCCGGGGCCACGACGAAGGACTTCACCGGACGGCGGCTCGGTCTGCTGGCACCGCAGTTCGACGCTCTGCGGCCCGGAACGGATTTGGTATCAGTCACTGTCGGTGCGAATGACATCGGCCTCTTCCAGGAGGCACTCGGCTGCGTCAACGTCCTCCCCGAGCCCTTCGGACGCTCTTGCGCCGACCGGTTGACCTCCGGCGGCAAAGACAAGCTGGACGAGTCGGTTAGGGCATGGGCTCCCGCCTTCGCAACAGCGCTGAAGGAGATCAAGCGGCGATCCCCGCACGCCACGGTCATCGTCACCGGCTACGGCACGTACATCCGAGAGGGCGGCTGCCACCCCGTCCAGCCCGTCTGGGCGCGCGACGCGAACTACCTCCAGGGCGTCATGATCAAGATCAGCAATGCTGCCAGGGAACAGGCACACCTGCACGGCGCACGGTTCGTCGACGTCGCGGCCCTCACGGTCGGGCACGACATCTGCGCCCCGCCCAAGGACCGCTACCTGGAAGGGCTGATCCCCTCCCACGCGGCCGCACCTCTGCACCCGAACGCCCAGGGCATGGCCGTCGTCGGTAACGCGGTCGCGGCGGCAGCCCGATGAATGGCCGACGCGTCCCGTCCGCCCGCGCACACGTCCCCGCCCGCCTCGTCGCCCTCCTGCTCCTCGTCCTGGCCGCGCTCGCCGGAAGCGCTGCCGCCCCCGCCGTCGCCGGCGAACGCGGTGACCGGGCACAGCGCGCACTGCCGGTGGTCTACCACTCCGTGCCGGGGGTGACCGCGTCGCTCGCCAGCCCCGGCGCTTCCCCTCCCGGTGCCAACGACTTCACCTGCCGCAGCACGGTCCGCCCCCGCCCGGTCGTCCTGCTGCACGGCACGCACGTGAACATGGCCATCAACTGGAACACCCTGTCCCCGCTGCTCAAGAACAACGGGTACTGCGTCTTCGCCCTCAACTACGGAGGCCTCAAGGCAGGCCAGGTGGGCGGCACCGGGGACATCCCCACTTCGGGCAGGGAACTGGCCGCCTTCGTCGACCGCGTTCTGGCCGTCACCGGTGCCCGCGAGGTCGATCTGGTGGGCCACTCGCAGGGCGGCACCCTGGCCCAGTACTACGTCAAGTTTCTCGGCGGGGCACCGAAGGTGGACAGCCTGGTGGGCCTGGCCCCCACCAGCCATGGCTCGACGGCCCTGGGGTTCGACAGGGGCATCAGAGCCCTGTTCCGCATCTTCCCCGCCCTCGACGGTCTCGCCTCCGCCCTCGATCCGGCCGCCCGCCAGCAGCTGCGCGGTTCGGACTTCATCAACACCCTCAACTCCCTGCCCGACACGGTGCCCGGCGTGCGCTACACCACCCTCGCCACCCAGTACGACCCCGTGGTCACCCCGTACACCTCGCAGTTCCTCGACGGGCCCGGCGCCCGCAACATCACCGTTCAGAGCCGGTGCGCCAACGACTTCAGCGACCACCTCGCGCTGGCCTTCGACCACGTGGCCTTGCGCGAGGTGCTGAACGCGCTCGATCCCGGCACCGCGCGCGCCCCGGACTGCTCAGCCCCGGTCTGGCCGGTCTTCGGCGGATGACCGGCCCCGGCGCGCGGCGGCCGAGCGGGCCGTACGGGCCGTGAGGGCCGCACGGAGCAACGCGACGTCGGCGATCCTCAGCGGGTCAGCACCGGTCAAGTCCGCGATCTTGCGCAGTCGGTAGTCCACCGTATTGGGGTGGACGTGGAGGGCGGCGGCCGTGGGCCGCCGCCCTGCACTGCGCAGGTACGTCTCCAGCGTCCGCAGCAGTTCCGGGTCGTCACCGATCGGGGCGAGAAGGTTCGCGAGGGGGCCGAGGGCCTCGCTGGGGCGGGACAGCTGGAACTCCAGCAGTACGTCCTCCAGCCGGTGGAGGCCGGGCGGGCGACCGTGGAGCTGCGCGACTTCCAGCACCTCGCGGGCCGTGACCGCAGCCCGCGCAACAGCGGCAGGCTCGGCCGCCACGGCCCCCACGGTGACCTCCGCTCCGGCTGCCCGTCCGAGGTCGGCCACCATCCGCCCCAGGCGGGACCACTCGCCCACGGTCGGGGCGGTGGTGCTTGCCTCGGTCGGCAACAGGGCGATGCCGCCGTCCGCGGTGAGCGAGGACAGCACCGGACCGCGGAAATGCCGTTCCAACTCCATGCGCAGACGCCGGAGTTTGCGGCGGCCCGCCACCGCCCCGTCCACCCCGTCCGCCCGCTCGTCGGGGTGGGTCCCCACCGCGAGGGCAAGCACAAGGAAGCCGGGCGGCAGCGACAGTCCCGCCCGGGTCGCCGCCGCGTCGGCCGGCTCGCCCTCGAGCAGGGCGGACAGCAGGGCGCAGCGTGCGGAGTGCTCGTCGTCGAACACCGTCTGCCGGGCATCGAGGTAGCCGGCCCCCACGGCGGGCGCGACGAGCTCCAGGTAGCGCAGGACCAGGGCGTTGGCGGCCAGCACGTCCGTGACCTCTTCCGGCCGTACATGAGGGGTGAGAGATTCCCACACCACCTGCATGCCCACGTGGTACGCGGTCAGCACCACATCGATCGGGATGCCCTCCTCGGCACGACGTGCGGCCGACTCCCGCAGAAACACCAGCTCGTCGCGGGAGGGAAGTTCCTTCGTCCGCAGGACGTCGATGAACGACCGCAGTGTCTGTTCGATCACCCGCCGGATGTCGCCGCCGAGTTCCTCCCCCGGCAGCAGACCGTACGCCGGAACCCGCACGGTGACCTCGCCGAGCACCAGGTCGGTGTAGGCGGCCAGACCTGCCGACAGCCGCTCGTGCAGCAGGCAGCCCCCCACGCTGAAGTCCCCGCTCGTCACCTCGCCCCCACCCCTCTCGCCCCGCGGATTCAGCCGATCATCCCACTCGATCACCAACGGTGGGGCCGGTTCAGCCGTCGGTGAGCTGAGAGAGGTCGACGGACCCGGCGCCCGCCCGAGGCTGGGGCACGACCGCCCAGAGCACCACCAGCGCGGCGAGCGTCACCGCGAGGGCCGCCGCACCGGTCCGGCCCGTGGCCCAGCGGGCACGGAAGCGGACCGGGTCCTCCACCAGCACCTTGGACAGCACGGCAACAGCCCCGGATACGGCCACCACCACAGCGGTGCGGCTCCCACCCGCCAGCCCCAGGCGCTCTTCGCTCAGCAACAGATACACCGGCCAGTGCCACAGATAGAGGCTGTACGAGATCAAGCCTGCCCAGCGCAGCGGGCTGCTCCCCAGGACACGCCCCAGCGGGGTGCCCGGGGCGTGGGCGACGCAGCCGATGAGCAGGGCGGCAGCCAGTGCATGGGCGAAGAGGCCGCCCTGGAAGAGGGAAGGCGACTGCTGCCCGTCGGCCAGCAGCCAGTACGCGCCGATCCCGCACGCCAGACCCAGACCGGCCCAACCGGCGGCCTTTGTACTGAGCCGAGCCAACAGCCGGGTCGCCGGGGGAGAGGCCATGAGGGCACCCAACAGCAGTGAGAAGGCGCGGGTATCGGTGCCTTCATAAACACGCGTGGTGTCCACCGGGTCGAGGAGGGCGATCATCAGCAGCAGAGAGGCGACGGCGCCCGCTGCGGCCACCACGGCGACGTTGCGGCCCGCGTGACGGCCACGGGTCACCAGGCACAGCACAGGCGGCCACAGCAGGTAGAACTGCTCCTCGACGGCGATGCTCCACAGGTGACTGAAGACGCGGGTGTCTGCCGCGTCCCAGTAGCCGATCTGGTCGGCGATGAAGTGCCAGTTGGCGAGGTTGGCCAGCACCCAGGGCATGTCCTCGCGGGTGTAACCCAGCAGGACGGGCGGCCCAACGACCCACACCAGGACCAGGGTTCCGGCGAGGGTGACGGCGAGTGCGGGCAGCAGACGCCGGGCGCGCCGTCCCCAGAAGGCGAGGAGGTCGATGCGGCCGTCGCGGGCCGCCGTCTCCTTGAGCAGGAGTCCGGTGATCAGGAACCCGGACAGCACGAAGAACAGGTCGACGCCGAGGAAGCCTCCGGAGAAGTGGCCTGCGTGAAAGAACAGGACACCGAGGACGGCCACCCCGCGCAGCCCGTCCAGGGGCGAGATGTGCCGCTTGACAGGAGCGGGCACCGCCGCTGCCCCCTCTGCGGTGCGGGCGGCATGCCGGGCGGCGGGGGGCAGAGCGGCGGGCGGCAGTGAGTGCCGGGAGGGCGGAGTGGTCTGGGCGGGCATATGGGTTCTTTCCGGGAGGCGGGGGCCGCGCCGGGACGGGACATCGAGGCGAGAGCCGGCCGCCGCCCGTCAGGCGTACGAGGACGGTGCAGGCGGCGCGGCGCGGCGCGCGGGGTGGGGTGAAGGGCGGGTCGGGGCGAAGGGTGGGCCGGGACTACTTGCAGTCCAGCGGCCCGTACACCTTGTCGCCCGTCCAGGGACCTGTGGCCCAATCGGCGGCGGGGGCGGGCGTGTAGGCGTACTGCTTGCCCAGTTCCTTGTCGAACCACTGGGCGAACGCGGCCGAGCCCTGTTGACAGGAATGGATGCCGTCCTTGCTGCGCTGAGCCTTCGCCCCTGCGCTGTCGGTGCCCCACAGGGAGGAGGCGTCGAGGAAGTGGACCTTGTCCGGGTTCTTGGCGGCGACGTCCTGAGCTGACTTCGGCGCGGTCTTAATCGCCGCCTCGTTGGCCTTGTAGAACTCGTCGATCTTGAAGGGCGGTGCGGAGACGAGAACGAGTTCGGCGCCCGCGTCGTTCACCGTCTTGGCCAATTTCTCGTAGCCGGCCTTCTGCTCGGCCGGTGTGCCCCAGTCGTACGTGGTGATCTGGTAGGCGACGACGTCCGGCTTGAAGGAGCTCAGCTCCTTGGGAAGGCTCTCCCAGGTGGGCGCGGCGATCTCACCGATGACCCCGCCCCCGCCCGCGGCCGCCATCGACTTGAACCCGACGCCGTCGGCCTTCATTGCCGCACCGAGCGCCGGGGCCTGGGCCTCGCCGATGGAATCGCCCATCCACAGCAGCTTGGCGGGCTTCCCACCCTTCTCCGCCGCAGGACCGGCCGCGTCCGACTTCCCCGCGTCTGCGCCCGCGGAGCTCTTGGGGGTGTCGGCACTCCCGCAAGCGGTGATTCCGAGAACGCCGACAACAGCGATCAATGCGACCTGGGTGGCGAGCCGAACGGTCCGTCGGCGCAGGCTGGAAGAGGTGGTCTCGTTGTTGTTCATGTGTTCCAGCAGAACCGATGAAACAGCTGGGCAGGTAGCTTGTCATCGCTTCATCACACGCCGGAGGAAGCCCTGTCACACGCCGCGGCAGGCGTGGTCATGAAGGCCGCCCCGCACCCCGGTATGTCACGGGCCACACGGCACACCTGGGCCAAGGCCCACCAGGAAGCAGGCGGGGAACGGTGCCGTTCGCGGGACGGTCCCGAGAAGGGGAAACGCGAACGGTACGACCGGTGTCCGCAGTCGTGTGGGGGGCTCTGACAACCACGTGAGGCCCAGGAACGCCCACCGCATGGTGCACTCACACGAATTCCACGGCAAATCCTGTCGTGGGATACGAACTCGGGACATGGGCGTCGCCCTAGCCTGGGGCGGTGATCAATGAGATGCCGATGAGTCCCCGCACGAGCCTGAGCCGTGTGCTTGAAGATCTTGGTCCGTCCCTGCTGGACCTCGTGCAAGGAGATCCCGTGCTGGCCGATGACGTGGGGGGTGTGGTCATTCATGACCCGGGGGACGAGGTTTCTTACCCGTCCCAGGCGATCGTTTTGGGCGTCGCCGTCTACGGGGCAGAGGAGATCGCCCGGCTTCTGTACGAGTTGGGTACCCATGGTGCGGCTGCTCTCGTGGTGCGGGGCCCGGTGGAGCGGAGCGAGGAGCTTGCCGCAGTGTCGGCCGCGTCGGAGGTGGCGTTGATCGCCCTCACCCAGGGGGCCTCCTGGTCGCAGCTGACCGCTCTGTTGCGGACGTTGCTCACTGAGGGGGACGTGGGAGACGCCGGTGAGCAGACTCTGGGCGGCGTGCCGTCGGGGGACCTGTTCGCCCTGGCCAACGCGGTGGCGACGCTGCTGGACGCACCCATCACGATCGAGGACCGGCGTTCGCGGATCCTTGCCTTTTCCGGGCGGCAGGACGAGGCGGATCAGTCGAGGGTGGCCACGATCCTGGCGCGTCAGGTGCCGAACGGGTACTTGCGGATTCTGGAGAGCCGGGGCGTCTTCGGCGAGCTGTACCGCAGCGACCGGCCGGTGCACATCGCGCCGGCGACCATCGAGGAGGGGGAGACCGCGATCCCCCGGGTGGCCGTAGCGGTACGTGCGGGAGACGAGTTCCTGGGATCGGTGTGGGCCGCGGTGCGCGAGCCGTTGACGCCCGACCGGGAGCAGGCGTTCCAGGACGCGGCGAAACTCGTAGCCCTGCACCTGCTGCGGTACCGGGCGGGTGCGGACGCGCAGAACAGGCTGCGGGCCGACCTGGTGAGCACCGTGCTGGAGGGCGGCGCGGGGGCAGCCCACGCTCTGGACCGGCTCGGGTTCGGGAACGAGCCCACCGTGGTGATGGCCATGGGGCTTACCTCCCAGGCCGGGGACCATGCGCAGGTCGCGGCGGAACGGCAGCGGCTCACCAGTGCCCTGGGCATCCACTTGAACGCGGTGCAGCCGCGTTCCGCTCTCGCTCTCCTGGGAGATGTCGCCTACGCCATCGTCCCGGTGCCCGGAAACCCGGAGGCGGGAAGGCAGCGGGCCGAGCAGATCGCGGGGAACTTCATGGAGCGCACGGGCCGGCGGACGGGGGCGGTGATCGGCATCGGCTCCCTTGCCACCGACCCTTCCGCCCTGGGACGTTCACGGGCCAGCGCGGACCGGGCCCTGCGGGTACTGCTGAACGGGCGCACCGGCAGGCGGGTCGCTGCGATCGGCGACGTCTACATCGACACGCTGCTGCTGGAACTGCGCGACTCGGTGGCCCTGTACGGCGACGAACCGCTCACCCCCGTCGCCCGCCTGTCGGCGTACGACGCCAAGCACCAGTCACACCTGGTCGAGACGCTGCGCGCCTGGCTGGACGCCTTCGGGGACATCCCGACCGCCTCGGCGAACGTCTTCGTCCATCCCAACACGTTCCGGTACCGGATCCGGCGGGTGGCGGAGGTGGCGGAGGCAGATCTGGGGGACCCGTCGGTGCGCTTCGCCCTGATGCTGCAACTGCGCCTGCTGCCGGACCCGGTGCCGCAGTCCGCCAGGGAGGGCTGAGGCCCGGACGCCTTGCGGGCGGCTCCGGTCGCCCCGATGACCCGCCGGCGACACGTTCCGGTGGGAAGGTGTCGCCGACGGGTCATCTCCCCCTGGCTTCCGCCCGCACCGCCCCTGTGACGGCGCGTGCGGGCGGACGTTCGTATCCCCGACCGGGCCTGGTCAGAACCGCAGGCCGGGCGGGACCGGAAGGTGCGGGGTGGCGCGATGGAAGGCGTTGGCCCGCTCGATGGTGCGTACCCAGTCGTAGAAGAGCTCTTTGGTGGAGAGCGTCTCGATGCCCGCGGCCGTCAGCCGTCGCAGCCCTGCGGTATGGGCCGGGCCCGGGGAGAAGGTGGCGTCGTCGACGACGACCACCCGCTTGCCCGCTGCCTGGAGCTGCAGGGCGGAGTGGGCGACGCAGATGTCGGTCTCCAGGCCCACCAGGACCATGGTCTGCCGGCCGGTCGCTTCGATTCCCGCGGCGATGTCCGGGTTGTCCGACACGGCGAAGGCGTTCTTCGGGAAGGTCTGCGCGTCGGCCGCCAGGGCCTGCACGATGGCCGGCTCGGTGCGTTCGTTGTGGTCGGGCTCTTCCTCCGTCACCACGGTCGGCACCTTGAGTTCCGCTGCGGCTGCGGCGATCCAGGCGACGCGCTGCACGGTCTCGCTCAGCCGCAGGCGATCGACGTCCAGGCGCTTGGCCGGGTAGAAGTCGCACTGCACATCGATAACCACCAGAGCGCAGTCGTCAACGTCGAGCAACGGCATGTTCATCTCCCACGGGACCGAAGAAACGTTTCTCCGCCCTCCGCACGACGTGCGAGGTACGGGCGGAGTCGGATCCGGCAAGAGGTGCCGGCGACCGCTGCTCTCACCCTAGGCACCGCAGCCGGGAGCAGGGGTCATCGCCTGGCACGAACGGTGGCCGGATTGTTCGTACCCCACCACCACCTGCCCTGAGCGGCTGTCGCGCAGGATGCCCAGACGCCCGCCGTGGGAGCGGGGCCGTCTGCGAGAAGGATGCAGTCATGCCGAAGTTGCCGCAGGCGCCGGGACCCGGCCGGCGCGAGACACCGGTGGATGCCACGGACCGTGCGCTGCTCGCGGAGCTGGTGAGCAACAGCCGGATCTCCGTGCGCGCGCTGGCCGAGCGGGTGCACATCTCCAGGGCAAGCGCGTACGCCCGGATAGAGCGGATGCTGGCGGAGAAGACCATCCGCGGGTTCACCGCCCGTCTCGATCCGGCGCGCGTCGGGCTGGGGACGACTGCCTATGTCACGCTCTCCATCGACCAGGCTGCCTGGCGTGCCCTGTGCCAGGCGCTGCGCTCTGTGCCGTACGTGGATCATTTCGCCCTGGTCGGCGCCGAGTTCGACGTGCTGGTCCTGGTACGGGCTCCGGACAACGAGGCCCTGCGGGACGTGGTCCTGCGAGAACTCCAGGCACTGCCCGGAGTGCGGAGCTCCCGTACCTGGCTGGTCTTCGAGGAAGCAGACGGCCCCGGTTTCACCGACCAGGCATGAGCCGTCTTCGTAGCCCCGGATGAACATCGCCCAGCTCTTTCGTCTCCGCCGCCATGAGCAGCGACGACATACAGCCATAGTGTGGCGATCCCGCCGCTCTCCCTTCGTCTCAAGGACGGTTTCGTGACGTCTCCTGCCGACCACAGTCACTGGCATCACCGCCTGGCCGCGCTGGCTGCCGAGTTCGGCATACCGGGCGCCTCGCTGGCGTTCTCACACCGCCAGGGCCCCATCCATACCTTTGCTGCCGGAGTTCTGAACCGGAGCACCGGCGCACGTGTGACGGCCGATTCCCTGTTCCAGATCGGGTCGATCACCAAAGTGTGGACGGCCACACAGCTCACGCTCCTGGTCGAGGAGGGCCGGATCGCCCTGGACACCCCGGTGGTGGACGTCCTGCCCGAATTCCGCGTGCGGGACGACGAAGCCACGCAGAAGATCACCGTCCGGCATCTGCTGACCCACACCTCGGGCATCGACGGGGACCTGTTCGTCGATACCGGGCGCGGTGACGACTGCCTTGAGAAGTACGTCCAGGCGTGCGCCGGGCTGGAGCAGCTGTTCGCTCCCGGTGACGGGCAGTCGTACTGCAACGCCGCCTTCGTCGTCGCCGGCCGGATGGTGGAGCGCCTCACCGAACTGGGCTGGGACGACGCGCTGCGCAGGCAGATCGTCGAGCCGCTCGGGCTGACGCACACCTGCACCCTGCCCGAGGACGCCCTGCGGTACGGAACGGCTCTGGGGCACGACGACGACGGCGCGCCCGTGGGAACGTGGGGGCTGCCGAGGTCGATCGGCCCGGCCGGGCTCGTGTGCGCGCGGGCCGCCGACGTCGTCGAGTTCGGCCTGGCCCATCTCGAACGGGGACGGCTGTTGGCCGATCCGGAGGCGCTGCGGGTGCCGCAGGTGGACGTGCCCAACCCGCATGGCGACGCGGAGCAGTGGGGTCTCGGCTGGGGCCTGACCACCTGGGACGGGCAGCAGGTCGCCTTTCACGGCGGGGACACCATCGGACAGCACGCCGTGCTGTGGGTGCTGCCGCACGCCGAAACGGTGGTCGCGCTGCTGACCAACGGGGGCCGCACCTTCGAGTTCCAGCACGCCCTCGCCCGCGAGGCGTTCGCCGAGCTGGCCCAGGTGAGCGTGCCGCCCCCGCCAACGCCCCCCGCGCGGCCAGTCGCCGCCGAGCCCGCGCGCCATGCCGGGGTGTACGAACGGGCCGGAAGCCGTCTCACCGCATCCGTGCGGGAAGGCGGGCTGTGGCTGCGGTCCGAGCCCACCGGAGCCCTCGAAGGACTCGCCCCCTCGCGCGACTTCCCGCTGACCGCGATCGACGAGCACACCTTCCTCTGCCGTCTCGACGACGCGTCCCTGTGGGACGCGGTCGTCTTCGAGACGCGGCCCGACGGCACCGCCTTTCTCCACTACAGCGGCCGGGCCACGCCCCGGGTCCGCTGAACCCTCCGGACCCGACCTGCCAGGAGCAGCCGTGACGGCACCTTCCTCCCTCCGAGCGCCCGCACCGGCCGCGCTCTTCCCTTCTCTCTTCCACCATGCCGGGGTCGACGGCTTCGTCCACGTCCTCGATGTGGATTCCGGGGCCGAGATCGCCTACCGGGCTGACCAACCGGTGGTCCTCGCTTCCGTGCGCAAGATCGCCATCGCGCTCGAATATGCCCGCCAGGCCGCTGCCGGCACTCTCGACCGGGCCTCCCGGCACACGGTGCGGGCGGCCCAGAAGGAGGGCGGCGGCATCGGCACCGACGGGTGCCTGGACGACGTGACGCTGGCCGCCCGCGACCTGGCGTACTTCATGATGGCGATGAGCGACAACGCCGCCACCGACACCCTGCTCTCCCTCGTCGGCGCCCACCGCGTACGGGCCACCCTCGACGAACTCGGCGTCAGCGGATTTCCCGTCGGCACCGGACGTGAGCTGTACGGCCACGAGTGGGCCGAGCTGGGCATCGACCCCGAGGGCGATATCGACGCCCAGCTGGAGCACATCGACGAGGCGCGCATCCGCGCGCTGTCGATCCTCGACCCGCAGATCGCGCAGGCGAGCACACCTCGCGAAGTCACCGCACTGCTCGCCGCGATCTGGCGCGACGAAGCCGGCCAGGCGCAGGCGTGCGCCGAAGTAAGCGAGCTGATGACACGCCAGCTCTCCCGGCACCGCCTCCTGGCCGCCTTTGAGGACGGCATCAAGGTCGCGGCCAAGAACGGCTTCATGTGGAACCTCCGCAACGAGGCCGGTGTCGTCGAGTACCCCGACGGCAAGCGCTACGCCGTCGCCGTGTTCCTGCGCACCCACTCCCTGGCCACCCGCCAGCCGAAGGCCGACGCCGCGATCGGGCGCGCAGCCCGCACGGCGATCGACCTCCTCCGGGCCTGACGCAGCCCCCGCTCAAGGAGTACCCATGACCACCGACCCATCCACCACCCCAGCGCCCACCCCGGCCCCGACGCTGCGCTCGATATTCAACGACGCGGGGGCAGAGGGCTTCGTGCACGTGCGTGACCTCGACACCGAGGCCGAAGTGTCCTTGCGTGCCGATGAACGGGTCGTCCTGGCCTCCGTGTTCAAAGTGCCGATCCTGCTGGAGTACGCCCGCCAGGCAGCGTCCGGAACACTCGACCGGCAGGCCCGGCACACGGTCACCGCCCCTTACCGGATGGGGGGTTCGGGCAGTGACGGGTGTGCGTACGACATCGAGCTGAGCACCCGCGACCTCGCGTACCTGATGATGTCGATCAGCGACAACGCGGCCACCGACCTCCTTCTGGACGTCGTCGGCCTGACGGAGGTCCGTGCCACCCTCGACGCCCTCGGTTTCCCCGGCTTCGGGGTCTCCGGGTGCCGGGAACTGGACGAGCCCGTACGCCGCGACCTGCACATGCCGCCCGACGCCGACTTCGACTCCTGGGTGGCCGCAGCCGACGAGGAGACGATTCGCCGGCTCAGCGTGCGCGACCCCGCCCGGGTGCCCTCCAGCACACCGCGCGAGGTGACCGCGCTGCTGGCGGCGATCTGGCAGGACCGGGCCGGGCCCGCCGAGGCGTGCGCGGAGGTGCGGGCCGTGATGGGCCGGCAGGTGTGGCAGCACCGGCTCACCTCCGGATTCGAGGACGGCGTACGGATCGCGGGCAAGACCGGCACCGAGTTCGGCATCCGCAACGAGGCCGGTGTCGTCGAGTACCCCGATGGCAGCCGTTACGCCGTCGCCGTGTTCCTGCGTACGCACTCGATGGCCGACCGGCAGCCCCGCGCGGACGCAGCGATCGGACAGGCGGCACGGGCCGCCATCGAATTCCTCCGCGCCTGAGCCGGCCTTCCCGCCGTCCTTATCGAGCCTGCCCCCTTGTAACCGGACACCCGGTTCCCCGGCCGCCCATGGCCCACCCCCCTGCTCACTCTGCTTTTGGAGCCCTCGATGACACGTGTGCGCAAGGCGGCACGGTGTATGGCGTGGTGTACCGCGGCGATGCTGTTGGCCGCCGGTTGCGGCAGTCCCCCCTCGGCCGGTTCGGTCGGCGGTGACACCTTCAGTTTCGCCGTCAAAGGAGATCCGGGCCTGCTCGATCCGGCACAGGTCCGCAACACCACCACGTACACGGCGCTGTCCCTGGCCTACGACACCCTCGTCCACGTCGAACCGGACGGGAAGGTCGTCTCCGGCGTCGCTCGGAGCTGGGAGGTCGGCCCCTCGTCGGTCACCTTCGCCCTGCGGCCGGACGTGACCTGCTCGGACGGCAGCCCGGTGACCCCCGCCACCGTCGCGGAGAACGTACGCCACCTCACCGACCCGGCCACCAAGTCGCCGACGCTCGGCGTCACCGTCCCCGAGGGGCTGACCGCGAAGGCGGACACGGCTGCGGGGAAGGTGACGCTGTCCACGCCGAAGCCGTTCGCGTTCATCCTGGAGAGCACCCGGTTCATGTTCCTGGTGTGCGGCAAGGGGCTGAAGGACCGCTCCGTCCTGGCCCGTACGACATCCGGCTCCGGGCCGTTCACTCTGACCTCGGCCAGGCCCAACCAGCTCTACACCTACAAGCTGCGCAAGGACTACACCTGGGGCCCCGGCGGCGCGACCGCCAAGGACCCCAGGATGCCGGGCACGTTCGCCCTCAAGGTGGTGCCCAGTGAACAGACCGCGGCGAACATGATGATCTCCAACCAGCTCAACGGGGCGATGCTCAACGGCCCCGACCGGGCCCGCATGCAGAAGATCCCCGGTGTGACGATCACCGAGCAGTCCATCGGCCCCTCCGAGTTCTTCTTCCACCAGGGAAAGGGCCACCCCGGACAGGACCCGGCACTGCGCCGGGCACTGCTCCAGGCCGTGGACCTGCGGCAGTTGGGCGCCATCGCCTCCAGCGGAACCGGCCGCAAAGCCACCGGACTCGTCCAGAACCCGCGCCCGTGCCCCGGCGACACCGTCTCCGGCAACCTGCCCGCCCCCGACCAGGCGGCCGCCGAGAAGGCCCTGGACGCCGCCGGCTGGCAGCGGGGCAAGAGCGGTACCCGGACCAAGAACGGCACACCTCTCAGGATCCGCATGGTGTACGGGGCCTCCTCCGGTGAGGCCGCCACTGCCGCCGCCGAGTACCTGGCGCAGGCGTGGCAGGACGTGGGCGTCCAGGTCGAATTGCGGGGTGTCGTGGACGCCGCGTACGCCGAGGTGGAATCGGTGACCCAGGACTGGGACGTGATCTGGGAGCCGCTCGGCGTCACCCTCCCCACCCAGCTCTTCGGCATGCTGTCCGGGCCCTTCACCCCGGACGGCGGAAACTTCGCCCACCTCACCAACACCCGCTACGAACGGCTCGTCGCCGAGGCGGGCAAACGGCCGGGAAGCGAAGGCTGCGCCCAGTGGCAGGCCTCCGAGGAAGCCCTGCTGCGCAGCGGTGACATCGTCCCGGTCGTGGACCGCACGGCGACCGTCGCGGCCCGCAACGCCACCTTCCGGATCATGTCCGGCCTCTTCGAACCGACCTCGATCCGGATGACCGGAGACGGACAATGACTCTCGCCGCACCCGCACACGAAGTGTCCGACCCCGCGCGTACCCGTGCCCGCACCCTGACGCCACGGTTCTTCGCCCGGCACCTGATCCGCTTCATCCTCTCCCTGACGGCACTGCTGGTCGCCTCGTTCGCGATGATCCACCTCATCCCCGGCGACCCGCTGCGCAAGATGCTCGGCCCCTCCGCACCCAAGGAGCTCATCGAGCAGCGACGTCACGAGCTCGGGCTCGACGACGCGATACCCGTGCAGTTCGGCCGCTACCTGAGCGATGTGTTCAGCGGCGACCTGGGCACCTCGTTCCTCTCCGCGCAACCGGTGTCGACCGTCATCCGCGACGGCCTGCCCAACACCCTGGCGCTCGCCCTGCTCGCCACCCTCGTGGCACTGCTGGTCGCGGTGCCGCTGGGCATGTGGGGCGCCGTCCGCACCGAGAACGGCCGCAGCCGGCGCACCGAGAGCACCTTCGGCGTACTCACCGGTGCCGCCGTGGCCGTCCCCGAGTACCTGTACGCCCTCGCCCTGGTTATCGTGTTCGCGCTCGGGCTGAGCTGGTTCCCGCCCGCCGGCCTGACCGGTCCGAACTCGTACGTGCTTCCCGTGCTCGCCCTCGGGATCGGGCCGGCCGCGATGATCGCCCGGGTGGCCCGGGTGGAGACCCTGCGCGAGCTCAGCTCCGACTACATGCGCCTGGCCCGCGCCAAGCGCCTGCCCTCCGGGCGGCTCTACGTGCGGCATCTGCTGCCCAACACCCTGACCGCCACCCTCACCATGGGCGGCCTGCTGCTCAGCGGCCTGATCACCGGAAGTGTGCTGGTGGAGAACGTCTTCGCCTGGCCGGGGCTGGGGCTGCGCACCGTCGAGGCGATCACGCAGAAGGACTATCCCGTCGCCCAGGCCGTGATCCTCGTCTACGGCGCGATCGTGCTCACGGTGAACTTCGTGGTCGACCTCGCTCTGGGCGCCCTGGACCCGAAGTCCGCCTTGAGCGCCGGCAAGGAGAACTGATGCACCGCACGTGGAAGTTGTTCAGGAATCCGTCCGCCCTCATCGGCGCACTGCTCGTCGCCGTACTGATTGTCCTCGCGGTCGTCGCCCCGCTCCTCTGGGACGAGGCGGCCACCCGGTTCGACCCCGACTCCATCAACGCCGGCTCCTCTGCCGCGCATCCGCTGGGCACCGACGCACTCGGCCGCGACCTCCTGGCCCGCACCCTGGTCGCCACCCGGCTCTCCCTCGAACTGGCGGCCCTGGCCACCGCGATCGGAGCGTTCCTCGGCATACTGCTGGGCGTGCTGCCGACCGTCCTGCCCCGCCGGACGGGCCGGTTCGTGGTCGGTGTGGTGGACGCCTTGGTGGCCTTCCCCTCGCTGCTCCTGGCCATGTTCACCGCGGTGATCGTCGGGCTCGGCGCACAGGGTGCGGTGCTGGGCATCGGGGTGGCGCTTGCGCCCACGTTCGCCCGCATCACCCACACCCTGACCTCGTCGATCGCCCAGGCCGACTACATCGCCGCCGCCCGCATGCTTCGGGTGCCACGCCTGCGCGTCCTGACCCGGCACGTCCTGCCGAACATCGCCGAACCGCTCATCCTCAACCTCACCCAGGCCATGGGCGGCGCCCTGCTCGGGCTCTCCGCGATGTCCTTCCTCGGCCTCGGCGTGCAACCTCCGTCGTACGACTGGGGGCGCCTGCTCTTCGAGGCGTTCGGCCACGTCTATGTGACTCCCGTCGTCATCGTCGGACCCGCCGTCGCCGTCACCCTCGCCGGAGTCGGCTTCACCCTGCTCGGCGACACGTTCGCCAAAGCCGCGGCACGGAACTCGCAGACCGGCGGCACCGTCACAGCCCCCCGTGCGGAGCCGGCCACCGAGGCGCCGGAGCCGGACGCGGTCCTGGAGGTCCGCGACCTGACGGTCTCCTTCCCCGGCAACGCGCATCCCGTACGGAACCTCTCGCTGACCGTCCGGGCCCGCGAGATCGTCGGCCTGCTCGGCGAGTCCGGCAGCGGCAAGAGTATGACCGCCGCCGCGATCGGCCACCTCGTCCCCTACCCGGGACAGATGACGGCCGCTCGCTACCGGCTGTGCGGCACCGACGTCGACACCCTGAACGCCCACGACCGGCGCAAGCTCCTCGGCTCGTCCCTGGCGATGGTCTTCCAGGACCCCACCGCCTCCCTCAACCCGGCCCTGCGCATCGGCGGCCAGCTCGCCGAGGTCGCCACCGTCCACTCCGGAGCCACCAAGACGCAGGCGCACGAGCGCGCGGTCGAGCGCCTCACCCAGGTCCGCATCCGCGAACCGCACACCACCGCAGGCCAGCACCCGCACGAACTGTCCGGCGGCATGCGCCAGCGCGCCGTGATCGCCATGGGCCTCATGGGAACCCCGCAACTGATCATCGCCGACGAGCCGACCACCGCCCTCGACGTCACCGTCCAGCGCGAAGTACTGCGCCTGCTGCGGGAGGTCGTCGACGACAGCGGCGCCGGCGCCCTGTTCATCTCGCACGACATCGCCGTCGTCAGCGAACTCTGCGACCGCGTCGTGGTGATGTACGCGGGCCGGGTGGTCGAGGAGCTGTCCGTGCACAAGCTCGCCACCGAGGCCGCCCACCCCTACACCCGGGCACTGATCGGCTCCCTTCCAGACATGAGCACCGACCGCACACAGCCCCTGGACACCATCCCCGGCCGCCAGCCCGCACCCGCCGAAGTCCCCTCCGGATGCGCCTTCGCACCACGGTGCGCTCTGGCCACCGACCGCTGCCAGGTACGCCCGGACCTCGTAGAACTCACCCCCGGCCACCGTGCCGCCTGCTGGGAGGCACAGTGAAGATCACCGAACTGACCGTGCGGTACGGCAGGTTCACCGCCGTCGACAACCTCTCGCTGGAGGTACCGGCCGGGTCGGTGGTCGGCCTCGTCGGCGAATCCGGGTCGGGCAAGTCCACCGTCGCGCGCGCCGTCGCCGGCCTGACCCCCTGCCGGGGCAAGATCACGGGCATCGACCGTACCCGCATCCAGATGGTCTTCCAGGACCCCTACTCCTCCCTCAACCCCCGCATGACCGTGGGCGCCTCCATCACGGAAGGGCTCGGCCCACGGGCCCGCCGTACCGAACGCTCAGCAGGGGTCGCACGGCTGCTGGACCTCGTCGCACTACCGTCCGCCGCAGCACAGAAGTACCCCCGGGAGCTGTCCGGCGGCCAGCGCCAGCGCGTGGCCGTCGCCCGCGCCCTGGCCGCACAACCGGCACTGCTGATCGCGGACGAGATCACCTCCGCCCTGGACGTGTCCGTGCAGGGAGCCGTCCTCAACCTGATCCGGGATCTGCGCACCGAACTCGGCCTGTCGATGCTGTTCATCTCGCACAACCTGGCCGTCGTCCGCTACGTGGCCGATACCGTCGCCGTGATGCGCGCGGGCCGCCTGGTGGAGGCGGGCCCCGTCGACGAGGTCATCGGAACGCCCCGCCACGACTACACGCGCTCCCTGCTGGACGCGGTCCCACGGCTCGCCCGCAGTTGAACCGGCACAGAAGAACGGCTTTGGGGCCGACCCTCCAAGGGCCGGCCCCGAAGCCGTTCTCACTTCCCCCGCAGAAGCGGGGCGGGCGCGTCCTAGAGCGGGACCCATTCGCTGGACGTCGTCACTTCGTCCAGGAAGCCGGCCACCGGTTCCACGCCCAGGCCCGGCCCGGTCGGCACGTCAAGATGGCCGTCGGCGAGTTCGAAGGGGGCGGTGATGTCGGTGGCGAAGTAACGGCTGGAGCCCGACGTGTCGCCGGGCAGGGTGAAGCCCGGCAGAGCCGCCAGTGCCACGTTGGCAGCACGGCCGAGGCCGGTCTCCAGCATGCCGCCGCACCACACCGGCACGCCGTGCGCCACGCATACGTCGTGGATGGCCTTGGCCTCCAGGTAGCCGCCGACCCGGCCGGGCTTGACGTTGATGATGGAGCAGGCACCCAGCGTGATCGCCGCCGCGGCGTCCTCGGCGGACTCGATCGACTCGTCCAGACAGACGGGCGTACGCAGCTGGCGGGCCAGCGCCGCGTGCTGGACGAGGTCGTCGTCGGCGAGCGGCTGCTCGATAAGGAGCAGGTCGAAGGCGTCCAGCTTGGCCAGCTGGCGGGCGTCGGCCAGCGTGTACGCGGCGTTGGCGTCGACCTGCAGGAGCAGGTCGTCGCCGAAGCGTTCGCGCACCGCCCGCACCGGGGCCACGTCCCAGCCAGGCTCGATCTTCAGCTTGATGCGTGCGTAACCCTCGTCGATGAACCCGCCGACGGAGTCCAGGAGCTGGGGGATCGAGTTCATGATGCCGACCGACACCCCGCACGGGACCCGGTCGCGGTCGGCACCCAGGTACCCGCCGAACGACTCGCCCGACATCCGGAGCTGGGCGTCGAGCACTGCCGTCTCCAGGGCCGCCTTGGCCATCTTGTGCCCCTTGAAGGGCCGCAGCGCCCGCTTGACCGCATACCCGTCCACCGCCTCGGGCAGCGCGGGAATCAGGAAGCGGCGCAGTACGTCGACGGCGCCGTCGACGTACTCGGAGCAGTAGCGCGGCTCGGACATCGCCACACACTCGCCCCAGCCCTCGCTCTCCGGGGTGACGACACGGACGAGCAGTACATCGCGTGTGGTTTCCACGCCGAAGGAGGTACGGAAGGGTGCCTTCAGCGGCATGGCGATCCGTCGCAGTTCGATTCCGTTGATCTTCATAGTGAGCTGGCTCCAGAAAGAGGGTGGGGCTGGGCGGTGGTGGCGCGTTCGACCACGTAAGCGGTGCGGTGGTGGAAGCCGGTGACGCGGGCGCCCTCGGCGAGCAGGCCGCCCAGCACCTCGCGCGTCGCAAGCCGCCATTCCTTGGCCGCCCCCGGGTCGGTGCGGCGCAGTCCCTCGATGTCGGGCGGAACCTCGACGAGGAGAGTGCGCGCGTCCTGACTGCCAAGGACCGGCCGGCCCTCGCGTACAGCCAGCGCTGTAACAGCCTCGGCAGGCACGGGCTCGGCACGCGGCGCACCTGCCGCGGCAGAGATGGCTGCGGGGTGGGACAAGTCCCAGGAACAGAGGGCCCGGTCGGTGTCGTCGCCGCCGTTGATCGCGTCGTCCATCGGCCCGTAGAAGCAGGGCAGGTACTCGATCGGGCGTGCGCCGAGCTTGGTCAGATTGAAGTGAGCGTTGCGGCGCACGAGAGGGTCGTACGTCCAGGTGATCTGTGAGAGCCCGCGGGTCAGGGCCCAGTCGCGCTGGTGCAACTTGAGAGCGAGACCTGCGGCACGGCCGGGAAGTGCACCGGTGACATGGGAGTGCAGCACCTGTCCGACAGGGGCGGCGAAGAAAGCGACCGACGCACCGATCAGCACGCCGTCCGCATAGGCTCCGGCAACGTAGTTCCCGGCGTGCGAGAGGGCTCGCATCTGTTCCACGCCCATCGGGGAGGCGCCCGGTTCGGCACCCCAGATCTGCTCGAAGAGTGCGTTGGCCTCTTCGAGTTCGCTGAGCTCGTGCAGCTCACGCACGACCGGGGTGCTCATCGGACCACCTCCGCGACGAGAGCAGCGAGAAGCCGGGACCGCGGGACCATCTCGCCGACGATCACGTGCTCGTGATCGGCGTGCGCGCCCCCGCCGATGGCGCCGAGACCGTCCAGAGTCGGGCAGCCAAGCCCCGCGGTGAAGTTCCCGTCGGACGCCCCGCCGACCGACGCCGACGCCAGGGGCGGCAGTCCCTGCCGTTGGGCGAGCGCACTCGCACGCCGGAACAGGTCGGCGGACGACATCTCCTCCAGGGGAGGACGGTTGGGCCCTCCGCGTACCTCCAACTGCGCTCCCGAGACGGTCGCCGTGAGCGCCCTCAGTGCCGTATCCACCTTCGACTGGGCGGCGAGCGTCGGTACCCGGACGTCCACGCTGACCGTCGCCGTCGCGGGCACCGTGTTGGTCGCCGAACCGGCGGTGACCACCGTGGGCGTCACCGTGGTCCGCCAGTCCTCAGGTGCACCGACGTTGACTTCGGCAGCCACCTCGCCGAGCGCGAGGATCAGGTGCGCCGCCTCGACCGCCGCGTTGACGCCCTTCTCCGGCTCGAGCCCGGAGTGGGCCGCCCTGCCGTGGACCACCAACTCGTACTGAGAGGTGCCCTTGCGTCCGGTCTTCAGCGCCCCACCGTCGGCAGACGCCTCCAGCACGAACGTCGCCACACAGCTTCGGGCCGTCTCCTCGATGAGCGCCCGCGACGTGTCCGAGCCGACCTCCTCGTCCCCCGTCACCAGCACGCATACGCCCTCCAGGGACGGCAGCGAGGCCAGCGCGTGGAACATCTGCACCAGCCCGGCCTTCATGTCGAAGACCCCGGGCCCACGTGCCACCCCCTCGGCCACCGACCACGGGTGAGTGGCCAGCGACCCCATGGGCCACACCGTGTCGTGGTGACCGAGCAGCAGCACCCGGGGCGCACCGAAAGCCCACCGCAGATGAGTCACTCCGTCGACGACGAGCCGCTCCGGCTCGGCTCCCAGCAACCGGGCCCCCTGCACGGCCACCAGGTCCGCGCTGCGGGCGACCGCGTCGAGATCCGCGGAGAAGGACTCGCACAGCACGAGCTCCGACAGGTCCGCGAGCATCGCGGAGAGCTGTTCCTCCTGGCCGGCCCCGCTCATCGGCCCCTGCCAAGACCGGCGCGGAAGACCCGCAGAACGTTGCCGCCCAGGACGGCACGGATGCTGTCCTCAGGGAACCCGCGCTTGACCAACGCCTCCGTGAGCGCAGGCAGTTCGGCCGGGCCGTCGAGGCCAGGAAGCGATGCGTCCAGCGCCACGCCCGTGTAGTCGTTACCGTCGCAGCACGGCGGCGTGATGTCGGCTGCCACCTCCTTGAGGAAATCCGGCCCGATACCCACGTGCTCGATGCCGACCAGGTCGGCGATGTACTCGATGTGGTCGACGACGCGCTCGATGGTCCGCAACTCGGGATCGGCCGCCAGGAAGTCCGGGACGAAGTTGACGCAGACGACGCCGCCGGTCGCGGCCACGCCGCGGATCTGGTCGTCCGTGAGGTTGCGGTGGTGGTCGCACAGGGCGCGCGCCGCCGAGTGCGAGGCGATCAGCGGGCGGGTCGCCAGCTCCAGCACGTGGGCCACACCGCTAGCGCCGAGGTGGGATATGTCGAAGACGACGCCCAGGCGCTCCAGCTCGGCGAGTGCAGCCACGCCCTCGCTGGTGAGCCTGGAACCGGTGGCGTCCTCGCCGCTGCCGTCTCCGAGCGGAGAGCGGCCCCAGTGCGCGATCGAGGCCACCCGTACACCGAGCCGGTGCAAGGTACGGAACAGTTCCACGTCCGCGTCGACACCAGGCGCGCCCTCCAGCGCGAGCACCAGGGCGATCTTGTCCTGAGCGAGCGCGGCGTCGATGTCGCCACCGTCCAGGCACAGGTGGACGTCGTCGGCGTTGCCCTCGGCGAGGGCATGGGCGCACTCGATCATCCGCAAGGTGCGGCGCAGGGCCCCTTCGGGGCGGAACTGATCGTCCACGAAGACAGGCAGGACCTGAAGGTTCACCCCGCCCTCGATCAGTTGCGGCAGCCACCGTTCGCGGAAGAACTTGGCCCACCGGTGTGGAGGCCGTTCCACCACGGACATGAGCAGGTCGTTATGTGTATCGGCGACGATCGCGCGCTCGTGCAGGTCTCGGGTCATCTTCGGCTCCTTGGGAGAGACATGTTCCCGACGCTATGAGAGTGCGAGCGCAGAGAGTTCGTCGTAGAGACCCAAGAAAGCCAGCTTGATCCGTACCGGGCTACCGCATCGGGCCCAACCTCCACCCCGCCCCCGCCACATCCGGGCCGGTCAAACAGGTCTGGTGTGACCGCACCGACCGATTCATCGCCTTTCGTTGCGACCGACGAAGTCGCAGCAGACGCAGCACCGAAGACTGACGTCCATGCACCCGACACCAACGGCCACACCGGCACCGACTCCTGCGACGGGGTCGCCCGCGGGAGAGCTCAGAAGACACCCGGAGGTGCGTGGGCCGCACGCCCCAACTCCTCTGCTGGGGGTTCTCGGGGGCATGGGCCCCCTGGCCACCGCCCACTTCTACCGCTGTCTGATCGACCGCACGCCCGCCGGCCGCGACCAGGAGCACCTGCCTGTCGCCATCTGGGCCGACCCCACTGTCCCCGACCGGACCAAGGCCCTGCTGGGGAGAGGTCCCTCCCCACTCCAGGCGATGCTGACCGGACTGTCCTGGCTCGCCCAGGCCGGCGCCACCTGTGTGGCGATTCCCTGCAACACCGCCCACGCCTACCGAGATGCCCTGTGCGACCACACCGACCTCCCGGTGCTCGACATGGTCTCGATCGCCCTACGCGCCTGCCAGGCCCGGGAACCGTCCCTGCGAAACGTGGGCATCCTCGCCACCGAGGGCACCCGCCGGGCACGCCTGTACGAAGCTGCCGCAGACCGGCTCGACCTGCGCATCATCCACGTCACCCAAGACACCCAGAACCAGTGCGTGAACAACGCCATCGCAGCCGTCAAACAGGGACATCAGCTCACCCCCGCCCAAGCTCACATTACCGCCGCCACCCGCGAACTCCACGACGCGGGAGCAGGAATGGTCATCGCCGCTTGCACCGAGATTCCCCTGATCTCGGACGAGGCGCATAAGGTCCTTCCCCTCCTGGACTCGACCGCCTCCTTGGCCGACCACGCACTCGCAGTCCTCATTCCCGACCTCCATCGGGCTCACGCGGAACGAAGAGTGAATTGAACTGGGTTCGTAGCAGCCCTGCAGCAGGCCTGGACCCCGGGGGAGCAGGGGTTGCCATCGGACCACTACCTAACGGTGTCCGTCAGGTAGTGGTACGGGGCGCCGCGCTGAGCCGTACTCCTTCGTCGCCGCCCGCTTCCCGCTGTCGGTTCAGCTGACGATCTTGTCTCCGTCGGGTACGTCCTCGACGGTGACGGAGGATCGGGGCAGGCCGAGTCCTTGGGACACCTCCCAGCCGAGACCGTCGGCGTCCTGGCCCGTCGGGACCGGCACCCGCTCTCCCTGTAACTCTCGATCGCCTTGGTGAAGTAGCTCGAGTGCCACGCGCCCACGGCTCCCCTGACCTGGACGGCGGTCACGGGGCGGCGGCCGACCATTTCGTCGAGTGCGGCAAGGATCGCGTCGGACCGCAGTTCGCCGGCACCTGCATCAGGCAGGCGTGCGCGCCGACCAGGTGGCCGTAGCCGAGCCGCACGGTAGTGGTGAGGCAGCGGGTGACGCCCGGGGAGTCGAGGATCCTCAGCCCGCGCATACGGTTGTCCCCCGATCGGCAGAGGCGCGGCTCGCTCTTGCGGACCAGGTCTTGGCCTCCGGAGGCGTCGATACTGGACGGCATGGCACACCTCGACTTTCCTCCCTTCCGTCGCGGTCTCCTGGCGGGGAGAGTGTGGCGTGGCGTGGGGCGTGCCGGGGCGGAGGTGCTGGGTGTCCTGGCCGGCGGGCTGCTGGTGTGGGGCTGGGCGGCCCTGGTAGGGGCCTTGCCGCACGCCCGTGTGCAGCTGGGTGTGGTGGTGGCCGCGGCTGTGTTGCTGTTTCCGTGGCAGCGGCGTCACCCGGTGGCGGTTCTGGCGGTGCTCGCGGTGTTGACCGGGCCTGTGACCGGCGTGGGACCCCTCACCGCGGTGGCCGCGTACCGGGTGGCCCGCCGGACCACCTCCGTACGGCGGCGCGCCCAGCTGCTCGGCGCGGCCGGGGCGGTTGTGGTGGCGGGGGCGACGGCGGCGGCGTCCTGGACGGGCCCGGGCACCCTGCTTCATGGGTGCGCCCTTGGGTGTGTCATGGCCGCTACCGGGGTGGTTGCGCCGGGGCTCGTGGGCACGGCCCGCGGTCAGCAGGAGCGGTTGGTGATCGCGTGGCGTGAACGCGGGCAGGCGGCCGAACGGGCGCGGCTGGCCGCTGACAGTGAGGCGCGGACCCGTGAGCGTTCCCGGATCGCTGCCGAGATGCACGACCTGGTCGGGCACCGGCTCAGTCTGATCTCGCTGCACGCGGGCGGTCTGGAGTTGGCGGCCGGCAAGCTCGACCCCGAACTGCGGGACCACGCCGTCCTGGTGCGCCGGGCCACGAGGGACGCCATGCGCGAGCTGCAGCAGGCGCTCGGCATCCTCGGCCCGGCGGAGCGGAGCGGCGGCCGCCACACGCTCACCGACGCCACGGGTACCCGCGGGGACATCGAGACGCTCGTGGAGCGGTCCGCCGACGGTGGTGTCGCCGTACGTCTTGAGTGGGCGGGTGCGGACCTGGACACGGCCGCGGCTGCGGTGCGCCGCGCGGTCCACCGCGTCGTGCGCGAAGCGCTGACCAACGCGCACCGTTACGCCCCCGGTGCGGACGTCACGGTGGCAGTGGCGCACGAGGAGGACGCGGTGCGGGTCGAGGTCCGCAACGGGGCTCCCACCGGGCCCGGGGGTCCGATCTCGCCGTCGGTGGGCACCGGTCGGGGGCTGACCGCGTTGCGGGAACGGGTGGAGGTGCTGGGCGGGGTCTTCGAGGCCGGTTCGCTGCCGTCGGGCGGCTTTCGGGTCACGGCCGTCGTACCGGCCGGGGGGCGGGAGGGCGTCTCGGCGCCACGGGCCGACCCGCCCGCAGCCCCTGGGGCTGCGGGCGCCTCGGGTGCCACCGCCTCGGGATCACCGCTCGCGCAGGGGCTGATGGCGTTTCTCGCCTGGGCGGTGCTGGTCGCGCTGATGGCGCTGGGTACGGCCTACGTCCACGGGAGCGCGCCGCACGAACCCTTCCCGGCCGGATCCTACGAGCCCCGGCTCGGCATGACCTACCGGCAGGTCGCCGAGTTCGGCGTCACCGACGACGCCATAGTGCGCGCGGCAGCCACCGGACATGAGCCGCCACGCCCCGCCCGGGCCGCCGGCTGCGTCTATCCCCGTTACGGGGACGGCACCCGCCGGTCCGGCGGCGTGAAACTCGCCCGCTACTGCTTCGACTCCCGCGAGCATCTGATCGCCATCGACCGCTTCACCGTCCCCGCCGTCCGCGAGAGCGCCACCTGGGAGAAGCCGTGACCCCGACCGACCGGCCCGTGCGCGTGCTGCTCGCCGACGACGAGGAGATGATCCGCCACGGGGTGCGGCTCATCCTGCGGCACGCCGAGGGCATCGACGTCGTCGCCGAGGCGGTGGACGGCCGCCAGGCCGTTGAACTCGCCGCCGTCCACCGCCCGGATGTGGCGCTGGTCGACATCCGCATGCCCCTCTGCGACGGCCTGTCGGCCATCGGTCCGCTGCTGGCCCTGGATCCGGCGCCCCGGGTGCTGATGCTGACGACCTTCGGTGACGAGGAGAACGTCGTTGAGGCCCTGCGCGCCGGGGCCGCCGGTTTCCTGCTCAAGAACGACGGCCCCCAGGAGCTGATCGGCGCGGTCCACGCAGCAGCCGCCGGGGGAGCCGTCCTCTCGCCGGGGGTCACCGGGTCGGTGATCTCCCGGATGCTGCGCGGCGACACCGCCGACGCCGACCGCCAGGACGCCGCCGATAGCGGCCGGGTGGCTGCGCTCACCGCCCGGGAGCGCGAGGTCCTGGCCATGCTGGGAGAGGGGCTGTCGAACCCGGACATCGCCCTGCGACTGGGCATCGGGGCGGGCACGGTCAAGTCCCACGTCGCCGCGATCCTGGAGAAGACCGGCTCGGCCAGCCGTGTGCAGGCCGCCCTTCTCGCGTACCGCACCGGCATGGTGGGCTGAGGGGTTCCTCGAGCGGTTGCCGCATCCGCCTACCGGCGTACGTGAGGGAGTATCGCCTCTGCCGACCGGCAGAGCGGCAACCGCGTCTCCCCGCCCGGACGGCAGAGCCCGTGACGAACCTTGCGGCCGATGTTTGCGCAGGTCAGCGCCGAGACGATGGAGATCCAGGGCCCGCGGAACCTCCCGCGAGCCCACGTCCCGTCCGGAGCCCCTCATGTCTCTGACGCTTCCCCCAGCCCCAGCCGCCCTCGTGGAGCCGGCTGCCCGCGCGACCGCCCTGACCAAGACCTACGGTGCCGGTGAAACCCGCGTCACTGCACTCGACGGGGTGTCCGTGGAGTTCGCCCGGGGCCGTTTCACCGCGGTGATGGGGCCCTCGGGGTCGGGTAAATCCACGCTTATGCACTGCATGGCGGGCCTGGACACCGTCACCTCCGGATCCACGCGGATCGGCGGCGTCGAACTCGCGGCGCTGAACGACAGCCACCTCACCCGGCTGCGGCGGGAGAAGGTCGGCTTCGTCTTCCAGGGCTTCAACCTGCTGCCCACCCTCAGCGCGCTGGAGAACATCCTGCTGCCGCTGCGCCTGGCCGGACGCGGGCCCGACCCGGCCTGGCTGGACACGGTGGTTCGCACCGTCGGCCTGGGGGACCGGCTTGCCCACCGGCCGGCCGAGCTCTCCGGGGGCCAGCAGCAGCGCGTCGCCGTCGCCCGCGCGCTCGTCTCCCGTCCCGACATCGTCTTCGCCGACGAGCCCACCGGGAACCTCGACTCCCGCGCCGGCGGCGAGGTCCTCGGCTTTCTGCGGGACTCCGTGCGGGAGCTGGGGCAGAGCGTGGTCATGGTCACCCACGACCCCGTGGCCGCGGCCTACGCCGACCGCGTCGTCTTCCTCGCCGACGGCCGCCTGGTGGACGACCTCCCCGAGCCGGACGCGGCCTCGGTCGTGGAGCGGATGCTCGCCCTCGACACCGACGGCGCCCCGCGGCGCCCGTCCGCCACCGCCCACGCCCGCCCCTCCTAACTCGCCCCCCACCCCCCGGGCCGCGCCCCACTGACCGCCCCGCCACCCCGTACCCGCCTACCGGGAGTTCCCTCGTGCTACGCACCACCCTGCGCAACGTCCTCGCGCACAAGAGCCGCCTGCTCATGACCGTCCTCGCGGTCTGCCTCGGGGTCGCCTTCATCTCCGGCTCCCTCGTCTTCGCCGACTCCACTACCGCCGCCTACCGCGCGTCCCTGACCCAGCGCTACGCCCCGGTCTCCGTCGAGCCCGTGTCCCCGCCGGGCGCCGGGCCGCGCGAGGCGCGCTCCGCCCTGGACGACGCCCTCGTGCGGCGCGTCGCCGCTGTGCCCGGCGTCGCCTCCGCCCGGCCGGTGGCCGACGGTTCGGTAGCTCTCGCCGCCAAGGACGGAACACCCCTGCGCCCTACCGGGCAGGCCGAGTTGGGCCAGGCATACCTCCCCCAAGCCGACGGCAAGGACGTCCATCACCCGCTGCTGACCGGCCGCGCGCCCCGCGACGGCAACGAGGTCGCCCTGGCACAGGAGACCGCGCGCGCCGGCGGCTACACCCTCGGCGACACCGTGACGCTCGCTGTCGACGGCCCGGTGCACACCATGCGCCTGGTCGGCATCGTCGGGAGCAACGACCCTCGGGTCGGCCGGGGCGCCACCCTGGCCGTCTTCGACAAGGACACCGCACAGCAGCTGTTCTGCGCACCCGGCCGCTGGAGTGGCATCGAGTTGACCCCCGCACCCGGCGTCGACGAGTACACGCTCGCCCGCGACGTCGGCAAGGTCCTCCCCGATGGCCGTGCGAAAGCAGTCACCGCGACCGCGCGCACCGACCAGCAGAGCGCGTACATTGCCTCCAAGTCGAAGAGCTACGCACAACTGCCCCTGCTCTTCGCCGTGGTGTCGCTGTTCATCGGCTCCCTGCTCATCGTCAACACCTTCACGCTGCTCGTCGCCGGCCGCACCAAGGAGATCGCCCTGCTGCGCGCGGTCGGCGCCACCCGCCGCCAGGTCGCCCGCTCGGTCCTGGCCGAGGCCACCCTGCTGGGGCTGGTGGCCTCCGCTCTCGGCTTCGTCCTCGGCCTCGGGGTGGCCGCCGCACTGCCCGCCGCCCTCGCCACCGGTGACCACCCGCTCCCCGCCGGACCCCTGGTGATCGGCCCCCTGCCGGTCATCGCCGCCCTCACGGTCGGCGTCGGCGTCACCGTCGCGGCCGCGTGGCTGCCCTCGCGCAAGGCCGCCCGCATCGCCCCCGTGGAGGCGATGCGGGCGGCCGCTCCACTGTCCACGGCCACCGCCTCCCGGGCACGGGCCGCCCTCGGCGCCGTCCTGCACGCCGGCGGCGTCGGGCTGCTGTTCTCCCTCGACGGCGCCGACAGCGCCTCGGACGCCGCCGTGAACAGCGCACTGGCCGGCACCGGCCTCCTCGTCGTCGGACTCCTCCTGCTCGCCCCGCGCCTGGCCCGCCCCGTGGTGCGGACGATCAGCCGGAGCTTCACCCGGTTCGGCGTCAGCGGCGCCCTGGCCCGGAACAACGCCCTGCGCGACCCTCGCCGCACCGCTGCCACCGCCGTCGCCCTGATGATCACCACCACCCTCGTCACCGGCCTCGCCGTCGTCCAGCACTCCGCGAGCCGCGCCCTGGACGCCCAGGCCGCGGCGGGGCTCTCGGCCGACTACGTCATCAGCGCGGACGACGCCACCTCGGGCTCCGTGGACGCCGCCGCTGTGCGCCGGGCGGCCGCCGTGCCGGGCGTCACCACCGCATCCGCCGTCGCCGACTCCGTCATCTCCGCCGGCGCCCTCGCCAAGGAGGTCTCCGGCATCGACCCGCGCACCGTGGGCAAGGTGATGAACCTGCACTTCACCAACGGCTCCGCGACCGACATCGGCCCCGACCGCATCGCCGTCTCCCACACCTTCGCCCGCGACCACCGCCTCACCACCGGCTCCACCATCGAAGCGAGCATCGGCCCCGGCCAACCGGACCGACGCCTGACAGTCGTGGGCGTCTACGACGACAACCCCACCGCCCGCGACGCCCTCGCCCTGCGCGAGGACGTGCAGCGGCAGAGCTTCCTGCGCGACTCCCTCCAGCGCGTCCTCGTCGCCGTCGACCCGGCCAAGACTCCGGCCGACCTGCCGCGGCGCCTGCGCAAGGCCGTCGACGACAGCCCGCTCCTCAAGGTCCAGGACCGCGACCAGCTCGTACGGGAGCAGGCAGGAACCGCCGGCACCCTGCTCGACCTGGTCTTCGGCCTCCTCGCCCTCGGCGTGGCCATCTCCACCCTCGGCATGGTCAACACCCTCGCGATGTCCGTCACCGAACGCACCCGCGAGATCGGCGTCCTGCGCGCCATCGGCATGGACCGCGCCGACGTCCGCCGCATGATCCGCCTGGAATCCCTCGCCGTCGCCACTTTCGGCACCCTCCTCGGCGTGGCCGCAGGCCTGTTCAGCGCATGGAAAGTCAGCGGCCTGGCCACCGGCGCCATCCCGCAATACACCTTCTCCCCACCCTGGGGCACCCTCACCCTGACCGTCGTCCTCGCACTCACCGTCGGCGTCGCCGCAGCCGCCCTCCCCGCACGCCGCGCCGCGCGACTGGGGCCCTTCGAGGCGGTCGCGACCTCGTAAATCCCCCGCGGCAACCAGAGCCGATGCTCGGGCACACCGCCCGGCGTCGGCTTCCGCCATGTGTGCGAATTCGAATCGTCACCCCTGCCCGGTCGGCTCCGTCCGGGACCCGCCTGCCAGGGGCCGGGCGTGCGCAACCCACCGGGACCGAAGGCTGCGCGGTGCCCCTGAAAAGATGCGGGAAGTGTACAGTCGTGTACATGAGTGACACTTTGCCGATCACCGAGGCACGCGCCACCTTGGGGGCGCTGGTGCGCCGCGCGTCGCACGCACGCGAGCGGATCACCATCACCGACCACGGTCAGCCCGCAGCGGTCCTGATCAATCCGCAAGAACTCGCGGACCTCGAAGACGCACTCGCCCTGGCGCAGTACCGCAACCGCCAAACGGCCGGTACCGCAGCCGGGGTCCCGCAGGACGAGGTACGCACCCGGCTCGGGCTGGAGCGTTCTTGACCTACACGATCCTGTGGGACGAAGCCGCGATCGACGCAGCCGCCCGGTTCCTCAAGGACGACCAGGACGGCCTGCGCCAGCTGGTGGACACAGTCGACCTCCTCGCTCAACAGCCCAGCCCCGCAGGCACCGCCGAGTACGGCTCGCCGGACCTGCGCCGGATGCACGTGGGCCGCTACCGGGTCCTGTACGAAATCGTGGACGAGACGGTCACCATCGTGGTCATCCACGTCGGGCGAACCGGCTGATTCCAGGCTCTCCACGAGAAGCCGCCCGGCGTCCAGCCGTCGGGCGTGACGTAGGCAGGTGGCCGCGATCCTAGGGAGGGGTGAGCTGGGCACTGAGAACCGGTGCGATGTCCAGATCACGGGGATCCAGCCCGACGCCCAATTCCTCCGCGAGCCGAAGGAACAACCGCCGCGGCCCCAGTGGGCCGTAGTAGCCGGCCTCCGGGTCCGCACCATGCTTCCGCAGCTCGGAATCGAAGCGCGAGGGCGCACCCTCTACGAGGTCCTTCAGTTCGATGCTTGCCTCCGAGCTGAACCCGGAGAGCACCTGACCGTCCTCTGCGTACCAGAACTCCGCTGGACCCTCGCTGAAATGCAGCACGACGGCGGCCGTCCCCTTCGACGCATCGCTGATCAGCTGGGTGCCCTGGACACACCGCCAACTGGAATGTTCCCAGACCCATGCCCAGTCGCCCCATCGGCCAGCACTCACCAGATAGGCGTCCAGGTCGGACAGACGGCTCCCGAACTCATCGTGAAAGTCATTCTGGTCCCGGACGGCCACGGTCGCCGCATCAACACCCATCCGTTCCAGGAGCTCCAAACCGGTGACGCCCTTCACGAAGGTCAGGCTTACAAGCGGCAGATCCCTCTCGAACATCCAGCACAAACCGGTCACCGACATCCCCGCCCCCTGAGCATCTAAGACCACACGACGCCATCACGACCCCGCAGTTCACACACCTCACCATCCCGATCAACGCCGCCATGCTCCAAACACTCTCTCACCGAGCCACGATGCTGCGCCGGGGGCCCGGCGGCTACTCGCCGCGGACCCGCCGGGTGACGCCCGTCGATCTGTTCGGCGAACGTCGCCCGCGAACAGGCACGCTCGCGGCAGCGGAACCGTCTCACGCGTAAGGCGATCTCCACCGGCCGCCCGCCGGCCGGTCGGTCCGCCAGCCTCCGGACGTACCGGCTGTGCACCCGGCCTGAGAACACTCCGCAACCTGGGCAAGCGGCCTGAACGCTGCGTGCGCGGGCCCGTATGACCACTGCCGCATCGTTGGTCTTGATGTCTTCGATCACGAGGTCGTCGGTCTCGGGGAACCACAGGTCGTTCAGGAGCAAGTCACGCACGGCTGTTCATGATTGCGGATCTGGTGACCCTCCGTGGCCCCAGCACTGAAAGTGATCCAGAGCCACCTTTGGGCCGTCGCCGACATGGAGGACGGGCCTGGCGGTGTCCGGCTAGGAGTTGTCCACGAGCGGAGGGCTGAGGAACATCTCAGCCGATGGTCCACCGCTGATCGCGGTCATTGCGGTCACACGTCTCTGTCGCGTAGAGGCCGCCGTGGGTCTGGTAGAGGCACAGGCGGGTCGCCGTGTTGCGGAGCATGACCGCACTTGCCGGGGCGGGTTGGATGATCTGCCACAGCTGGTTGTTGTTGCCGCTGCAGGTGCTCATGTAGACGTGCCGCTGGCTGTTGCTGTCGAGGCAGTGGTCCCATACGGAGTTCTGGAGCGCGGAGGACGTGTTGGTGTTGCCGTTCCAGTACCAGTACTGCTGGCTGTTGGTCCTGTCGCAGGTCTGGGCCGTCACGATGAACTGGTCGTAGACGCTCTCCTCGATGCACTGTTTGTGCTCGTAGTTCGCGAACCGGTCGAGCCCGATCGCCGCGGTCTCAGCGGCGGTGGCCGCCCCCGGCATCGCCAGGGTCAGCGACACGGCGAGCCCCACCGCCGCCCCGATGACCGACACAACGCGCTTGATCCTTCTTCCCAGTGCGGGCAAGATCGCTTCCTCTCAATCGCTGCTGGCTCCTCTGAATCGGCATCGGCACATGGTCGCAGGCGGTCGCCATGATCGGGGCCCGAACGATGCACCCCGTCGCCCCGGCACGCTGGAACCGCCTGGTGTGAGGTTCCCCCGAGATGCGGCAGGCGTTGACGGAGGGTCAGGCGGGACTCATGAGAGGACCATCGACCATGGCCGCCCCCAGAAACTCGCTGGAGTTGCGTGAGCGTGCGGTGCGGATGTATCGCACCACCGAGCCGAGCCGTTCGTTCAGCTCGATGATCTTCCCCAGAAAGGTGCTCAACCAAGATCCCCGACAGCGTCAGCTACTGAGCCAGCGCGTCGCCGAAATGAGAGCGACCCAGCCAGACGTGAAACGCGAACCGGGTGGGTTCGGTATAGCCGACCGGTGCCCGGACCGCGCGGTCAGCGGGCGGGCCAGGGGCAAACGCTGGGTGAGGATCGCCCATTCCGCGTCGGACTGGCCGGGCACGGCCCGGACTTCCGTTTCCCAGCGCGTGGCGAGCACGGTGAAGATCGGTTCCAGGTCGGCGCGGGGATCCGTTTCACCGCTGCTTCGCTGCCCGCCGATGGGGGGCACGGGCCGCATCGTCGTGATCACGCCGGGCTCAACGCCCGGGCCGCCTGGGTTGCCCACGGCTTTTAGCGCTGGGAGCAGAGGGGGCACTGCGGGGTGTGGAGGGTGGTGACGATCACTGGCCACCGATCCAGCCCTGTGTGCGCGACGGGGCAGCACGTGTGTTCCTGCTTCCACGCCCGGACCGGTCCTGCCCCGGGTTCCACTCGCGCCGGCAGGATCGCGGTCGTCTCGTCCGGTTCCCGGGGCAAGCGGTCATGGCGCCGTCGTCGTACTCGTGCCACCAGCGTGCCTCTCCCAGGAACGTCTGCCGCCGTGCGGTGGCGGGCTGCTGCAGAACCCGTGCCCGCAGGCGGGTCCAGGGTGCGAGGGCGAAGTCCGTCACGAATTCCCCCCGCCCCCGCACCTGCGGCACGCTACCGCCCCCCGGGGCGGGGGCGGCGACACCGTGATGCGCTGGAGGAGGCGGGGAGGGCAGTACTCGCCCGTCTCGAAGCCGGGAGCCGCCCTGGGTATCGACGCGCCGGCAGCCTCTTCGGCGGGGCGGGGCGCCGACCCGCGAACTATGCGGTCACGGCAGCAGTTGCCTGCGGGCCGCCTCCGCCATGGAGGGCGGTGGGGTGAGGGCAGGTGGCCTCGTGCGGGTCATGAGGCGCCGTGGCTGAGCGTGTCGTCCGCGCGCACACACTCGATGAGGTAGTCACCTGTGTCCGGGTCGATGGTCACGCCGTGCGCCTCGCTGTGGAAACCAGGGAAGGCCCGGTCGAAGGCCTCCAGGGCGCTGAGGTAGCTCAGGACGGGTCCGTCGGGTGCGCCGAGTGCTTCTCCAGGCATCAGGACAGGGATGCCCGGCGGCGTGACAGTAACCATGGCGGCGGCGATCCGCCCCGCAGCCTGAGCCAGTGGCAGGCGTTCCGTGCCGCCCCTGATCAGTCGCTGATAACAGTGCTGCGGAGGGTGGACCGGCTCGGGAAGTTGCTGGAAGGCGGTGTCCAGAGCGGTGATCAGTTCGGCGCGGGTGAGGTGTTCGTGCATGTCCTGGCACAGGCCGCGCAGGGTGACGTGGGCGTAGCGCTGCGGGTACTGCTCAACCAGTTGGGGCAGGACCTGCCGCAGCGGGGTATCCGCGTCGTGAAGCGACTTGAAGTCCATCAGGGCGTCCATGAGTGTCCCCCACTTCCCCTTGGTGATTCCCATGGAGAACAGGACGAGCGTGCTGTAGGTGTCGGTCTTCTCAACCACGATGCCGCGACGCGCGAGATAGGAGGTCAGAACGCGTGCGGGGACACCCCACGGCTCGGTCTCGCCCGTCGCGGTGACCCCGGGACAGGTCAATGTCACCTTGATGGGGTCCAGCATGCACTGCCCCTCGCTCAGTCCCGGGAAGCCGTGCCACTCGGCGCCGGGTTCGAGCAGCCAGCAGTTCGGGTCCGAGGCCAGCAACGTCGGTGAGGCGTCCTCGAAGGCCGTACGGGTTCCGGAGACCGGATCGGTCACCGTGCCGGGCTGCCAGACACTGAAGAACCACGGCAGCCGGTCGCCGGCCTCGGCGATCCTGCGGCCGGTCCGGACGACGGCCTGCCGGAACCGGATCGCCTCCGTCACCGCTTCGTTGACCAGCCATTCGCCTTGGGGCCCGTCCATCATGGCCCCCGCCACATCGAGCGAGGCGATGGCCGGGTACAGAGCCGAGGTCGTGCCGTGCATCATGAACGCTTCGTTGAACCGCTCGTGCTCAACCGGCGCCCTGGGCGAGGACTTCACGTGCACCATGGCGGTCTGGGAAAGGGCTGCCAGCAGCTTGTGGGTGGACTGGGTCGCGAAGACGGTAGGACGCTCGTCCTGCTCCTCGAACGTCTCAGGTCCGACCGCCATGCCGTACCGGCCGGCGTAGAGCGGATGGAAGCGCGCGTAGGCGAACCACGCCTCGTCGAAATGCAGTCGGGGAGTGCTGGGCGAGAGAGCACGGGTGGTCTGGAGGGTGTCGTAGCACAGACCGTCGTAGGTCGAGTTCGTGATCACGGCGTACTGCGCCTGAGCTGACACCGCACCCGAGGCCAGAGGATGCGCGGCGATACGAGCGGCCACAGCCTGCTCGCCGATCTCACTGGCCGGCAGGGGGCCCGCCAGCCCGTATCCGTTGCGGGTGGGGACAAGGTAGACCGGGCGGGCGCCGGAGATGACGAGTCCGTGCAGGACGGACTTGTGACAGTTGCGGTCCACCAGGGCGATCTCGTCGGTGGTCACGCAGTAGTGGCCGACCATGCGGTCCGCGGTGGAATCACCGTGCAGCACGAAGTAGGTGCGATCGGCACCGAAGATCCGGGCGGCATTGCGCTCGGCCTCGCCGATCGGGCCGCTGTGCTCGAAGAGGGAGCCGAGCTCTCCCACCGAGATCGACAGGTCGGTCCGGAAGAGCCGCTCACCGTAGTAGTCGAAGAAGGCCCGGCCCACGGGCGACTTCAGGAACGCGACCCCTCCCGCATGTGCGGGGGTGTGCCAGGAGTACTCGTGGGCGTCGTCGAAGCGGCGCAGCGCCTTGAAGAACGGCGGCAGGACGGAGTCACCGTATGCATGTGCCGCACCGGCCACACGCCCCGCGATGAAGGACGGGGTGTCCTCCAGAGGCCAGATGTACCCCACGGCGGTCTCGGCCACCCACAGGGGAAGCCTGTCCAGGCCGTGGTCGGACTGTTCCGTCATCACGACGAAGGTGGGAAGATTCATGAAACGCTGGGAGATCTGCCGCAGGACCGGCGCCCCGCCGCCCTCGGCGCTCCCGCCGGATTCGGACTGAAGATCCCAGCCCACTACGGCCGCGGTCAGCCCGGCCTCTGTGCGCAACACCGCACAGGCGCCCTCGGCTGTGCGTGCCCAGCGGACCTCCAAGCCTCGGTTCTCCAGCTCCTTGCCGATACGCCGAAGCTGGTCACCGCCCACCCCGCCGCCCAACGGGTCCTCGCGCAAGGCCAGCAGGACAGTTCCGTTCGCCATGACACACTCTCCATCGGGTCGGCCGGTCTTCACTCCGCAGTCGAGTGTTCCGGTTGCCTACGGGAGGTTCGGCGACTCCCGCACGGACCACTCGAAAGAGGAGCGAGGGCGCGAGGGCCAGGGACGACGGAGAACAGTGGACTCCTCCGGTCATCCCGCGAACCGGTGCAGGTGCCGCCCCGCGTGCACGGCCTCCGCGACCGTGATCTCGGCAAACAGTGCGGCGATCGTCCGCAGGAACCACTCGCGGCGGTGCACGAGGTCGCCGCAACCGAACCCGGCGCAAGCAATTCATCCTCCGCGAAACCGCCGGACGCCTGTCCCAACTGACACAGGGCATTGTCCACTGCGCCCAGAACCACGCCCGGCTCGTCGTGCGGGCCCTCTACGTACGGCTGGACCGCCTCATAGAACCCCCCTGGCCACCGCGTAGCCCACAGGAGCAGCGGTCCGAGATCCCAGGGCCACACACACTCCAGTGCGATGCCGCCGGGCCGGAGCAGCGAAAGATCCCGGCTCGCAGAGCCGCCCGGGGTCCTGCTCACCAGCCTTACGACGCCGCCGACTTCAGTCCGAGGACAGCACCTGCAAGTGTCAGCTTCATGATCACCCAACGACCGGGCAGGCAGGTTACCCGCAGGGCCGGGGGCGGCTCGAGGGGGTTGCCGCAGGGCGTGGGCGGCGCACGCCGCAGGGGCGTGCGCGCCTCGTGATGCTGCCCGGGTTCCCCTTTCCGTGAAGACCGTGTTCTTTCCTGCCGGCGCGGTGGCAGGGTGATGGTGCTGCTTGTTCCCGCTCGTTCTGCTGATGGGACCGTCATGTCGCCACACGTACACAGCCCCCTGCCCGCCCGTGCGGTGTCGGGGGGTGTTCTTGTTGCCGCCGGGGCGGACGAGTTCGGGCAGGTCTCGGGAATCCTGCGGACCGCCCAAGGCAGGAAGATCAGGGCGGTGTCTGCATTCACGGCCCTCAGCCTCGCGGTGACCGAGGAAGGAGAGCTTTTGGCCGCGGGAAGCGACCACCGCCAGGAGATCTCAGGAATCCTGCGCCTCGCCGACAACAAGCCGATCAAGGCGGTCGCCGCCGGAGGAGCCTTCAGCCTCGCGGTGACCGAGGACGGCACGCTTCTGGCCGCGGGCCTGGACACGGAAGTGTTCCTGCGCGCCGCGGAGGGCAAACGGATCAAGGCAGTGTCCGCCGGCAGCGGCTTTATGGTCGCGGTGACCGAGGACGGAACGCTCCTGGCCGCCGGAAGTGACGACACCGCCGGGCACGTAACGGGACTTCTGCGGGCTGCCGAGGGTATCCAGGTCGCGGCCGTCTCCGCTGGCTGGCAGGCAAGCGCGGCACTCTCCCAGGACGGCACCGTGCTGCTCCCTCACACGGAGTCCTCCCCGTGGGCGGACCGTGCACAGGCGGTCTCCGCCCGGCGGGTCACGGACCTTTCGGTGGACTTCAACCTCTCTCTGGCGGTGGCCGAGGGCGGCACCCTCCTGGCCTTCGGCGAGGAAGGCTACGGCGAGATCTCGGGGATCGCCCGGGCCGCGGAGGGCAAGACCATCGCCACTGTGGACGCCGCAATGTTCCTCAGCCTGGCGGTGACCGACGAGGGCACGCTGCTGGCCGCCGGGAACGACGACTACCACCAGGTGTCAGGGATCCTGGAGGCCACCGCGGGCAAAAGCGTCACCACCGTGGTCGGGGCCGGACACATCCTGGCCGTGGTGCAGGAGAGCGGGCAGGACTGCGTACCGCTCGAACCCCGGCAGATCTGCGCGACCCTGCACACCACCGGCGACCCCGCGGACACGTGCGCGGTGGTGTTCAAGGTCGCAGACCAGCAGCACAGACCCTGGTCTCCGGGCAGCCGTGCCAGGCCCTGGACACCCAGAGCACCCAGGCCACCCACATCGTCGTGCGGCGTGTGTCCACCTCGCAGGACCTCGCCGGAGGATCGGTGTACTTCACCTACGACCAGAAGACCGGCACGGTCGGCATCGACACCGCCGCCAGCCAACTGCCCGCCCAGCTCACCTGCCACGCCTCCGGCAGCAACCGGTTCGCCTTCACCTGGTCCCCGTGACCCTGCCACCTGCACGGCCCGCCCGATCACCCAGGGGACCGCGCGGCAACGCTGACGGGCACCGTTCAGAGCCCGAGCCGCCTTGTCGGAGGGCGCAGCGCTACCGGCCGAGGCCCAGCAGGCGAAAGGACGCGCAGGCGCCCGAAGTTGTTCGCTGGGCGTGCGCCCGTTTCAACGCCTGGCGGTCCCCGAGCACGTTCGAGGGCTTGGGGCGATCGCCTCATTTGTGCCAGCGCGCAGATGCTCGCGGACTCGAGCCGGCTGAGGCGAGGTCGGCAGGGGTGGGGGCAACGCCGAGGACTCGTCGGTCAGCCGTACAGGAGGTGTGCGGAGTCGGTGGCCAGGTTCTGGTGGCCGGGGGTGGTGTAGGCGAAGTTCAGCACGGTGCGACGGGTGCCGGAGCGGCGCAGGGGGGTAACGCGGTGGGCGGTAAGGTCACTGCGCAGCAGGTAGGCGTCGCCTGCCTGGTGGTGGGCCTGCCGCGTCCCGGATTCTTCCAGTGCGGCCAGGTCCTGTCGGCCGGGGTGGTACTCGAGCAGGCCGCCGTCATCCGGCTCGGACGGTGATTCGAGGAAGAGGACCAGGGCCAGGGGGTAGTCGTCGGTATGGGCGCCGTGGGTGTCGCCGGGCCGGTGGAGGATGTTCAGCACGTGCCGCTCGACCTCCTCCTGGACGGGGAGCACGGCCGTGCCCGTCAGGGCAGTAAGCAGTTCCAGCAACCCCGCGTCGCGGTACAGGGCGCTGATCAGTGCGGATTCCCTTGCGATGCGCCGACCGCCCAGGGCCGTCATGTGCCGGGGACTGTCGTCCATGCACTCCATGCGGAAGTCCCGGCGCTTCGCTGCACTCTCCAGGCGGCCGGTCTCCTCCTGCAGCGCTTTCAGCCCGTTGCCGCTCAGCAGCCCTGGGAGCGGAAGATACCGGGCCTCGACGAAACGGGCGTTCAGCGACTGGGGGCGTATCGGCAGTGTCAGCACGAACACAGCCATACCCCCCTCGCGGGCGGCAGGAAACGCAGGGCGCGCCACCGTTGCGCCTGGTCGCCGGGCACGATCCGGTCTCTGGAGGGGGCCGTACTGCGGGTGGGCTTGCTCGTCGCTGTCCCGCGTGCGCGCAGTTTCTCGGGGCGCTGAGGGCAGCCAGTCCGTGCCTGGACGAGGCGGCCTACAGCCGGCTCATGCTGTTCGTCCGGGAGATCGCCCTCGCGGTCGAGGCCGTCTGCGAGCCGGAGCGCACGTACCTCTACTCGCTCGGCAGCCAGCAGGGCAATGCCCATCTGCACTGGCACATCGCCGCCCTGCCGCCCGGCGTCCCCTACCCTGAGCAGCAGTTCCACGCTCTGATGACGGAGAACGGTGTCCTGGCGCTACCACCGGACCGGAGGGCTGCGATGGCCGCAGTCCTGCGCGAGGCGGTCATCATCCGGGGGGTGCTCAAGCCGGGATGACCGGCGACGTCCGGCTGTTCCCAAGTCGGCCGCACACCTGACGGGTCTTGCTGGCCGTAACAGGTCGGTACAGGGATGCGGCCACCGTTGATCATCGGTGTGAGGCGTCGACGGTGCTGCGGCGACCCGGTCAAGCATCTGCGGCGCCGGGGTGCGGGGCACGCTCAGCTCATACCGGGGTGGTGTCGTGGGCCGCGGGCCATCAGCACTTTCGCGTCGCCGTCATGGGCTCTGAGTGATCGGGAACTCCAGAGCCCATGACGGCAGACCCCTCAGTAGGTGTAACTCAGGCCGGACTTGTAGGGCGTCAGGTACTTCGAGCCAACCGGCCCGTTGTAGTTGAACCAACCCCACTTCTGGCATTTGATCTGGTAGCTGAGCGTGTTGTACGCCCTCGACCCCACCCGGACCCGCGGGTAGATGACGTTGTCACCCCAGTCGCCGCCCGCTGGGCCGGCTGAGTAGCCATCGACCGCCCAGTAGACGCCGACCACCTTGGCATTGGGGCAGTTCCAACTGCCGAAATTCACCCAGACATTTCCCCCTGTCCAAGCACTGGCCGGAGCAGCGGTCAGGGCGACGATCGCACCCGCCGCCAATGACCCCGTGACGGCAAGACGCACCTTGTTGAACAGTCGATCACGCACGAGTTCTCCCCTCATCCGAATACACGCCGAAGGCTTGCTCTCATCGGATGAAGCGAGTCTCCTCCCCTCGCCGTTCAATTATTATGACGTTCCGATAAGCGGAAAAATGGAAAACTCGTGCGAGTAGCGAGGTGTGTTCCGGACGGATGGGGCAGAGGGTCTCCGAGTCGCTGGGGCCGGGGCCGGGGCCAGGGCTGGGGCCAGGGCGGGGCGAGTGCGCGGTCCGGCGTTGCTACCCTGGGCCTCTCGCTCGTCAGCGAGAGCCGGAAGACCTTGCACCACGCGGAGAACACCTGCTGGGGAAGCGGGCCGGTGACGTACTCAAGCTCGTACTTCTCGAACGGCGCGCACACCTTCACCGCGCCCTCGGCGTACCGGTTGCTCGTCAGGTCTGCCGCGTCCCCGCCGCGGGGCCCTGGAGGACGGTCGGGGTCGATGTTGCACCAGCGCGTTACGCACGAGGCGCGCGCCCTGTCGGCACGGGTCTCGTGCGGTCTTGCCATCCGCCGCACCACACGCATCAAGTCTCGTCGGGACTGCGCCTGCAGGTGCTCATATGAGTCGCGACATCGGATGCGGGGCCTTTCTTCCCGCAACCGGCTACTGCTGCCCGTCGTCACGACCTTTGCAGCCCGAACCTGGGCGGGTGCTCCACTCGTTCAGCGCCCATGCGGCCCGGTTCGACCGTGACGGCCTGGGGGCGTACGTCTTGCAAGGCAGTGGTCTGATGCAAGCGAGCACCCTGGCTGCTGCTGAGCTGCGCGCCGTTGTGGGCGTCCCGCAGTATCAGCAGGCTCTGCCCGGGGGTGAGCGGCTGGTGCATCTGCGGGAAGGCGGCGCGGCTGGTTCAGCTTTGTGGGGACGGGGGGCGTCCCATCCACCAGTTGCCGGTGGCGTGGGGGGCTGTGCTGGACCAGAACTCGATGACAGCGTTGGTGAATTCGTCGGGTGAGAGCATTCCGTCGCCGTCAGTGTCGAGATGGCTGAATGCCTCGGCTGCCATTGCCTCGGTGAGCTGAGGGAAGTGCCCGCGCTGGAACGCGAGGAACTCCTCGGGGCTGATCTGGCCGTCCTGGTTGATGTCGGCGATGGCCAGGTAGGTTTCGGCGAGCGCTCCAAGGGCTGCCCTGGCGGCTTCGGAGTCGTCTGCCAGCGTACGGGTCGAGGCGACGAACTGGCTCTTGGAGATGCCCTGGCTCCCGGCCGGGACGAAAGGAGCGTGCACGTCCCGCCAGATGGTGGTGTAGGCACCGATGATCTGATCCGCCTGCGGGGAACCCGCGGAATGGCCGAGCGAGATCGCCACCCGACGACCCATCTCCACGTGGTCGTCCTCGGTGAGGATGCCGTTGCCGTTCGCGTCGAGCTGATCGAAGCCCTGCTCGATCTTCGAGGTGAGGAAATCCTTGCCAGACAATGCCGCTCCCTGCGGGTAGCCGAACAGAAGTGACAGGCACCAAAAAAGGGAACACCTGCCACTTCGACGGTACTTACCGCAGAAAATACCGGGGCGGATTCCGCATGTCATACACCTACGAGTGAAAGAGGGTGAAGTGAAGGGCCACACCGTGGTGCTTCGCCGTCGGCGGGCACGCCGCCCGCCCCCGCGTCACGCCGACCCGTCCCACCTCCACCACTTCACTCAAGGCCGTCAGCGCCGTTCTGAGCGACCTTGGCTGGACGGGCGGCCCTCTCGGTCACCAGATCGGGTGGCGCGGGGGTGCTCGGTAGAGTTCCGGGGTGCTGGCTGTCCGGCCGGTGTGCCGGGGGGTGAGTGAGACGAGGAACGAGCCGCAACAAGCGAGTCCGTCTGCGATATCCCCGAACGGGTCCTCGGCTGGGCCGGTGGAGGCGGTGCGGATGGCGGCGGTGCGCCGTTACGACATTCTCGACACCCCTCCGGACGGCGCCTACGACCGGGTGGCGGCGCTGGCGGCGCGGCTGTCGGGGTGCCGATGGCGACGGTAACGATCGTGGACGAGGACCGGATCTCGTTCAAGGCCACGCACGGCCTGGAGGGCGTGACCGAGATCGGCCGCGATCCGGGCCTGTGCGCCTCGGCGGTGCTCAGCGATGACACGACCGTCATCCCCGACACCCTGCTCGATCCGGTGGCCTGCTCCAACCCGCTGGTCGCGGGCCCGATGGGGGTACGGTTCTACGCCGCCGCCCCCCCTCGTCACCGCGGACGGGTACCGGCTGGGCACGGTCAATGTTCTGGACACCCGCCCCCGCGAGATCAGCGAGGCCGATGCGGCCACGCTCGCGGACCGGCCGCTGTGGTGCGCGATCAGCTGGAACTGCGGCTGTCGGCACTGCACGTCGTGCGCGCCGAACAGGAACGCCGCCCGCCTACCACCTCAGCCCCACCCCAGACGGCGGTCTGCGAGTGGAGGCGGCACGTGCCCAGGGCGGCATGCTGTTCGGTGCGTTCGCCGAAGCCACCTTCGCCTCACGCACCCTGCACCTGACCCCCGGCCAGGGACTGCTGCTCGACACCGACGGACTCACCGAAGCCCGCACCGCCGACGGCGACATGCTCGCGGGCATCGGCCTGACCCACTTCCTGGCCCAACGCCCGGCACCGGTCAGTGCCAAAGCCCTGATCGAGGACACCGTCGCCCTCCTAGACACCCTCCCCGACACCGAACGCGACGACGTGGCCCTGCTGGCCTTGTCCGTCCCCACCTGCGATGCCGCTCCCTCAGGCATTACCACCACCGCTCACAGCGCCGCCGCCCCGACCGTCGACACTTCCGTCGGGTAGGAGAACCGACGCCCATGACCGACGCACTGCACATCGACGTCCCGCACACCGACGGCACCCTGGCCGTGATCAGACTGTCCGGCGAATTCGACATCGTTACCGCACCCGCCGTATGAGCCCGCGCCCTGAACCTCATCGCCGACGGGCACCCCCACCTGGTCGCCGACCTGGGCGGCGTCACCTTCTGCGACTCCTCCGGACTCGGCGCCCTCATCGGCATCTGGCGCTGCGCCAAAGAAGCCAACGGCTCCCTGACCCTGGCAGCCATCCCGGACCGACTCGGCCGTCTCCTCCACGTCACCGGCATGGACACCCTGCTGCCCGCCCACCCCAACGTCGACGCCGCACTGACCGCGTACCAAGGCGACCGCACCACCGCCTGAGCACACAGCCCGCAGACAGAAACGGCTGGCTCAGCGCGCGTTAGGGCCGATGAACCGGGTCGCAACGCGCGCGCGTCCGCTCCCCGGACGGAGTGACACAGCGAACGCCGTGCAGCGGCACCCCCCGCCACCCTTCCTCTCGCCGCCCGCCGACACTCAGTCCCCCTCGGCCGTCCACGCCCGCTTCTTCATCTGCCTGGAGCGCTGACAGCCTGTCACCCCCCGGCGCACGTGCGGTGCTCGCCAACGGACGGGCTGGGCGTTCGGGCAGTTGCGTATGGCTGCCTATTCCCGTCCGGGCGGGGTAGTCATGACTACGCTGGTACTACTGCATCCCGGACCCTGATGTGGCTGCTGAGCGGCTTCGTGCCGCTGTCGAGCGCATGCAGGGAGGGCCGCATGAACACGACCGTCCAGGCGCAGGTCTCAGGCCCCAGAGGGCCGGTACGGCCCGCAGGGGTACGGGAACCCGGGGTCCGCCCGTTCGGGGATGCGCTGTCCGCGGGTGAGGGTGAGGGTGAGGCGCTGGCGCTGTGGCGCATCCCGCTGCTGTGGTGCGACTGCCACCTTTTCGCCATGGTCTGCCTGGCCACGCTCGTGGGTCACCGCGAGCACGGGGTCGTCCACCCGGCTGGTTGGCGCCGTGCGCCCCGGCAGCCGGCACTGGTGAGGGAGGTCGGTGCCGGGGCCCGGCGCCCGCACCAGGCCTGCGCAAGAGACCGGGTGCCCCCGGCCATGACCCTGCTGGGCGCCCACCGGCAGTGTCCACGCCCGGCTCCTGCCCGGTGTGCCGATGGCGGGGTGAGCGGGTGATCAGCGACGAGATGGCCACGGTCCTGGGCCTGCTGCAGACCAAGGGCCCCGGGTCGCTCACCGACACCGCCGAGGCTGCGGCCGGCGCGCTGGGCATGGACGGCCTGGCGGTGTCCCTGGTGACCACCGGCGACCTCACCGAACTCCTGTGGTGCACCGACGGCACCGCCCGCCAGTTCCAGGACCTGCAGCTCACCCTGGGAGAAGGCCCCGGCCCCGACACGGTGCGCACCGGCGCCATGGTCTGGGTACCGGACCTGGCAAGTGTCAGCGCCCGGCGCTGGCCCGCGCTGGCCATGGAGGCCCCGGGCCTCACCGCGCGGGCACTGTTCTGCTTTCCCATGACTATCGGGGCGATCAAGGTCGGGGTGCTGACCGCGGTCCGTGACACCCCCGGCCGGCTCACCCCCGGGCAGGCCGACGACGCGCTGGTCCTGGCCGCAGCCCTGACCGCCCGGTGCCTGAACCACCAGGAGCCGGAAACCACCGGCCTGGACCCACTGGACTTGCTGTGCGACCTGGAGCACGCGGTGGTCCACCAGGCCACCGGCATGCTCAGCGTCCAGCTCTCCCTTCCGCTGCCCGCCGCCCTGCTGCGGCTGCGCGCGCATACCTACAGCAGCGGCCGCCCCCTCACCGAAACCGCCCAGGACATCGTGGCCCGGCGGCTGCGCCTGGACCACTCCGGCAACGGCGAGGGCACCCCCGGGGCCCTCGCGGACAAGGACTGATTCGCCATGACCCGCGAACAGCAACTCACCAACATCGTCGTGGAGGTCGCCGACTCCCTGACCGCCGACTTCGACCTCATCGACCACCTCCAGCAGCTCTCCACACGCTCCATGGAACTCCTGGACGTGGCCGCCGTCGGCATCCTGCTGGCCGACCAGCACGAACACTTGCAGGTCCTGGCCGCCTCCGACGAGCACACCCGCCTCCTGGAACTCTTCGCCCTGCAGCACGACCAGGGCCCCTGCGTCGACGCCTACCGCAGCGGCACCCCCGCCACCAACCTCAACCTGCACGACCCCCAAGCCACCGCCCACTGGCCGCAGTTCGCCAAAGCTGCCCAGACCACCGGCTTCGTCGCCGCAAGCGCCATCCCGATGCAACTGCGCGGCCAGGTCATCGGCGTCATGGGCCTGTTCCAGACCGCCCCCAACACCCTCAGCCCCCCGGACATCCAACTCGCCAAGGCACTCGCGGACCTGGCGACCATCTCGATCCTGCAGCAGCGCACCCTGGCCGCCGCCGAACTCGAACGCGGCCAACTCCAGTACGCCCTCACCAGCCGCATCACCCTGGAACAAGTCAAGGGCATCCTCGCCGAACGCTGGCAACTGAGCGTCGACGAGTCCTTCACCGCCTTCCGCACCTACGCCCGCTCCCACCACCACCAGCTCACCCGCCTCGCCCAACAAATCATCGACGGTCAGATCGACACCGACCAGATCCCCCACCCGACCGCCCCACCAAAGACCTGACCCCAGCCGCGCGGGCCGTCGGTGTCGGGGTTATGCAGCGGCGTCCGCTTCCCCGGGGCAGAGCAAGGCCTTGGGTCCGTCCCGGCGGCTGCATAACATCGCAGATCTGTGCTGTTATGCGCGAGATGTATGCACAGCTGCTGCATGGATCGGCCACGGCTCGAGCAGACCCGAACGCGGCCAGAGTGGCGGCGGACCGTTCGGTTGCGAAGAGGCGGCGTCATGTGTCGGCGTACAAGTGAACGTGCACCACCTCGTACGAAAACGAGAAGGACACGGCAGGGACACCGGTGGTTGCACGGACTTCCAGGGGCAGGCTTGAAGTGGAGAATGGCGACGCCCGGCATCCACTTCGCGCCTGAAGCGCATGTCGTGTGAGGGCGTGGCCTGAATGCGGGCGCGCCCCTCCCTCGGGGGTGGTTCTCAAGGGTTGGTGGTGAGCGTGAGAGTGCCGTCGATGATCTGGCGTGCGGTGTCGGACAGGCCCTGCTGATGCGAGCGTGCGTGCGCACGGAAGAGGGTGAAGGCTTGGTCGGGGGTGAGGTTGAGGCGTTCGGCGAGGATGCCTTTGGCTTGTTCGAGGATGCGGCTGGTGAGGGCGGCCTGCAGCTGGGTGGCTTCGGTCTGGCTGGCTTCCAGGGTGCGCTGCTGGAGGATGGCGATGGTGGCGATGTCGGCGAGGGCCTGGGCGAGGACGGCGTCCTGGTCGGAGAGGTGGTGGGTGTCGGTGTGGAAGAGGTTGAGGGCGCCGACGACCCTGTCGCGCAGGCGCAGGGGCACGGCGTGGGTGGTGGCGAAGCCGCTCTGGCGGGCGCGCGCGGCGAACCGGTCCCAGCCCAGGGTTGCCGCCGGGTGGGCGAGGTCGATGTTGATGCCCGGAACCCCGGTGCGGTAGCACTCCACGCAGGGGCCCTGGTCGTGCTGGAGGGCGAACAGCTCCAGCAGGCGGGTCTGTTCGTCGGATGCCGCGACCAGGCGGAGTTCCCCGTGGGTGTCGGCGAGGAGGATGCCCGCGGCGGACACGTTCAGGAGTTCCACGCGGCGTTGGGAGAGGCGGTGGAGGAAGTCGAGGAAGTCGAAGTCCTCGACGAGTGTGTCGGCGACCTCGACGAAGACCTCTGTCAGGCGCTGTTCACGTGCCGTGGTCATCAGGCATCATCCTCAGGGTCTTCGGGTGTGGTCGGTACGGGTGCGGGTGGGGCGAAGCGCAGGCGTCGGACGATGACGTCCTGGGCCACGTCGCCGCCGAGGGGCGTGTTGTGCCTCTAGGCGTGGGCCCGTAGGTACAGGAGCGCCTCGCTCAGCCGCACGCTGAGCTGGACGCTGACCATGCCGGTGGCCTGGTGAACCACCGCCTGGTGCAATACGGCGTCCTCGGAGGATCCGGTGCTGAGGGGTTCGAGCAGGTTCTGCTCGCCGCCCAGCAGGAGTGCGGTCAGCGCGGAGGCCAGGACGAGGGCGTCATCCATCTCCGAGGCATTCAGCACTCCCCGGTTTTCACGGATCAGGGTCAGGACTCCCACGGTGATCGCCCCGAGGCTGAGCGGGAAGCAGAACACCGCACCGACCGGGTGCTCAGCGAGGGCGGGCAGCAGGGCCGGCCACCGGTCCTGGCGCACCGCCCCCACATCACTCACCAGGACGGCAACGCCCGTGCGGGCGGCGTCGGGCCCAGGGCCCTCGCCCAGCGTGAACTGGAGCTCCTCGAACCGGGCACCCGCCCCGGCGCTGGCCCACAGGACTTCGCGGCCGCCGTCTTCCAGCAGCGCCGACACCGCGAGACCGTCGGCGCCCAGGATGTGGGCGCAGTCCTCGACGAGAGCGGGATCGGCGGCTTTCAGGCGTGGCAGGACTGCGGCCATGGCGTCACTGATCACCCACCCCACCGCACTCCTTGCGTGCGGGGCCGCCTCCTGCGGAGACCCTGGCGGGCGTGCACCCTGTCATATCCATCGAGCCTACTCGCCACCACGTCACGCGGTGTAGCCGTGCGAAGACTTGGTACCCGGCGCGTGGACGGGAACCGGCCAAGCCCGCCGGTTGGCTTCCGCTGCTGCTCCCTGTTTTCTACCGTGGGTGACAGACGTCGGGCTCTGCCCGTACATCACGGCTCCCAGCCCCCGGGCCGCGTCACCCTGCTGAGGACCTGCTGGAGCCGCTGCCATCCTGTGCGCGGTCCCAGCCCCTGCCCTCATCGCGGGCCGGGGCAACTCCCGCTGTCCCAGGCCCGCCTGCGAGGGCATGTGCGCGAGGGGAAGACCCATCGGAGGGCCCCTTGCGCCCGGCCGCCGCCGTGGCGAACCCGGCGGCGGCCGGAATCCACCTTCAGCTGCAGCCACCACCCCACCCCACTTCGCAGCACGGCCACAACCCGCGCGGGCCCAGTCGTGCATGCCGCCGCCCGGTAGGGCTGTTCCGGTACGGACGGCCTCCACCTCGGGGCAGGTATCCGCGCACCGGCAACGGCTACGTACCGCGCGGTGTCCCGGCCCCCTCCTGCAAGGGCCGGGACACCGCAGCCCGGCTTCTGCACTCCCGCCGCCCCGTTCTACCGGTGCGGGGGCGGGAGTTGCCGGCTGATCTCGAGAGCCTGGCGCAGAGCGAGGGAAGGTCGGCGTCCTCGGTGAACTTCTCCAGCAGCACCCCGATCCGCTGCTCGTGCCCCTCCCGGACGGCTGCCACGATCTCCTCGATGGCTCTGCACTGGCCCGGTGAGGGAAGAGCCTGCATGTCCACGACCTCCTTCCACCCGAGCGGCGGCCGGGGCGGCCGCCGCTCCCACCCTCCTCTCCTTTGCAGCTCCCTGACCGTGCCGGTCGGGAGAATCCGGCAATTCCCCTCACAGCGTCATGGAAGTACCGCCTCCGCGTAACGCCCCGGGTGCGGCGCCTGCACTCCGCACGTACGCGTGGACATCACGGCCGCCCCCTGCCGCCAGGCGGTGCCCGCGGCCCTCGCCGACCTGAGCGGACCACTTCCTGCCCGGCCGTACCAGGTCCGACGGCACGGCGGGGCAGCCGCAGGGCGCAGCGCCCCCCGCGCTGCAGGGCGGCCGAAGCGCTGGGTGGCCTGTGGGTAATCGTTCCGCGATCGGCCCGCGGAGCGGACGGGTCTCTGCGCGCTGCACGGAGTCAACCCTCATGGTGGGGTTTCGCAGAACGGTCACCCGTAGGAGTGCGCTGGAGAAGGATTTTCGTTCCTGCGCTCAACGGGCTCCTAGAGTGGACGCTCTTCACCCCAGCCCTTGGTGAGTGCTACTGACCGCCTGCCCCGCTGTGCGGGGCTGCCGCACCCTGGGGGCTTTGATGCGCATGTCGTTCCGCCCTGTCCCGCCGGACCCCAGCTTGGCTTGGCCGCTGGCCGACACGTGGCCTCCCACGGAGCTTGCCCGTATCCGCATCCTGCCTGACGAGGGCATCACCGTGATCGAAATCCACGGCGAAGCCGACCTCGCCACCGTCCCCCCACTGCGCGACCACCTCCAACAGGCAGTCGCACCCGGTGGCGCGCGCCTTGTTGTGGATCTGCGTCCGGCCACCTTCTTCGACAGCTCCCTCCTCGACCTCCTGCACGGTGCCTGTGAACAGGTCCGCACTGGTGGGGGCTCCTTCACGCTGGTGTGTACGGACCGCTGGCACCTGCGCGTCCTGCACCTGGCCGGGCTGAGCGCACCGCACCCGCCGACCTCCACCCTCCGCGACGCGATCACCACCGGGCGGGCGGACGCCACCGCTGAACCACGGTCGGCCTGCCCCGTTGCGCCGACGTCCCCCGCACGTAGGCCGGTTCTGGGTGTGAGGCGCCGTCAGCAGCCCTGACCCCGGGCCCAGCAGCCGGGCGGGAGCTGTCACACCAATGACGGCTCCCGCCCGTTCCGCGCCCTGCCTGGTTACCTCGGCTGTGTGCGACCGCCCGGGACGCGTGGCGGCAGCTGCATGCGCCTTTGACCCCCGGGAGGTGACCCCCTGTATGCCGTCCGGAGCTCGCCGCCTCGTCAGCCTGAAGGTCAGCGGACGGTGCGCATGAGCCGCACAAATTCGGATCTCTTCCGCACCCGGCGCGGTGCAGAGAGAAATGCGCCGTTCCCCGGTAAGGGGAACGGAAACACCAATTCTGACGAAAGGCGCAAAAATTAAAAAACGGCGAAAAGTAACGTTTTGGAATTTACGGCCAAAGTTTGAGAGATCAGTCTATTTAAAGACAATTAAGCATTCTTTGGGCGCGGTGCGCGGTGGGTTGCGCCTACGTTGGTGTCTGTCAGCCGGGGATTTTCTCCGGCGGCAAACCGAAGGATGTATGCCATGCGCTTCATGCGCAGCACGGCCACTGCACGGACCTTCCTGATCGCTTCGATCGCCGTAGCGGGCCTCACCTTCACTCCGGCTCTCGCTTCCGCCCAGTCCGGTGCAAGTAGTGCCCGGGTCCACTCCGCACTGGGGGTCCTGGGATTCCCCGGCGCCAACGGTGCCAACGGTGTCGGGACCAGCGGCGGGCTCGGTGGCCTCGGCGGCACCGGTGGCGCTGCGGGCGCGAACGGCAACGGCGGCAACGGGGGCAACGGCGGCAACGCCACCGGCACGGCGAGCGTCGGCGGCGCCGGCGGAACGGGCGGCGCGGGCGGCGCCAACGGCAACGGCGGCGCCGGAGGCACCGGCGGCAGCGCCTCACTCGGCGGCACCGGCGGCAAAGGCGGGGTAGGCGGCGTCGGCAACGCGGGCGCCGGTATCCACGGCGGCAAGGGCGGCAACGGCGGCGCGGCCACAGCCGGAGGCGGCTACAAGGGCGGCCAGGGCGGCGCCGGCGGAGCTGCCAGCCCGGTCTGCCCCGGCAAGCCCGGCGGCAACGGCACCGCCGCCACCTCCACCTCCAACGGCACCACCGGCGCCACCGGCGCGGCCGGAAATTCCACCCTCCCCTGCTGAACCACCTCGGTCAGACAACCGGAATGCTGAGGGCAGCCAGCCCCCGCTGACCCTGACCCGCACCGTCTGACCACAGCCCAAACACGCTGCCCGGCTGACAACCCTCAGCCGGGCAACGTGCTGTCACAGCCCAGCACCGCCACCCGCCGCTCGTGCTCACCAGGCCGCCAACCGCTCCGCGGAGACCAAAACTCCGGACTTCACCCGCCACCCGCTGACAGGACACCTGGATCCAGACACACGCACACCGATCCCACGACGGCTGCCAGCCGATCGCAGCGGCCGCACGAAAGTCTTCCCTGTGGCGCGGGAGAGCCCGAGCCGTCGCACGCCGCCGCCGCCGCGCGGCTTGCTGCGGCATTGAGGCAGCGTCAGCGCTCTCGGGGGACAGTGCCTCTCGGTGGCAATGCATCTCCACATCCTGCACCCGGCGGCCAATTACCTACTCCGCCGCCGGCCCGGGCTGGACGCATCCCCGCTGCCGGGACCAGGTACGCGCAATCCACCGAGACTGAAGCCTGCACGAAACCCCCCGTAAAGGCGCGGGAAGTGCACAGTCGTGTACATGAGTGACACTTTGCCGATCACCGAGGCACGCGCCACCTTCGGGGCCCTGGTACGCCGTGCGTCCCACGCGCGCGAGCGGATCACCATCACCGACCACGGCCAGCCCGCAGCCGTCCTGATCAATCCGCAGGAACTCGCGGACCTGGAGGACGCGCTCGCCCTGGCGCAGTACCGCAACCGCCAGGCGGCCGGTACCGCAGCCGGTGTCCCGCAGGATGAAGTACGCACCCGGCTCGGGCTGGAGCGTTCTTGACCTACACGCTCCTGTGGGACGAAGCCGCGATCGACGCGGCCGCCCGGTTCCTCAAGGACGACCAGGACGGCCTGCGCCAGCTGATGGACGCCGTCGATCTCCTCGCGGAACAGCCCCGGCCCGCAGGCACCGCCGAGTACGGGTCGCCGGACCTGCGCCGGATGCACGTGGGCCGCTACCGGGTCCTGTACGAGATCAAGGACGAGACGGTCACCATCGTGGTCATCCACATCGGGCGAACCGGCTGACACAACGCGCCCACGCGAACGGCCCGGACCGCCGACCGGCTTCCGTTCTAGTGGTCGTTGCAACACCCCAGCTCAAGGGGTGCGATGGACTTCAAGACCAGGGATCGGACCGTCAACCGGGGCCGCAGGCCGCTCTCTGCCGAGCGAGCTGCATACTTCCGGCTCGTGAAGCAGGGGTACAGCAATAACGAGGCATGCCGGATCGTCGGGATCAACCCCAAGACCGGCAGACGTTGGCGCAACGGACGCAATGCGTCAGGGCGCACGGCAGCGGCGCCACCGGTTCGCCCGGTGGCGCCGGCCTCTGCGACCTCCGGGCGGTATCTGCGCGAGGAAGAGCGCATACAGATAGCGGACCGGCTGCGGGAGAAGGCTTCAATCCGCGCGATTGCGGCCGAGCTGAACCGCAGCCCGTCCACGATCAGCCGGGAGATACGCCGCAACCGCACCGCCGATCCACGTGGCCAGTGGCACTACCGCCCCTACGCCGCCCAGACCCGCGCCGAAGCCCGCCGGTCCCGTCCCAAGCCCGGGAAGATCAGCCAGAACCCCGAGCTGCGGAACTTCATCCAGGAGCATCTTGAGCGCCGTTGGAGCCCGGAACAGATCTGCCAGGCTCTACGGGCCCGCTTTGCCGACCGGCCGGAGATGCACGTGGTTCACGAGACGATCTACCAGGCCCTCTACGTCCAAGGCCGCGGAGAGCTCCGCCGCGAACTGACTCACGCGCTGCGAACTGGCCGGACCATGCGCCGGCCGCACCGCCAGTCCTCCAGGCGTCAGCCCCGCATGGCGAAGGACATGGTGATGATCAGCGAGCGGCCACCCGAGGCAGCTGACCGCGCGGTCCCCGGGCACTGGGAAGGCGACCTCATCATCGGCAGGACGAACAAGTCCGCCATCGGAACGCTGGTGGAGCGCTCCAGCCGATTCGTCGCTCTCGTCCACCTGCCCGACGGCCGGCACCCCGCCCTGGTCCGCGACGCGCTCGTCCAGACCGTCTCCGCTCTCCCTGCTCGGCTGCGACGCTCACTCACCTGGGACCAAGGCTCCGAGATGCACCTCCACCAGCAGTTCAGCATGGCCACGAAGATGCCGGTCTACTTCTGCGACCCCGGCAGTCCCTGGCAACGCGGCTCCAACGAGAACACGAACGGGCTGCTGCGGCAGTACTTCCCCAAGGGCACCGACCTTTCGGTCCACACCCGCGAACACCTGGACGCCGTCGCCGCAGAACTCAACGGCCGCCCACGCAAAACGCTCGGCTGGGAAACCCCAGCCGAGCGTCTCGCTAAGCTCCTGGCCACAGCCAGTTGATCATTGTGTTGCTACGACCCCTGGAATTCGCCCCGGTGAACCGGCGGGCCGCGTACATGCCTGCCGAGTTCAGCGCGTTGACATGGGACGGTGTCGAACGCGTGGGGTGCGGAAGCGCCGGACTGTGATTGGCGCGGAGACTTTCCTTGTTTGTGCTGGTCAATGAAGGGGCGGGGCTTGACCGTGCTCCAGGAGGGCATGGGACTGGGTATGGATGTGCGGGAGAGCATGGCGGCCTGGGAGCGCGTGGTGGAGGTTGCGCGTGGTTCCGGCCAGGTGGTGGCGTTGCCGTCGGCCGTGACGGCATGCATGGAAGACGTGGGCGCGGACGGCCTGGGACTCAGCGCCATCACGTCGGGTGAGATCCGGTCGGTGGTCTATGCCGTCGATGAGCGCAGTCACCGTCTGGAGGACGCGCAGCTGGTGGCGGGGGAGGGCCCGTGTACGGAGGCGTACCGGCACCGCAGGATGGTGGAAGCGGAGTTGCAGTCCGTTTCCGGGAAGTGGCCGGTCTTCACGCGGACGGCCGGTGAACTGGGTATTCGCCGCGTAGTGGCTGTGCCGCTGCTGGTGGGCGGTGGTGTCCCCGTCGGCGCCGTGGACATCTATCGCACCACCGCCCTCCCTCTCGACCCGGCGCATCGAAACCTGCTCGGTGCCTACGCCAGGATCCTCGCTCTCCTGACTGTGGACTTCCAGCCGGCGCTGATCGGCTGGGAACAGGCGGCTCCGCAGACGGGCCCGGTGGGCTATCCGCCCGTCGTGCACCAAGCGGCAGGCACCGCCGCCGAGGACAGCAACGTCACCGTCTCCGAGGCCCTGGCCCGGATGCGCGCCCACGCCTTCAGCCACCAGCAGCTCCTCAAGGACGTCGCGCGTGACATCCTCGCCGGGCGCCTGCGCCTCGAAGATGACCGTGACACTCCCGGCTAGCCCTCGTTCGCCCGCCCCTCGACGGCCCGTTGGCGGGGCGTAATGACGGGACCGGACGGCCGGCCGGACTACGACCACTCCGCGCGTGCGCGACAAGACGGCCCGAACACGCTACGAGGCCATGAGGCAGAACCCTTCTCGGGCAGGACCCTTCTCACTGGTGTCCGGGCAGACGTCAGGCCCGGGGCGGCCAGATCCCAGAAGCCCAAGAACGACCGGGACCAGAAGGTCGCCCCCCAACCACCGGCGAAAGAGATCCGTCTCGTGGCGGCGTTCCACCCCGTAGGACGCGGGGCGTGCACTCCGGCGTGAGAGGAATCCCGCCGGACCGCCCCCCTACGCCCTTGTGGGGCCAGTCCTGACCGGCGAGTCTGAGCGACGGCTCCACGCGTAGAACTGACCTCGCGGCGCGCCGCGCCGCGCAGGATCCCGTTCGGTTTCAAAAAAAGAGGCGGCGTCATGCGACGTGTCCGCACCATCGTCCGGATCATGGCCCTCACCACTGTCGTGGCCGGAGGGCTGGCCGCCACCACCACCGCGGCGCACGCCGCCACCATACCCGTGGCGTGCAGCGAGAACGCCCTGGTCGCCGCGGTCAACCTCGCCAACTCCACCAGCGCCCCCGACACCCTCGTCCTCGCATCGGGCTGCACCTACGCGATGACCTCCCCGCACGGTGGGTTGGCCAACGCACTGCCGGTCATCACCTCCCGCATTGAAATGCTCGGCCCCGCGACCGTCACCCGTTCCTCACTGCTGCCCTTCCGTATCGCCGAAGTCAGCAGCAAAGGCTCCCTGACCCTCACGACGGGCGTCGCGTTCACGGGCGGGAGCGTCGTCGGCAGTGGCGGCGGCATCCTGAACTCCGGCGCCGTCACCCTCACCGTCAGCAGCCTGACCGGCAACACCGCGACACTGAACGGAGGCGGCCTGGCCAACGCCGACACCCCCAACGGGACCGCACCCGCCGCGACGCTCACGCGCAGCCCCGTCTCCGACAACACCGCACTGCTGCAGGGAGGCGGCATCTACAACGGCGTCAGGGGCACCCTGACGACCACCGGTGTGACGGGCAGCCCACTGTTCATCATCGGCAACGCCGCCGGGACGCAGGGCGGCGGCATCGCGGCGAACAACTCCACCGCGACCACCCTCACCGACACCACCGTGACCTCCAACAGCGCCGTGCTCACCGCGGGCGGCGTCCACCGATCCGGCGGAACGATGACCACCACCAACACACCCATCACCGCCAACATCCCCAACAACTGCGTCGGCAGCGCCCCTGCAGTGCCCAACTGCACCGGCTGACCACCTGACCCGGCGCCCTCGCAGCCCGCCGTTTCCGGCGGGCCCGGGTCCGTGGCGGCCTCGAGGGATGAGGTGCTGCCCACGGGCGGGACGTTCGCCGCCCCGCCGGAGGGCAGCGTGCGCGCCGATCTCGTGTACAGCGCGGCGGGCCAGGACGTGCCCGTGCTATGCGTGGAAGCGGACAAGATTGCCCGCTACCGGGAGTTCTTCAACCGCGGAGTCACTACCAGGGGTCAGCTGGAGCCGCTGTCACCGAGCATGCGGACCCAGCCCCTGCCCTCATCTGCGGGCCGGGGCACCTCCCGCTGTCCCGCGCCCGCCCGTGAGCGCACACGCGAGGGACAGCTTTATCACGGCCGGCCGAGAAGCAGGATCCGCTTGGCATCCTACGAAGGAGCTCGAGCATGAAGAGAGCACGTGTCAAAGCCTGGATACTCACGGTGAGTTCGATGATGCTGGCCGCGGGGGTCGCACTGGCTCCCGCGCAGACAGCAGCGGCCGACCCGGCCGGAGTGCAACGCACCCTCGACTGGGAGCAGTCCGCCGACCGCGTCCTCCCTACCGCGGCACCGCCCAACCTCAACAAACAATGGGCCACCTCGTACGGCGCCACCAACGTCACCAGCCCCACACGCGACGGCTCCTACGCCGCCCGCTTCGAGCTGCGTAAATCCGACCCGGTCGTTTCCAGCAGCAAGCGGGCCGAGATCTCGCAGCGCGACGACCAACCGGCCGGCGCCGACCGGTGGTACGGCTTCAGCATCAACCTCGCTTCCACCTGGGCCCACGACACCTCGGCCGAGATCGTGAGCCAGTGGCACCAGTGCGACGTCGGGTGCCCGGGCGGCTCTCCCCCCTTGGCACTCATGACCGACGAGGGGCGTTGGAAGATCGACTTCCGCGGTGAGTTCATCGACCTGGGCGCCTACACCACGGGGGAGTGGGTCGACTGGGTCTTCCACGTGACCTGGCGTACGGACACCACCGGTCTCCTGCAGGTGTGGAAGAACGGCGAACGCGTTGTGCACAGGACCGGAGCCACCCACGACGGGGGACCACGCTCGCCCTACTTCAAGTTCGGAATCTACAAGTGGGACTGGAACACCGGCGCACCCTCCAGCACCTCGCAGCGCGTGATGTACTACGACGCCCTGCGCCTGGGTGACGAACGCGCCGTCCACAGGGACGTCGCGCCGCAGCGAGCCTGCACCAGGACCCCAGCGGTCGCCGCCGCGTCCGCCACCACGTCGGAGCCTGCGAACCCACCCTCCCACGCCATCGACAACAACCCGGCGACCCGTTGGTCCGGCCAGGGATTCGGCGCCGCACTCATCCTCGACACCGGCGCACCCCGCCAGCTCTGCGGAGCCACCGTGGCCTGGCACCGTGGTGACCTGCGGTGGAACGACTACACCATTCACGCATCGCAGGACGGTGTGTCGTACACCAAGGTGTGGGAAGGCCGTAGTTCCGGCACGACCACGGCGCCGGAGACCGTGCTCTTCACCTCGGGCGCTCTGGATGCCAGGTATCTCAAGATCTCGTTCTGGGCGAATCCCGAGAACGACTGGGCAAGCATCACCGAAGCGAAACCACTCGGTCTCTAGCGGAGCGAGGACCCGCCGGCCCGGACCCGCCGCATCCCGTGGCGGGTCCGGGCCGCTGAACCGACGGGTCGCGCACGGGCAGTGCAGACCGACCGGAGTCCGGGACGAAAGCACCACCTGTACTTGGCGCTGATGTCCCTGGACTCCGACCGGCAAGGGCCGCAAGCGTGGGACATGCGCTGGAAGGCACCGCTGGTCGCGCCTTGTGCGCGTCAGGGGTTGTCTACGTGGCGGTCCGTGACCGCTCCGAACTGGGCGCGCGCAAGCTGATCGACACGGCCGCCTTGCGCAACGCGCTGCTCCTGCCGACGCCGCGCACCTCCTGGCTACCGGCCCACTCGCGGTTCCATCTGCACTTCACGCCGACTGGATCGTCCTGGCTCAAGCTTGTGGAGCGATGGTTCGCCGAACTGACGAACAAACAGATACGGCGAGGCGCCCACAAGACCGTCCAAGCCCTGGAGAAGGACATCCGGACCTGGATCGAAACCTGGAACACCCACCCCAGGCCCTACATCTGGACCAAGACCGCGGACGAGATCCTCGAACGCCTCGCCTCATATCTGAACAGAATTCCTGACCCAGAAGACTACAGTAGGGCGTGTTTTAGAACTGGGGTCCATGCCTCGACTCGTGCCGTGATGATCTCGGTGTGGGACGAGGGGAACTTTCAGATGACCAGTGGGCGGTGCTCGGACCGTTATTGCCGGTCGCAGTGTTGGACAGGCCGTCGGTGTGCCGGCGGCGTACGGTGAGCGGTGAGGCCGGGTACTGGGTTCGCCCCCACCCGCCTCGTCCGGGACGTAGCGAGTGCCCTCATCATCACCTGGAGGCGTCATGAACCGTCGTACATGGAAAAGGTCCCTCGCCCTGGCCACGGCCCCCGTTCTTGCAGTAGGAGGCCTGATTTTGGCCGCCGGACCCGCCGCCGCCAGCTCAATTTACTGCGAGACCGGTACGCAGGCCGCTGGTGAATTCGTGGGCTACAACTGCCGCTCCACCGACAACGACCCTGACGGTCCCATCCACGTGACCTACAAGTTCCTCGGCCAGACGTACACCGCCACCTGCCAATCAGCCATTCTTCCTGGTGCTGGTCCGGCTGAGGACGGGTTGGTCCTGTTCTTTGTGGATTGCGAGAACCCCTAGGGGCGTGGTGTAGAGGTTGCGGGTGGTCTGGGTAGGCCGTCCGGGAAGGTCGCGGGCGGCCGTCCAGATCGTGAGGTCGCGGGCGATCCTATCGACAGAATGACATGCGGGACCGACACTTCCAGCAGGTCACAGCCATTCGTTGATCGCGGCGATGAGTCACGAACACCTCCAGCCGCTCCGGGTACGCCTCCCGTTCCTTGTCCGGGATCACCGACCACAGGACGGGCAGGACTTCCTCGGTCATGCCGTCGTCGAAGCGGACGTGGACCGCGAACGCGGCGTACGACCGCACGGCGACCGCCAGCACCCTGTCCGCAGCTCCCTCCCGTACCTCCTCTGCTGCCCGGTCCACCGGACCGCTGGTGTACGCGTCCGTGGTCATCGCGCCGCCGCCTTCTTCGCCGTCGTCCACCGCATCCCCAACGCGTTCAGCTCGGCCCGGCGTTCATCAGTGAGCTTGTCGGCGCGCTTACGGATGTTGTCCAAGACCATCCCCAACTTCACGTCCACCACCTCAAGGCCGTCAGCGCCGCTCTGAGCGCCTCCGAACACGTCGTGCGGCTCCACGGACTCCACATGCTTCCTCGGCACCTGAAGGTGCCCCTCACGGGCATGGAACGCCTTCGCCGCCGCGAGGTTGAGCATCCACTTGTCGTCCTGCGTACGCTTCACCGGCCGCTCCGACTCCTGTGCCGGCTCGAGCCCGAGCGCGTTTTCCAGGAGCCACTGCTGCGCGGGCAGCAGCGCCTCCCATCCGAACCGGCAGCCCTGCACCCATCGTCCGAGGTCCTCGCCCTGGACCACGACCACCCCGGCCTCCATCGGCATGCTGCCGCCGTGCTCCAGGTGCTGCTGCACCAACCTCAGGCAGCGCTGCCAGCCCGCGTCCCAGGCCGGCGCCCACCCTGGGTCGATCTCATCGAGCGCGTCCCGCCGCTCCTGCGACAGCCCACCCGTGATCGCTCCCTCGGACAGGCCCTGTTCCTCCAACTGCTGCGTGAGAGCGTCCGCGAGCCGGGCCGCGGTGCGTTGGTTCTTCGCCCATGTCCCGACGGGGTAGCCGTCCCAGACGGCGGTGGCCGGTGGGAGGAAGTGCCCGTGCTCTGCAGCCCAGTGCCGGGCGGCGGTGAGTCCTTCCTCGAAGGCATGGTCCTGGTGCGCCCACACCACCCCGAGCTCCTCCAGCTCCCGCACCCGCTCCGCGGCCAGGTCACCGGCCCGGTAGTCCTTGCGCTGCTTCTTCAGCCAGGTCCCCAACGGGAAGCCGCCCGGCGCCCAGTCGGCGGGCGTGACGTAGTCGTACGGAACCTTCAGCTCCCCGTTCTTCGCGACCTCCTTCGCGTACTGCACCGCGGCCGCCAGCCCGGACCGCCAGTAGCCGGTCTCCGGGTGCAGCACCCGCAGCGCCACGAACCGCGCCACTTCCGCCGGATCACGCGGCGTCGAGAACTTCAACAGCTCCCGCGCGGGCGCGCTCGGGCCCTGCGCCTCACCCTGCTGCTCCTGGTCCTCGGTGTCACGACCCTCGCCGATGTCGTCGCCCTTCCAACTCCCTGTACGAGGGCGGGAGTCGGCGAGGGCTTCGATCACGTCCGTGTCATGTGCCCGCAGCGCCCCCAGGACCTTCGCGAGGGTCTCAGCCCCCGGCGACGTCAGCATTTCATCCGGACTTTCCCCCGGAGCGAGGAAAACGGGAACGACCAGACTGGCAATCTTCCCGTCACCGGGCTGCATACGGAGCGCCCGCCCGACCATTTGCACGATGTCGACCATCGAGCCCCGCGCGTCACAGAAAGCGACAGAATCACAGTCCTTCGTATCGACACCTTCACCAAGGACACGAACGGACGCGATCATCTTGAACATCGCGGGGTAAGAAACCGTGCCGCCCTTCCCGTCCGGCACCTCGATCACGTTCGACGCGAACTCCTCCAGCTGCTCCTTGCGGTAGCCGGGCTTGTGCTCGCCGTACAGCCACGACGACCACACCCGCTCCGGCGCGTGGTACCGCTTCGGGTCCTCCGCGTACAACCGCGCCGCGACACCGGGCAGGCCCTCCGCCATCGCCTCGGCCTCGCTGACCCGGGAGTGGAAGGTCAGGCATTTGCGCAGGTTCTCCTCCGCGGCTGCCGTGAGCAGCCCGGCCTGGAGCGCCGCGAGGCGTGCCCCGCGCACCACGTCCGAACCCCGGTCTCCGCCGACCTGCGCGGCGTGCAGGTCCGGGTCGGAGATGTCCACACACACCACCTGGTACGGGGCCACCAGACCCCGCGAAATGGCCTGCGAGAGCGTCAGCTTCCAAGCCACCGGGCCAAAGACGGGCGACCCAGGCTCCATACTCGCGATCAACCGCGGTGCCGACCGTCCAGCCCGCTGCGCCTCGTCGGCCGCTTCCCAGATCCTGGCTGTCGCGGTCATGTACAACCGACGCACCGCCGGGATCTTCGACTGGTCGTGCACAGCCGCCCACGCCTTCTCAGCGTCACCTGACGTGCGGTGGGCCTCGTCCACGACCATCAGGTCAAACGGCCGCATTCCGAGCGCGTGCGCCTTCCGCACGGCCGTCGTCGCGGTCGCGTACGTCGAGAACACGGTCACCAGCTCGTCGTCCCCCACCCACGACAACAGCTCCGCCTCGTCGGTCGTGCAGGGCATCCCACTGGACGCCGCGACCTTCGCCTCACACGCACCGACCATCGCCCCCGCACGCCCGGCCCGACGCCACTCCGCGGCCATCTGCGCCAACAGATCCGTCGTCGGCACCAGGACCAGCACCCGCCGCGCATTGAGCCGCTGAGCGGCCACCGCAGCGATCCGGGTCTTCCCCGACGCCGTCGCCGCGATCACCTGGCACCGCAGCCCCTCCTCCGGCACAGGGGAGCCGGCCGGGAGCTGGAGATGGCGCAGCACAGCATCAACAGCCTCGATTTGATGCGGACGAAGCTCTTCCTTCGACATGCGGGTCCTTCCCTGGGGCATACGTGGTGCACGTTGACCGAGCAACCAGTCGGGGGCCTGCCATGGATCTTGCGATCACAATCTTCGTCACCATCCTCGGTGCTGCATTTGCGCTTTCCGCACGAAGGCTTGCCCGAAAGAACAAAGCAAACTCAGCCCGGTTTGGACTGAAATTTGATCTCAGCGAGAACGGTTATATTTGGATGTACCGAATATTTGGGTCTTTCTTCTGCATAGTGGGAATTCTGGCTTTAACAGGTGCCATAAAGCTTGGCTAGTATCGGTGAGTTTTCCGGGCGGATGGTGGTCCGTGCTCTGGGTCCAAGGTAGCGGACCTTGGAGTATGACGCACAGGGGTTGGGGGAGTGGTAGGGAGTGTTCGGAACTGGTAGTGTCGGGGGTGCGGTTTGGAGGGTTCGGCCCGTTTCCGGCCCTGACCCGGTTCGGGTTTCGCGGCCGCAAGTACGGGTGGCCGACCCTTCGGGCCTCCTCCGCTTCCCGCGCCGCGCCGCCCCGCCCCGCACGCTACCCCGTCGCCGCTGTCAGCGTTTCAGGGTCGCGCGGAGCGTGACCCTTGGCCGGATCGCGGAGCGATCAGGCCCGTCGGCGCAGCGCGCCGACTCGTCGTGCGGCGAAGCCGTACGACGGCGCTGGTGGGCCACGGAGTGGACCGGCAGCCCGTATCGCGGAGCGATACGGGAATGAGCCGCGTAGCGGCTCCGCGTCGCGTCTGCGGAGCAGAC
>NZ_JBHXRV010000014.1:0-703 GCF_042716745.1 Streptomyces sp. NPDC058663
GTGCAACGGCACGAATGCGGGTGGCCCGGACAGACCTCTGTCCGGGCCACCCGCATTCGTGCCCGCTTCTTTCCCCTCCCCGGGACGAATTCAGATCGGACCGGGTCGGACCGTGTAAGGACACCGAGGCGGGGCACCCGGTTGTCGGCGGGGAATTCCGCAGGTTATCGGGCGGAGCATTCCGCGCTTCAACCGTTCTACTGCCGACGATGAAGGAGCTGTTTTCATGAGCGAGAACATCTGGGGCTACCAGCCGACCGCCGGACACCAGTCGGGCAACAGCCTGATCGGCTACAAGGTCGAGGCCACCGACGGCAGCATCGGCAAGGTCGACAAGCACTCCGACGAGGTGGGCTCGGCCCATCTGGTCGTCGACACCGGCGTATGGATCTTCGGCAAGCACGTTCTGCTCCCGGCCGGCACGGTCGAGAGGGTGGACGCGGCCGAGGAGAAGATCTACGTCGGCCTGACCAAGGACCAGATCAAGGACGCGCCCGAGTTCGACAAGGACAAGCATGTCGGGGACGCGGGCTACCACGAGCAGGTCGGCGGCTACTACGGCCGCCACCGCCGCCCCTGAGCACCACGGCGCAGGGCGACAGCCCTCGCGCACACGGCGGGGGGCGGCGGGGGCCGTCCCCGCCGGCCCCCCCCGCCGATCCCCCCAATAGCAGGTGGGTGGCCCCCCGGGCCCCGCCGACAC
>NZ_JBHXRV010000014.1:713-81791 GCF_042716745.1 Streptomyces sp. NPDC058663
GTGCACCCCCCCCCCCCCCCCCCCGGCGCCCGGGGCCCCCCCGGCCCCGGGCCGCCCGCAACCGCCGCCCCCCGGGCCCCCCTGTCCCCCTCCCCCCCCCGGGGCGGGGCCACCCCCGCGCCCCCCCCGGGGGGGCGGCCGGGTACCTCCCCGGGCCGGCCCCGCCGTCGTACCCGCAAATTCGCTGGAGGGTGCCCCCGTGGCCCCGGCATACTCCCCGCATGACGACCGATCAGAGCGCCACCCTCCGCGTGGGCGAGGACGACAAGGAACTCGACGACCGCCTGGACAAGGAGCTCACCGCCTTCAACAGGGCGGCCACCGGGGCCCATGACGAGAAGGAGCTCTCGGTACGCGTCACCGACAGCGCGGGGGAGCTCGTCGGCGGCCTCACCGGGTGGACCTGGGGCGGCCTGTGCGGGGTGGCCATGCTGTGGGTACGGGAGGACGCCCGGCACGCGGGCTGGGGCTCCCGGCTGATGCGGGCGGCCGAGGCGGAGGCGGTGCGGCGCGGCTGCGACCGCATGATGGTCTCCTCCTTCACCTTCCAGGCACCGGACTTCTACCGCGGACTGGGGTACGAGGAGGTCGGCCGGCAGCCCGGAATCCCCGGCGGGCACGAGGACGTGCACTTCTTCCGGAAGCTGGACAAGGCCGCAGGGCACCGCCCGTAGCACTCCGTCCTGCCGTCCCCGCCCGCCCGGCCCGCACGCGGCGGGTGGGGCGGCTGTCGGTGCGTGCGGTTACGGTCGGTGCCATGGAAAGCAGTGCATACGACTTGGCCGCCACCCAGCGCTGGGACGCCGAGCCCGACAAACGGCCCGGCAGGACCGCGTTCCAGCGCGACCGCGCCCGGGTGCTGCACTCCGCCGCGCTGCGCAGGCTGGCGGGCAAGACACAGGTCGTCACACCCGGTTCGCGCAGTCAGGTCTGGGACTCCAGCCCCCGCACCCGGCTCACCCACTCCCTGGAGTGCGCGCAGGTGGGCCGGGAGCTGGGCGCGGCGCTGGGCTGCGACCCCGACCTGGTCGAAGCGGCCTGCCTCGCGCACGACATGGGCCACCCGCCCTTCGGCCACAACGGCGAACAGGCGCTCAACGACTTCGCCGAGGACTGCGGCGGCTTCGAGGGCAACGCCCAGTCGCTGCGCCTGCTCACCCGGCTCGAACCCAAGCGTTTCGTACCCGACGAGGAGAGCGGCGGCCTCGTCAGTGTCGGACTCAACCTCACCCGCGCCGCCCTGGACGCCGCCACCAAGTACCCCTGGGCGCGCGGCGGCCACCCCACCGAACCCGGCTCGGTGAAGTTCGGGGTGTACGAGGACGACCTGCCGGTGTTCCGGTGGGCGCGCGAGGGTGCTCCCGGCCTGCGCACGTGCTTCGAGGCCCAGGTCATGGACTGGTCCGACGACGTCGCCTACTCCGTGCACGACTTCGAGGACGGCCTGCACGCCGGCCACCTCGACCCCGGCCTGCTGCTCGCCGAACCCGAACGGCAGGAGATCTTCCGGGTGGCGCGCGGCCGTTACGTCCCCGAGGACACCGACCCCGCCGAACTGGCCGCGGCGCTCGACCGGCTGACGGACCAGGAGTGGTGGCCGCACGGGTACGACGGCTCCGCCCTCGCCCAGGCCCGGCTCAAGGACGCCACCAGCCAGCTCATCGGCCGGTTCTGCCTCGCCGCCGAGAGCGCGACCAGGGCCGCGTACGGCGGCGGACGGCTCACCCGGTACGCGGCCGAACTGGTCGTTCCGCGCGAGACCCGCAACGAGTGCGCGGTCCTCAAGGCGGTCGCCGACCGCTATGTGATGCAGCGCGACGAGCAGGAGCGGCTGCGGGCCGACCAGCGCGTCGTGATCGCCGAACTGGCCCAGGCTCTGACGCTGCGCGCACCGGGGGAGGGGCTGGACCCGCAGTTCCGGGCCCTGTTCGACGCCGCCGGGGACGACAGGACCCGCAAGCGCGTCCTGGTCGACCAGATCGCGGCCCTCACGGACGCCTCCGCCCGCTCCCTGCACGCACGGCTGACGGTCCGCCCCGGGGGCCGGTGACCCCGAAGCTCCGGCCACCGCCCGCCGCACGCCCCGAAAGCGATCCCGGGCCCTGGGCACGGCACGCCCCGCGCCCGGGGGAGGCGGCCGCGGACGACTCCCCCGCGGACCCTCCGCGGCCGCGCCCCTCCAGCGTCGTGCCGATGTGTGCGAGTCGCGGGGCTTTCGTGCACAACGCAAAGGGACCGTCCCCTTCCGGTGAACGGTCATTAGGCTCGGCACAGCGCCGGCGAGGCGTGAACGGCGCGACCGCGGGGGAGCAAGGGGGGCCGGCAGACGTGCTGCGAATCCACTTCGGTACCGAGGACCTGAACCGGCTGCGGATCGCCGCCCGCCCCGACCCGCTCTGGGAACTCGTCCACGCCCTGCACCTCCTGCAGAACCGCCAGGCCTCGCTCGTCTTCGACCCCTGGCGCCGCGAGGTGCGCGACGCCCTCGTGCGCGAGCGGCTGACCGACACGGTGGCCGCGCTGAGCCTGGTGTGCCCGTGCGCCGCCTACTTCCCCGACTTCCTCACCCCCGGCCAGGGCATCGCCGACCTGGAGACCGGCCTCGACGAGGTGCTCTCCACCCCGAAGCAGCGGCTGGCGGCGGAACTGGGCCTGCTGTTCGCGCACGGCGGCCCGGTTCCGGCGATGGCGCGGCGGCTCGCGGAGGGGGACGCCCGGACGCTGGAGCGGCTCGGCGAAGGGATGCGCCGCTTCTACGCCGTCGCGGTGGCCCCCTACCTGGGCGAGATCCGTGCGGCCGTGGCCGCCGACCGGCCCGCCAGGGCGGAAGCGGCCCTGGAAGGCGGCGCGGACGGCCTGCTCGCCAGCTACCAGCCCGAACTGACCTGGCGGGAGGGCGGCAGGCTGCTGGAGGCGGAGTACCCGGTGGACCGCGTCCTCACCCTCCAGGGGCAGTCGCTGACGCTGATCCCCTCCTTCTTCTGTGTACGCCGCCCGGTGGCGCTGGCCGACCCCGAGCTGCCCCCGGTACTGGTCCATCCGCTCACGCCGGAGCCCGGCTGGCTGCTGCGCTCCCGGGCGGCCGGGGGCGGGGTCACGGCGGCCGGGCTGCCGGTGGCCCAGCTGATCGGGCACACCAGGGCCGCCGTCCTCGACGCACTGGACCGGCCGATGACCACCACCCAGCTCGGCTCGGTCCTGCGCCTGGCCCTGTCCACCGCCAGCAGGCACGCCACCGTGCTGCGCGAGGCGGGCCTGGTGGCCTCGCACCGCCGCGGGCCTTCGGTGGTCCACCGGCGCACCGACCTGGGCGACGCCCTCCTCAACGGCGACCCCGCCTCCGCGCCCTGACCCCGGTCCGCGCCCTGACTCCGCCTCCGCCTCCCGACCCCGCCTCCGCCCCGTGACCCCGGTCCGCGCCCGCACGGCAGGCCGCGCACAGACCGTCGCGGCCACCCGGACTCCACCCCCCTCTTCCGCCCGCCCACCGGGTGCGGGACGCTCGCTGGGGCGGCGTACGCACGCGAGGTCGTGTGTACTTCGTCCGGTGACAGCGCGCCGGAACAGCGCGGCGGCAGCACAGGGCACAGTGGTGGAGGCATCAAGTGGTCGACGCAGATCAGACGTTCGTGATCGTCGGCGGGGGACTGGCCGGCGCGAAAGCGGCCGAATCCCTCCGCTCGGAGGGATTCACCGGCCGGGTCATCCTGATCGGGGACGAACGCGACCACCCCTACGAACGGCCACCCCTGTCCAAGGGGTTCCTCGCGGGCAAGGACGGCCGCGACAGCGTCTTCGTCCACGACAGCGGCTGGTACGCGGCCAACGACGTCGAGCTGCACCTCGGCCAGAGCGTCGAGAGGCTCGACCGCACGGCGAAGACCGTCCGGCTCGGCGACGGCACCCTCATCGGCTACGACAAGCTCCTGCTGGCCACCGGCTCCGAGCCCCGACGCCTGGACGTCCCCGGCACCGGTCTCGCCGGCGTCCACCACCTGCGCCGGCTCGCCCACGCGGAGCGGCTGCGCGGGGTGCTCGCCACCCTCGGCCGTGACAACGGCCACCTGGTGATCGCCGGAGCGGGCTGGATCGGTCTGGAGATCGCCGCCGCCGCCCGCGGGTACGGGGCGGAGGTCACCGTCGTCGAGGCCGAGCCCACCCCCCTGCACGGCGTGCTGGGACCCGAGCTCGGCCAGCTCTTCACCGACCTGCACGCCGAGCACGGTGTCCGCTTCCACTTCGGGGCCCGGCTCACCGAGATCGTCGGCCAGGACGGCATGGTGCTGGCCGTCCGCACCGACGACGGCGAGGAGCACCCCGCCCACGACGTACTGGCCGCCATCGGCGCCGCCCCCCGCTCTGCCCTCGCCGAAGCCGCGGGCCTGGAGCTCGCCGCGCGGGAGCACGGCGGCGGCATCGTGGTCGACGCCCACCTGCGCACCAGCGATCCGCACATCCACGCGGCCGGCGACGTCGCCGCCGCACCCCTGCATCTGCCAGGGTCCCCCCTGGACGGACAGCGGCTGCGCGTCGAGCACTGGGCGAACGCGCTCAACGCAGGAGCGGCCGCCGCGAAGTCGATGCTCGGACGCGGGGCCCCGTACGACCGCATCCCGTACTTCTTCTCCGACCAGTACGACCTGGGCCTGGAGTACGTCGGCTGGGCACCGCCGGGCACCTACGACCAGGTGGTGGTGCGGGGCGACACGGGCAAGCGGCGGTTCCTGGCCTTCTGGCTGAAGGACGGGCGGGTCCTGGCCGGGATGAACGTCAATGTGTGGGACGTCACCGACCAGGTGAAGCACCTCGTCCGCAGTGGCGAGAGGGTCGACCAGCACGCCCTCTCCGACCCCTCCGTACCGCTGGAGTCGCTGGTCACCCCATGATCACCGGCCGTGTCCCGGGGTGAGCGGCCCACCGGGGAGGCCGGAGTGTCCGAGCCTCCCCGTACACTTCACGCGTGGCAGGCAGGATCAACGACGACGACGTGAAGGCGGTCCGGGAGGCGCTCCCGATCGACGCCGTCGTGTCCGAATACCTTCAGCTCCGCGGTGCGGGCGGCGGCAACCTCAAGGGCCTGTGCCCCTTCCACGACGAGAAGTCGCCGTCCTTCCAGGTCAGTCCGAGCAAGGGTCTCTTCCACTGCTTCGGCTGCCAGGAGGGCGGCGACACGATCGCCTTCGTGATGAAGATCGACCACCTCACCTTCTCCGAGACGGTCGAGCGGCTCGCCGCGCAGGCGGGCATCACCCTGCGGTACGAGGAGGGCGGCTACAACCCGTCCAACCAGCGCGGCGAGCGCACCCGCCTGGTCGAGGCGCACAAGGCGGCCACGGACTTCTACATCCAGCAGCTGGAGAGCCCCGAGGCGGAGATCGGCCGCAAGTTCCTCGCCGAGCGCGGCTTCGACCAGGCCGCAGCCGCCCACTTCGGCATCGGCTACAGCCCGGCCGGCTGGGACCACCTCACCCGCTTCCTGCGCGGCAAGGGCTTCACCGACAAGGAACTCATCACCTCCGGCCTCTCCCAGGACGGCCGCCGCGGCCCCATCGACCGCTTCCGCGGCAGACTGATGTGGCCGATCCGCGACATCGGCGGCGAGGTCGTCGGCTTCGGCGCCCGCAAGCTCCGCGAGGACGGCACCGACAACGGGCCCAAGTACCTCAACACCCCCGACACGCCGATCTACAAGAAGTCCCAGGTCCTGTACGGAATCGACCTGGCGAAGAAGGAGATCGCGAAGACCAGCAGGGCGGTCGTCGTCGAGGGTTACACCGACGTCATGGCCTGCCACCTCGCCGGAGTGACGACGGCCATCGCGACCTGCGGCACCGCCTTCGGCAACGACCACATCAAGATCCTCCGCCGGCTCCTGATGGACAACGGCTCGGCCCGCGTGATCTTCACCTTCGACGGTGACTCGGCCGGCCAGAAGGCCGCGTTGCGGGCCTTCGAGGACGACCAGAAGTTCGCCGCCGAGACGTACATCGCGATCGCCCCGGACGGCATGGACCCCTGCGACCTGCGCCTGGCCAAGGGTGACGAGGCGGTCGCCGACCTCACCCAGCCGCGCACCCCGCTCTTCGAGTTCGCGCTGCGCCAGATCATCGCCCGGTACGACCTGGAGACCCCTGGCGGCCGGGCGGCCGCGCTCGACGAGGCGGGCCCGGTTGTCGCCCGCATCAAGAACAGCGCCTCGCAGCACGAGGTCGCAGTCCAGCTGGCGGGCATGCTCGGCATCCTGGACACCCAGTTCGTGGTGAAGCGCATCGCGCAGCTCGCCCGCTGGGCGAAGGACAAGGGCGGACGCGGCGGACCCCAGCAGGGCGGACGCGGCGGCCGGCAGTACGACGCGGCGCCCGCCGCACCCGTCGTGACGGGCCCGGCCCTCAACCTCCGCAGCCCCGTCCACCGCACCGAGCGCGAGCTGCTGAAGCTCGCCCTCCAGCGGCCCGACCTGGTCTCTCCCGCCTTCGACGCGTACGGGGCCGACGAGTTCACCGCCCCTCCGTACGCCGCCGTGCGGCAGACCATCGAGGAGGCTGGCGGCGTGGAACTGGGTGCCCGGGCGCCCGCCGACTACCTTGCCCGGGTCCGCGAGACGGCCCTCAACGACCAGATCAGGGCCATGGTCACCGAGCTCGCGGTCGAGGCGATCCACGCCAAGTCGGTCGACGAGATCTACGCCGGCATGCAGCTCGTCCAGGTGCGCCTGCGGGCCGTCGACCGCCGCATCCTCGAAGTCCAGGGCTCCCTGTCCCGGGCCGGCAGCCACGGCGACCCCACCACACTGGCCGCCGTCCAGAACGAACTCTGGGTCCTCCAGCAGTACGCCCAGTCCCTCCGCAACCACGGCCCCTCGGCCCTCTGAGCCCGTAGTCCCCTCCCCGGCCCCTTTGCCCCCTAGCCCCTTGGGCGGCGGGGTCGCCCGCACGCCTCGCCCCAGCCCCCTTGGGCGGCGGGGCCGCCCCCGGGGGCGAGTGGGGTCTCCCCTGCTCGAGCGAAGCCGAGAGCTTGGGGGAGGGCGGGCAAGGGGGCGGCCCCCGGGCGGAGCCGCACATCCCGGTCCCGCTCGACACCGCGCACCGACACCGCACCGCGCCCCGCACACCCAGGAGTCGCCCCGGTAACCGCCCGGTCACGGACCGGACTCAGAAAGTCACCGCACGCCCCTCGCGGCGACCATGTGTCGCACCCCACACTGGTTGCGGTGCCTGAGGCCCCGACCCGGCAGCGTTCACCCTGGAGGTCGCCCCCGTGCAGACCCAGACCCTGACCGATCCGGTCGCGGCCGTCCCCGCACAGAGCCGCACCGAGCACCCCCCGGAAGCCGTCGCCGAGCCCCGGCCCACAGGATCCACCGACCCCTGTGAGGACACGGTGGACGACCCGCACCAGGAGCAACGGGAGCAGGAACAGCCGGAGCCCGAGCCGGAGCAGCCCGAGCCGGAGCAGGAACAGCCGGAGCAGGAGCTGGAGCGGGCCGAATTACCCGATCCCCCCCTCCGCACCGCCGAATCCGCCGGCCCCTCCTCCGACCTGTTCCGCCAGTACCTGCGGGAGATCGGCCGCATCCCCCTCCTGACCGCCGCCGAGGAGGTGGAACTCGCCCGCAGCGTCGAAGCCGGCCTCTTCGCCGAGGAGAAGCTCGCCCGCTCCACCGACCTGGACACCCGGCTCGCCCTGGACCTCGACACGCTGGTGGTACGCGGCCGGATGGCCAAGCGGCGCCTCATCGAGGCGAACCTGCGCCTGGTCGTCTCCGTGGCGAAACGGTACGTCGGGCGCGGGCTCACCATGCTGGACCTCGTCCAGGAGGGCAACCTCGGCCTCATCAGGGCCGTCGAGAAGTTCGACTACGCACGCGGCTACAAGTTCTCGACGTACGCCACCTGGTGGATCCGCCAGGCCATGTCCCGGGCCCTGGCCGACCAGGCCCGCACCATACGGGTACCGGTCCACGTCGTCGAACTCATCAACCGGGTGGTCCGCGTCCAGCGCCGCCTGCTCCAGGAGCGCGGCAGTGAGCCCACGGCGGAGGAGGTGGCCGCCCAGCTGGACCTGACCCCGGAACGGGTCGGTGAAGTCCTGCGGCTGGCCCAGGAGCCCGTCTCGCTGCACGCTCCCGTGGGCGAGGAGGACGACGTGGCGCTCGGCGACCTGATCGAGGACGGTGACGCCGCCTCTCCCGTCGAGTCGGCAGCCTTCCTGCTCCTGCGCGAGCACCTGGAGGTCGTTCTCTGCACCCTCGGCGAGCGGGAACGCAAGGTCGTCCAGCTCCGTTACGGCCTCGCCGACGGGCGCCCGCGCACCCTGGAGGAGATCGGCCGCATCTTCGGCGTCACCCGCGAACGCATCCGCCAGATCGAGTCCAAGACCCTCAACAAACTCCGCGACCACGCCTTCGCCGACCAACTAAGGGGCTACCTCGACTAACCCCCAGCCCCCTCGGACGACGGCGCCGCCCGCACGCCATACCCCAGCCCCCTCGGGCGGCGGGGCCGCCCCCGGGGGCGCGGGGGTCCCCCCTGCTCGAGCGAAGCCGAGAGCTTGGGGGAGGGCGGGCAAGGGGGCGGCCCCCTGCGGAGCCGGACAACGCACCCCCGCCCCACCAGCACCCCGCCCCTCCCGGGTGAGCCTCCCGGCTCCGTCACACCCCGGCGCCCCGCCGGGACCCTCACTCCACCTCCACCACCGCCTGCGCAAACTGCGCCGCATAGAGCCCCGCGTAAGCCCCCTCCGCCGCCAACAGCTCCTCATGCGTGCCCTGTTCCACGATCGACCCGCCCTCCATCACGAGGATCACGTCCGCGTCCCGGATCGTGGACAGCCGGTGCGCGATCACGAACGACGTCCGGCCGTGCGCGAGCCGCGCCATCGCCTTCTGGATCAGCACCTCCGTCCGCGTGTCCACGGAGCTGGTGGCCTCGTCGAGGACAAGGATCACCGGGTCCGACAGGAACGCCCGGGCGATCGTGATCAGCTGCTTCTCGCCCGCGCTGACCCCCGCCCCCTCGTCGTCGATGACCGTGTCGTAGCCGTCCGGCAGCGTCCGTACGAAACGGTCCGCGTGCGCGGCCCTGGCGGCGGCCTCGATCTCCTGGCGGCTCACCTCGCCGCTCGCCCCGTACGCGATGTTGTCGGCGATCGTCCCCCCGAACAGCCAGGTGTCCTGGAGCACCATGCCGACCCCGGCCCGCAGTTCCTCCCGCGACATGGCGGCGATGTCCGCCCCGTCCACGGTGATGTGTCCGCCGGTGACCTCGTAGAACCGCATCAGGAGGTTCACCAGGGTGGTCTTGCCGGCGCCCGTCGGGCCGACGATCGCGACCGTCTGGGCGGGTGAGACCCGCAGCGAGAGGTCCTCGATGAGAGGCTTGTCCGCCTCGTAGCGGAAGGAGACGTTCCTGAACTCGACCGCGCCGCGCGGCACATCGGGACCGGTCACCGGCAGGGCGGCCGTCGCCGCGTCCGGCTCCTGCTCGTCCGCGTCCAGCAGCTCGAAGACCCGCTCGGCGGAAGCGACCGCCGACTGCACCAGGTTCGCCATCGACGCGATCTGCGTGAGCGGCATCGAGAACTGCCGGGAGTACTGGATGAACGCCTGCACATCGCCGATGGACAGGCTGCCGGAAGCGACCCGCAGCCCGCCGACGACCGCCACCAGCACGTAGCTGAGGTTGGACACGCACATCATCAGCGGCTGCGAGATCCCGCTGTTGAACTGCGCCCGGAAACCGGCCTCGTAGAGCTGGTCGTTCTGCTCCTTGAAGGCCGCCGCCGACTCGTCCTGCCGGCCGAAGACCTTCACCAGTGAGTGCCCGGTGTACATCTCCTCGATGTGCGCGTTCAGCGTGCCCGTCGTCTTCCACTGCCGCACGAACTGCGGCTGCGACCGCTTGCCGACCTTCGCCGCCACCACCACCGACAGCGGCACCGTGACCAGCGAGACCACCGCCAGCAGCGGAGAGATCCAGAACATCACGATCAGGACGCCCACCACGGTCAGCACCGAGTTGATGAGCTGGCCCATCGTCTGCTGCATCGTCTGGCCGATGTTGTCGATGTCGTTGGTCGTACGCGAAAGCACTTCGCCGCGCTTGGCCCGGTCGAAGTACGACAGGGGCAGGCGGGACAGCTTCGCCTGGACGTCCTCGCGCATCCGGTAGACGGTCCGGTTGACCGCGAGGTTCACCAGCCGCGTCGAGACGAGCATCAGCAGCCCGGCGCCGACGTACACCGCGAGCACGATCATGAGGACACTGCCGACCGCCCCGAAGTCGATGCCCTGCCCGGGGGTGAAGTCGACCCCGGTGAGCATGTCCGCGTAACCGTCGTCACCCGCTTTCCGCAGGCCCTCGATGGCCTGTTCCTTCGTGGTGCCCGGGGTCATCTGCCGGCCGACTATCCCGCCGAACAGCAGGTCCGTCGCCGAGCCGAGGATCTTCGGGCCGACCACCGACAGTGCGACGCTGCCGACCAGTGCCACGAACAGCACCCACAACGTCGCTTTCTCCGGGGCAAGTTGCCCCACCAGCCGTTTCGCCGACTCCTTGAAGTGCGCGGACTTCTCCGCCGGCGGTCCCATCATGCGTCCCGCGGGTCCGCTCATGCGGCCTCAGCCTCCGTCAGCTGGGAGAGCACGATCTCCCGGTAGGTCTCATTGGTGTCCATCAGCTCGTGGTGCCGCCCGGTGCCCACGACCCTGCCCTCGTCGAGGACCACGATCCGGTCGGCGTCGCGGATCGTCGACACCCGCTGGGCGACGATCAGCACCGTCGCCTCGGCGGTCTCCCGCCCCAGCGCCGCCCGCAGCGCCGCGTCCGTCGCGTAGTCCAGCGCGGAGAACGAATCGTCGAAGAGGTAGATCTCCGGGCGCTGCACCAGCGTCCGCGCGATCGACAGCCGCTGGCGCTGGCCGCCGGAGACGTTCGTGCCGCCCTGGGAGACGGGGGCGTCAAGACCGCCCTCGAGCCGCTCCACGAACTCTCTGGCCTGCGCCGTCTCCAGGGCCCGCCACAGCTCCTCGTCCGTCGCGTCCGGCTTCCCGTACCGCAGATTGCTGGCGACCGTCCCCGAGAAGAGGTACGGCTTCTGCGGGACGAGCGACACCGTCCTGGCGAGCAGCGCCGGATCCAGGGTGCGTACGTCGACCCCGTCGACCAGCACCTCGCCGCCGGTCGCGTCGAACAGCCGGGGCACCAGCCCCAGCAGCGTCGACTTGCCGCTTCCCGTCGAGCCGATGATCGCGGTCGTCTCGCCCGGCCTGGCCTCGACGCTGATGCCCCTGAGGACCGCCTCCTCCGCGCCCGGGTAGCTGAACTCCACGTTCCGCAGCTCCAGTTGGCCGTGCCGGCGCAGCTCGGTGACCGGGGCCAGGGGTGGCACCACACTGGACCGCGTACCGAGGACCTCCTCGATCCGCTCGGCGCACACCTCCGCACGCGGCACCATCATGAACATGAAGGTGGCCATCATCACGGCCATCACGATCTGCATCAGATACGCCAGGAACGCGGTCAGCGCCCCGATCTGCATGCCGCCGCTGTCGATCCGGTGCGCGCCGAACCAGACCACCGCCACGCTGGAGATGTTGACGACCGTCATCACGATCGGGAACATCAGCGCCATCAGCCGGCCGGTCGCCAGGGACACGTCGGTGAGGTCCTCGTTGGCCCGCCGGAAGCGCGCCTTCTCGTAGTCGTCCTTGACGAACGCCCGGATGACCCGGTTGCCGGTGATCTGTTCGCGCAGTACCCGGTTCACCTGGTCGAGCCGCTCCTGCATCGACCGGAACAGCGGGCGCATCCGCCGCACGATCAGCGAGACGCAGATGCCCAGCACCGGCACCACCGCCAGCAGCACCGCCGACAGCGGCACGTCCTGCCCCAGCGCCATCACGATGCCGCCGACGCACATGATGGGTGCGGCCACCACCAGCGTGAAGCTCATCAGGGCCAGCATCTGCACCTGCTGGACGTCGTTCGTCGTCCTGGTGATCAGCGACGGAGCCCCGAACTGCCCCACCTCCCGCGCGGAGAAGCTCTGTACCCGCGCGAAGACCGCGGCACGGATGTCCCGCCCGAGGGCGGCGGCCGTCCGTGCCCCGTAGAAGACGGCACCGATGTTGCAGACCACCTGGACGAGGCTGACGCCGATCATCAGCGCGCCGAACCGGAGGATGTAGCCCGTGTCCCCCTTCACCACGCCGTGGTCGATGATGTCGGCGTTGAGGGTGGGCAGATAGAGGGAGGCGCTGGTCTGCAACAGCTGCAGCACCACCAGCAGGGCCATGGGTTTCTTGTACGGACCGAGATGGGCCCGCAGGAGATTGAGAAGCACGCGCAGTCTTTCGTCGGGCGGCGGCGGAGGTCCCCGGGACTCCTCCGGGGAGGGGGAACGGCCCCATCCTCCGCCAACCATCGCGCCCGCGCCCCGGGGATTTCCTCAAACCCAGGTCAAGACCGCGCCGTGCGCCGGACCGCGGACGGCCCGGCCCCGCCATCCGCGTACGGCCCGGTCGCGTACGGCGGACCCGCGGACCCCGTCGGCCTAGTGAACCGGACCGAAGGCCTCCGGATGGACCTGGTCCCGGGCGGCCGTGTACTGCTGCCGCAGCGCCTTGCCCACCGCAAGTTCCTCACCCGGCTCCAGCACCTGCGCCACCGCACCCTGCCAGGCGGGCGGGGTGTGCGGGGCGAGGGTGCCCTGGGCCACCCCGAGCGCCCACGCCGCCTGCCGGGCCGCGCCCAGCGCCGCGTACTGCGCGGGCTGCGGCACCACGACCTGGGTGCCGAACAGCATCGGCGCCATCGCCCGCACGGCCGGCAGCGCGGCCGCCGCTCCCAGCAGGAACACCCGCCGCACCTGCACCCCACGCGCCCGCAGGACGTCCAGGGCGTCCGCCAGTGAGCACAGCATCCCCTCGAAGGACGCCCTGGCCAGGTGCTCCGGCTTCATCGACTCCCGCCGCAGCCCGTACAGCGTGCCCGCCGCGTGCGGCAGCCACGGAGTGCGCTCACCCTCCAGATAAGGCAGCAGGACGAGCCCGGAGGCGCCCGGCGTCGACTTCAGGGCCAGCTCGGACAGCTCCTCCAGGCTCTCCACGCCCAGCAGTTCGGCGGTGCCCCGCAGTGCCCGTACCGCATTGGAGGTGTGCACCACCGGCAGGTGCATGCCGGTGGCGTCGGCGAACGAGGTGATCATCCCGCTGGAGTCGGCCAGTGCCTCGTGGTGCACCGCCATCACCGAGCCGGAGGCGCCGAGCGAGACGACCGCGTCGCCGACCGCGACGCCCAGCCCGAAAGCGGCAGCCATGGTCTCGCCCGTACCGGCCGAGATCAGCAGCCCCTCCGGGGTCGTTCCCGCGCTGTCCGAGGGGCCGAGCACCTCCGGCAGCGCCGCCCGGTGTCCCAGCGCCAGCTCCACCAGGTCAGGCCGGTAGGCCCCGGTCGCCGCGGACCAGTACCCGGTGGCCGAGGCCGCCCCCCGGTCGGTGGTGCGGTGCGCGGGGCGGCCGAGCAGCTGCCACACCAGCCAGTCGTGCGGCTGCATCACCATGGCGATCTGCCGCGCGTTCTCCGGTTCGTGCCGCTTCAGCCAGGCCAGCTTGGCCAGCGGCAGTGGCGCCGTCGGCACCGCCCCGACCGCCTCGGCCCACGCCTGCTTGCCGCCGAGCGCCTCCACCAGATCGGCGGCGGCGACCTGCGCCCGCTTGTCGTTGCCCAGGAGCGCCGGGCGCACCGGGTTGCCCGCCGCGTCCAGGGGGACGAGGCCGTGCTGCTGGGCGGAGACCCCGATCGCCTGAACGTCGTCCAGTACGCCGCCGGAGGCGGCCTCGCCCAGCGAGAGCAGCCACGCCTGCGGATCGGTCTCGGTGGCCTTCTCCTCGACCGGATGGGGGGCGTACCCCTCGCGCAGCACCGCGCCCGTGTCCATGTCGCAGACGACGACGTGTGTGAAACCGGAGGAACTGTCCAACCCCGCGACTATGCCCATGGACACGATTCTGCCGCACTCCGCCGGGGCGGAATGCGGCAGCCGTGACTCCCGGCCATGAGGTGCCGGCCGGGCCGGTGGGGACGCAGGGGGTCAGGTGTTGCTGGTACCCCAGTCGTCCTCACCGCTCTGGGTGCGCTCCCTGAGCGAGCGCACCCGCTGGGCGACCGAGTCCGGGACCCGGTCGCCGACGTCACCCATCTTCTCGGTGACGGTGTGCAGTGCCTTGCCCGCGAACTCGCGGCCGCTCTGCGCCGCGGACTCCGCGGTGTTCCGCACGGCGGGGTTCTGGGAGATCCGCCGGGCGGACTTCCTGATCTGCTCGTAGCGCTCGCGCCCGGCCCGGGTGCCGAGCACGTATCCGAGGGCCAGTCCGGCGACGAACGTGAGCCGGTAGCGCATGGCTGCCACCCTTCTCCTGCAACGGTGTCGGTGTGCGGTCCGCCTACCCGGCCTGCCCGCAGATCATCCCGGGGCTTACCGATTGGCGGAGCACCCCCCTGCTTGCGCTAATGTATGTCTCGCAGCGACCGCACGCCCCCGGGGAGACCGGGTGGGGGTGCATTCGATGCAACCGCAGCAATCCCCTGTAGCTCAATTGGCAGAGCAGCCGGCTGTTAACCGGCAGGTTACTGGTTCGAGTCCAGTCGGGGGAGCGCGGTCCCCTGTAGCTCAATTGGCAGAGCATTCGGCTGTTAACCGGAGGGTTACTGGTTCGAGTCCAGTCGGGGGAGCAGGAAGGAAAGAGGGCCTCTTCGGAGGCCCTCTTTTCGTTCGCCCGCCCGTTCCGCTTGGTCCCGTTGGTGTGGCCTGCCGCACGTTCGGGAACCGTCGGGGCGCCGCGGCAGTCCTCATGGTCACGCGTAGCCGACCATCCGAGGCAGGAGATCGTATGACCGGCTATGCTGCGGCAGACGGCGCGTACATGTGTACGCGCCACGCCGAGTGGGGGCGGTAGCTCAGCCGGTTAGAGCAGCGGACTCATAATCCGTCGGCCGTGGGTTCGAGTCCCACCCGCCCCACTGCGGCAGGACGATGAAGAATCGTTCTCAACTGGGGAATCGTTGAGCAGAGGGCCCTCGGGAACATTGCGGGGGCCCTTACTCGTGCTGCGGGCCAAGAGTTAGGACCGACGGCCGGTGAGCGAGTGGAACGGGGGCTCGGGCCGGTGGGGTCCGAGCCCCCGGCTCCGCACAGCGCGGGACGGGTCAGCAGTTGACGTAACGCATGGTGTACGTCACGGAGCCCCAGATTCCGGAGAAGGAGAAGTTTTTCTTGGCCCCCTTGGGGCCGACCCACGGGCTGTCCTTGACGCCGCTGCTGGTGCTGAGCCTCACGTACGGGCAGCGTCCGTCGGCATTGGTGTCCTGCACCCAGCCGGAGACGACGCCGTTGTCGCAGTGGGTGCCGGAGGCCTTGCCCTGGGCACTGCTCACGGTCCAGTTCTGGCAGGCCTGGACTCCGGTGGGAGAGGGGGAGGCGGCGTGCGCGGCGGGGGCGGTCAGGGTCATTCCGAGCGCGGCCATACCGAGAGCGGCTGCCGTGGCCATCCTGGTCTTCATGTGCTCCTCATTTCGTTTGGTCGGACGTAACGAAGGCACTGCTGGCTGTACTGGTCGGTCGGCACGCTAGTCGCAATCCCACGTCCTGGACGCGTCAATACCGGTCAACCGACTGTCCGGATGGGGTGACTTGCGGGCAACTGCCCCTGGGTCTTCGCTGTCCGGTTGGCCTGCGGGGCCGGCCCGGGACGGTGGTGACGGCGCGGGTCCGCCGAGGAAGGGTGCGTGGTGGCACCGCCCCGGCAGGAGTCCGCGCCGAGGGAGCTGGAGCGTGCGTGGCGACACCTTGGTGCGGCGACCTGCGTGCGGACTGCGCCGCTTTCTCTTCCCGCCTCGCCGAGAGGGCCGCGAAGGACCCGTACGCGGCCGGCCCCCGCGCTGACGAGCTCCGCCTCCGTGCCGTGGAAGCGGACGTAGCGCAGGTACGCCGTGAGCGTGAGCAGCGGCAGACCGACGCCCGTATGTCAGGTTCCCTGCGGCGCAGGGGAGCAGGCGTCAGTCAGGTGGAGAGCACGGCGGCCAGCATCCGCCGGACGACCGGGGTCAGCTCGGTCACGTCGGGCACCGGGCGGGTCGCGGCCGTCGCACCGGCGAGCCAGTCGTACAGCAGGCCGTCGGTCCAGGCGACGAGCAGGTCCGCCGCCGACGCCGGATCGGGAGCGCCGAGCGCCGCCAGCACGGCGGCGGCCCTGGACCGTGCGGCCAGGCCGGCGGTCTGCAGGTCGGCACGCAGCTCCGGGCGACGAGTCGCCTCCAGGCTGAGTTCGAACCGGGCGAGCTGACGGTCCCGTTCCACCGTGAGCCAGTGGTGCAGCAGCGCGGCCAGCGCCTGTGCGGCAGAGTCCGGGTCCGGGCGCCCGTGCTCCGCTTCCCACCGGTCCACGTCGGCGACCGACAGTTCGGCCAGGCGGAGGTAGCAGGCGCTGATCAGAGCGCTGCGCGTGCGGAAGTAGTACGACGTGCTGCCGGCCGGCAGCCCCGCGGCGGCGTCGACCGCGCGATGGGTCAAGCCGCGCAGCCCGGCTTTGGCCACCGTGCTGATGGCGGCGTCGGCGATCAGGTCTCGTCGGTCAGGGAGGGGCACACCCTGCACTCTACAGGTGTAGAGTGCGCAGCAATCGCCTCTACAGCTGTAGAGGCAGCGGGTGGACGAGTGGGGGAGGCAGTCGACATGGGTGTGCGTCATGCCGTGGTGGCCGGAGGCGGTATCGGGGGTCTGACCGCGGCGGTGGCCCTGAGCCGGCGCGGATGGCGCGTGACCGTGTGTGAACGGGCTCCCGCCCTCACGGGCGCCGGCGCCGGCATCGTGCTCGCCCCCAACGCACTGCGCGCCCTGGACTCGATCGGCCTGGGCCCCGAGGTGTGGGCGGGTGACGCCCTGCCCGGTCCGGTCGGGCTGCGTACACCCGACGGCACGTGGCTGAGCCGATCCGACAGCGGCGGCATGTCCACCCGCTACGGGCTCTCCGCGCGCGCCGTGCACCGCGGCTTCCTGATCGACGCCCTCGCCGCCGCACTGCCGCCCGGCGTCGTACACCTCGGCGTCTCGGTGACCGGTGCGGACGACGCCGGGGGCGCGGTGGCCGTGCGTACGTCCGCGGGCGACCTGCGTGCCGACGTCGTGGTGGCAGCCGACGGCATGCGCAGTGTCCTGCGCGGACACCTCTTTCCCCGGCACCCCGGGCTGTGTCACGCCGGTGAGGCCGGATGGCGGGCGGTGGTGCCCGGCGGCGGCCTGCCTCCCCAGCAGGCGACCGAAACCTGGGGCCGGGGCGAGCGGTTCGGCGTCGTTCCCCTCGTCGACGGCCGGATCTACGTCTACGCCACCACCGTCACCGCCCCCGCAGCGCAGCCGGCCGACCACCACGCGGAACTGACCCGGCGCTTCGGTGCGTGGCACGATCCGATACCCGCGCTGCTGGACCGGCTGAACCGGCAAAACCCCGACCCGGTCGGCATACTCCACCACGTCTTCCACGAACTGGGCTCGCCCCTGCCCCGGTTCCACGCCGGGCGGGTGGCCCTGCTCGGTGACGCCGCCCACGCGATGACGCCCAACATGGGCCAGGGCGGCTGCCAGGCCATCGAGGACGCGGTCGTCATGGCGCACCTCCTCGCACGCGACACCGACGTGCCGGCCGCGCTCGCCGCCTACACCGACGCCAGACTCCGGCGAACCACCCGTATCAGCCGCCGCTCCCGACGCATGGGTGAACTCGCCCGGCTCTCCCACCCCCTTGCCGTGTCGCTCCGGAACCTCGCCGTACGCGCCACGCCGCGGGTGGTCACGTGGAGGGCCCTGGACCCGGTCCTCGGCTGGCAACCCCCTCCCGGCGCCGCCCCCGCCTCCGTCACCGTCCCTGCCGATGTCAAGGAGCAGTCATGAACACCGCGGTCACCTCCCGTTCCCTCGCCCGGGCGGACTCCGTCCGGCCCTTCACGGTCGGCGCGTACGGCTTCGTCTTCCTGGGCATCGGCCATCTCGCCCTCTCCGCCGTCGCGGCGGCGGCCACCCGGACACCGGAACAACGCGAAGCCGACACGGCCATGCGGGAGTCCACGTTCGCGCTGCTGGGTCTGGAACGCACCACCCTCGACGTCTTCAACGGCATGAGCATCGCCATGGCGTTCTTCAGCATCACCTGCGGCCTGCTGATTCTCGCCGCCGTCCGTCACGCCCCCGCCCTCGTCCAGCGCCGCACCGCCTTCGGATGGTCCGCCCTCGCGGTCTCCCTGGCCGTTCTGGCGGTGTCCGTCCTCCTGCTGCCCCCTCCGCCGATCGTCGTCCTCACCGTCACCAGCTGCGCTTTCGCGCTGTCGTTGCGCAGGGCGACCACGCCGTCCGCTCCCGCGGGAGAGGCCGCATGACGCAGGCCGCCACGCCCTCCGCTCGTGCGGCAGAGGCCGCGCGACGCGTCCTCGCGCAGCCCGTGCTGTGGCCCAAGGGCGGTTTCGGATCTCCGTTCGGTCTGTGAGACAACTGAACGGATCATTCCGGTCCCTGCCCGGCGCGGGGGCCGGTGGTCGTTCCGGTCGGCTGCTTCGAAAGGTGAACCCCATGGTCCTCTCCCTCCTCCGGCGTGCTCGGGCGAAGGCCGGACAGGACGGTGGCGGCGGTCTGGTGCTGCCGGTGCCGCGGGGCGCAGGGACGGTCGGCTGCCAGGTGGTGGATCCGGTCGGGCAGAACCTCGGCGGCGCGGAGATCACGATCACCGCGAAGACCGACGGACGCGTCGTCGCCAAGGGCACCACGGACCTGTTCGGGCTGTTCACCGCCGCGCTGCCGGCCGGTGAGTACGGGCTGCTGATGACCGCCGAGGGGATGAGCCCGGCCAGCTGGACCTTCCACGTCGAGCCGGGCGAGAGCCTGAGCATGGGGCGGGTCGAGATGGAGGTGGCGCAGCAGCTGGAGCCGCCGTCACCGGGGATGTGGACCATCGACCCGCCGCACACCGCGATCCGCTTCATCGCCCAGCACGTCGGCATGGCCCATGTGCACGGCCGGTTCCAGAAATTCGAGGGCGGTGTGCGCATGGCCGCGAACCCGGAGGAGTCGGAGGTACGGGTACGGATCGAGGCGGCCAGCCTGACCACCGGCAACAAGACGCGGGACGCGCATCTGCGCTCGGCGGACTTCCTGGACGTGGAGAACTACCCCTACATCGACTTCGTGAGCGACCGCTTCGTCCACCGGGGCGGCAACGCCTGGTCCGTGCAGGGGGCGCTGACCCTGCACGGGGTGAGCCGCTCGGTGGCGCTGGACACCACCTACCTGGGCGCCGTCAACGGCGGGTACGGGGAGGAACTGCGCTGCGCCGCCCGGGCCACCGCCGAACTGCACCGCGAGGACTACACGCTGAACTGGCGGAACATGCTCGCGCGCGGCATCGCCATCGTCGGGCCGACGGTGCGTCTGGAGATGGACGTCCAAACGATGTTCCAGGGACCGGACACCCCGACACCCCCGGAGTAGCGGAGTCGGGAGGTCCGGTGCGGGCGGCGGCCGCCGTGCGGGGCCCGGGGCCGGGCAGGCGGCGGGTCAGGGAGTGCGTGCCCCCGGCGCGGCCAGGAAGTCCGCGAGGGCGGTGTCGGCGTCGTCGAGGACGCGCCGGGCGCCGGCCGCGTCGGCCACCACCGTCTCGTACACGAACTCCAGCGTCACGTCCGTCATCCCGGTGTACTCGGAGATCCCGGCCCGCAGCAGCCGCTCGATCGCGTCGTCGAAGCCGGGCTTGGAGAGGTCCTCGGCGCCCGCGCCCGCCAGCACCGTCCACAGCATCCGCTTGCCGGAGAAGGGGGTGCGGTCGGCCGGGTTCCCGTACGCGAAACCGTTGTTCCAGACGCGGTCGAACCAGCCCTTGAGGAGGGCGGGCATCGCGTACCACCAGAGCGGGAAGACGACCACGACCGTGCCGGCCGCTTCGATCCGCCGCATGTGGGCCCGCACTTCGGGGCTGTACGTCTTGTGGGGGTCCGACCAGTCGGGTTCGTCGGCCTGCGTCATCCGGGGGTCGAAGCCCTCCGCGTGCAGATCGAGGAGGTCGACGGTGTGCCCCGCGGCCTCCAGCTGCTGACGGGCGCGCGCCGCGGCCTGCCCGGTCAGGGAGTCGGTGCGGGGGTGGGCGACGACGAGAAGGGTGTGCGACACGGGAGTACTCCTGAAACGAGTGGGGCGGGAGCGAGTGGGGCGGCCGGCCGTGAACGAGCGGGGCGGCTGCGAGCCCCTCGGGCCTTGGTGAACCCCACTGTGGGGCGGGGCTGTTCGGATGCTGCTCGGACACTGTTACGGCGCTGTCCTGGGCCCGCGTTACGGTGGCGCCATGCGATTCGCGGTGCTGGGCCCGGTACAGGTGGTGACCGACGGCGGAGCACCCGTCCGCGTGCCCGAACTCAAGGTCAGGGCCCTCCTCGCCGCCCTGCTCGTCGACCCGGGCCGCCCCGTCGCCACCCACCGGCTGATCGACGCGCTCTGGGGCGATGGCCCGGGACGGCAGCCGGGACAGCCGCTGCGCGCCCTCCAGGCGAAGGTCTCCCAGCTGCGCCGGGTGCTGGAGGAGGCGGAGCCGGGAGCGCGGGAGCTGGTGGTGTCCCGGCCGCCCGGGTACGCCCTGACACCGTGCGACGACGCGACGGACCTGCACCGCTTCGCGGAGCTCGCCGCCCGGGCGCGCACCGAGGACGACCCCCGCGAGAAGGCCGCACTCCTCACCCGTGCGCTGGAGCTGTGGCGCGGCAACGCCTTCGCCGACTTCGCCGGCGAACCCTTCGTGCTCGCCACGGCGAACCGGCTGGAGGAGGACCGGCTGGCCGTGACGGAGGAGCTGGCCGAGGTCCGCCTCGCCCTCGGGGAGCACGCGGCCCTGACCGGTGAGCTGGCGGACCTCGTCGACCGGTACCCGCTGCGCGAACGCCTGCGTGCCGTACAGCTCAAGGCCCTCTACCGGGCAGGCCGCCAGAGCGAGGCGCTCGCCGCGTACGAGGACCTCCGCGCCCGCCTCGCCCACGACCTCGGTCTGGACCCCGGACCGGAACTCGTCGCCCTCCACCGGGCGGTGCTCACCCAGGACCCGGGCCTGGCAGCCGCCACCGTGCCGCCCGCGCCCGCCGCCCCGCGCGGCAACCTCCCCGCGCCGCTCACCGGACTCATCGGCAGGGACGAGGAGGTCGCCGCGATCGCCCAACTCCTCACCACAACAAGGCTGGTGACGCTCACCGGGCCCGGCGGGGTCGGCAAGACCCGGCTCTCGGTGGCCGTCGGCGAGCGGGTCACCCCCGACTTCCCCGACGGGGTCTGGCTCACCGAACTGGCCGCCCTGCCGGGCAGCGCCGGGGTGGTGGAGGTGGCCGCCGCCGTCGCCGCCGTACTCGGCATCCGCGACGACGGCACCGGCGGCACCGACGCCCGCACCGGCTCCGGGGCCGGGCTGCTCGCCGCAGCCCTGCGCCCCCGCCGCATGCTCCTGGTCCTCGACAACTGCGAGCACCTGATCGAGCCCGTCGCCGCACTCGCCGGACACCTGCTCCACGCCGCGCCGGGCCTGCGCGTCCTCGCCACCAGCCAGGAAACCCTCGCCGTCCCCGGCGAACACGTCCGCAGCGTCCCCGTGCTGAACCTGCCGGACGCCGTCGCCCTGTTCGCCGCCCGTGCGAGCGGACTGACCCTCGACGCCGCCAGTACCCCGGCGGTGGAGGCGATCTGCCGCCGTCTCGACGGCATCCCGCTCGCCCTCGAACTCGCCGCCACCCGGGTCCGCGCCCTCGGCGTGCACCGCCTCCTCGACCGGCTCGACGACCGCTTCCGCGCGCTCGGCGCGGCCGGCCTGCGCGGAGCCCCCGCGCGCCAGCAGACCCTGCGCGCGATGATCGACTGGAGCTGGGAACTCCTCACCGGACCCGAACGCGCCGTACTGCGCCGCCTCGCCGTCCACGCCGACGGCTGTACTGCGGAAGCCGCCGAGGAGGTCTGTGGGGATGGCGGGACGGACGTGGCCGCCGAGGAGGTCTGTGCGGACGGCCGCACAGACGTGGCCGCCGACGAGATCTGTGCGGACGGAGCCGCGGACGGAGGCACACGCGTCGCCCGCGAGGACGTGCTCGACCTGCTGGCCCGGCTGGTGGACCGCTCGCTGGTCGTCCCCGCCGTGGGTGCGGACGGCGGGCCCCGCTACCGGCTGCTGGAATCCGTCGCCGCGTACAGCGCGGAGCGGCTGGCCGAGGCGGGGGAGGAGGCCGGGGTACGGGCCCGCCACCTCGCCCACTACACCGCGCTCGCCGAGGAGGCGGCGCCCCGCCTCTGCGGACCCGAGACACAGCAGTGGCTGGAGCGGCTCACTGCCGAGAGTGCCAACTTCCGCAGCGCACTGGACACCTCGATACGGTCCCGCGACTCCCGCGCCGCCCTGCGCCTGGTCGCCGCCCTCGCCTGGTCGTGGGTACTGCGCGGCCGGCCCGCCGAAGGCAGACGCGCGCTCGCCGACGCGCTGGCGGTACCGGGCGGCGGCGAGGAGTGCGCCGCACTGCGCGCCGGTGTCGGCGCCTGGCGGGTCGGCATCGACATCCTCTCCGGCGACAGCGCCGGCCACCCGGAGCGGATCACGGCCGCGCTCCGGGCGTACGAAGGGCTGGACGAGCCGCACGGGGAGGCGCGGGCCCGCTGGTTCCTGGCCCACTCGCTCTGCGGCACCGGAGACATCACGCTCGGCGAAGCCCTCACCACGAGCGCCCTCGGCTGTTTTCGTGAACTGGGCGACGACTGGGGTGCGGCCGCCGCGCTCGCCGACCGTTCCGTCCAGCGCCTCGTGCGGGGCGACCTCGGCCGGGCGGGCGAGGACGCCGCGGCGAGCGACGAGCTCTTCCGCCGACTGGGCGACAGCGGCGCCGGGCTGTGGACCGTGCACACCCTCGCCACCCTCGCCGAGGTGCACGGCGACTACGCCCGCGCCGCCCGCCTCCAGCACACCGCCCTGGGCACCGCCCGCCGCCTCGGCCTCGCCACCCAGGCCGCCGAGCTCCTGAGCGGCCTGGGCCGTGTCGCCCTCCTCACCGGCGACCTCGCCCGGGCCGCCGACCTCCACGAGGAAGCCCGCAGGCTGGCCGCCGCGCACGGCTTCGAGGCGGGCGAGATCAACGCGGTGCTCGGCCTCGGTCTGGTCGCACGCCGCGCCGGCGACCTCGACACCGCGGAGCGCCACCTGCGCCGCGTCCTGGACTGGCACCGCGCGGTCGGCAGGGACGGGGGGAACGCCCTGGTCCTCGCCGAGCTGGGCTTCGTCGCCGAGCTGCGCGGGGAGGCCGCGGACGCGCGCGCCCTGCACGAGCAGAGCTACGCCACGGCCCGGACGACCGGCGACCCCCGCGCGCTCGCCCTCGCCCTGGAGGGCCTGGCCGGGGCACACACCCTGTGCGGCAGGTACGCGGACGCCGCACTGCTGCTGGGCGCGGCCTCGGCCGCCCGCACCTCGGCGGGCGCACCGCTCCCGGTGGCGGAGCGCGCGGACGTCGTACGGATCGAATCCGGATGCCGTACGGGGACGGGTTCGGCGGAGCGCTACGAGGCTGCCTTCGCCCGGGGGGCCGCGCTGTCACCGGACGCGGCGCGCGACGCGGTGGGGGCGGGCGGGCCCCTCCCGGCCGACGGCGTCCCCAGCATGTCCGCATGAGCGCCGGCGCCGACCTGTTCGCAGGCATTGCCGTACGGGACTACGCCGTGGCCACGGCGTAGTACGAGCGGCTGTCCGGCGGCCCGCCCGAGGTGTGCTCTCAGTCGCCCAGCTGCCCCCGCAGCCACTCCTCCACCGTCGAGACGTGCGCCGCCGCTGCCACGCGCGCCGCCTCCGGGTCCCTGTCGAGAAGGGCGCGGTAGATCCGGCGGTGCTCCTCGCGGGTCTGCGCGAACGCGCCCGCGTCCTGGAGGCCCCGGCGCACCCTGGCCCGGAAGGTGCGCGACGAGAGGCCCTCCACGATCGCGGCCAGTGCCTCGTTCCCGGCCGCCTGGGCGACCGTGCGGTGGAACGCCATGTCGGCGGCGAGGAACTCCTCCGGGTCGTCGGTGCCGTTCATGGCGTCCAACTGGGCGGAGAGGGAAGCGAGTTGCGAGGAGTCGATACGGGCAGCCGCAAGCGCGGCGGCGGAGGACTCCAGGATGCGCCGTACCTCCAGGAACTCCACCAGGCGTGAGGTCGGCGAGATTTCGGCGACCACGCCGAAGGTGTCGAGGAGGTCGACCGCGTCGAGGTTGGTGACGTAGACACCGGAGCCGTGCCGCGATTCCAGGACGCCCAGGACCGTGAGGGCGCGGATCGCCTCGCGCATCGAGCTGCGCGAGATGCCGAGCCGCACCGCCAGGTCGCGCTCGGTGGGCAGGCGTTGGCCCGAGGTCAGCCGACCGCTCGTGATCATGGCCTTGACCGCCTCGATCGCGCGATGGGTCACCGTCTCCTTGGCGGCGGCAGCGGTGAGTTCGGGGGCGGGACCGGGGCCGGTCCTGGCCGCGGGTACGGGGCCGGGGTCGGTCTCGGCCTCGGGGACGGGGCCCGGGTCGCGCGCGGAGCTGCTCTCGGGGCTGCTGACGGCCATGTGGGTCCCTCCGGGCGTGGGGTGTTGGCGGCGATTCTAACCGGGCGTCAAGGCCGAGTCATCGGACCAATGTGGTCACTTTCCCGGGAAATACGGCTCCGAGGGGTGTTGAAGGCCCCAAGAGGTCTGATAAATATTCGGCGCGGCCTGATGGGGACCACCGGGCGGCGGCAGCCGGCCAACAGACCCCGGGCGACGGGCTCTTGACGAGGCGCCGCCGCTGCCGGACCTCTGTTGCCGGACCTCCGGAGACAGACCCCGGCCGCCCCCCCAGCATTCCGTTTCGACGAGGAGCCGTCAGATGACCGGCAGCACAGCGGGCAACAGGGCGAAGGTACGTACGACGGTCCTGGCGGCCCTCGCGGCAGGCGCCGCCCTGGCACTCACCGCGTGCGGCAGCACCAAGGGCGGAGCCTCTGGGGCGGCCGGCGGCGAGGGCAAGGTCGGCGTGATCCTGCCTCTGCTGACCTCGCCGTTCTGGCAGTCGTACAACGACTACGTGCCGAAGATGGCGAAGGAGGAGGGCGTCGAGGCACTGAAGACGGTCAACTCCAACAGCGACCCCGCCCAGCAGATCACCGACATCAACAACCAGCTCAACCAGGGCGTGAAAGGCATCGTGGTCGCGCCCCTCGACAGCGCGGCGATAGCCGCCGGGCTCGACCAGGCCGAACGCAAGGGCGTCCCCGTGGTCGCCGTCGACGTGGCCCCCGAAAAGGGCAAGGTCGCCATGATCGTGCGCGCCGACAACGTCGCGTACGGCCAGAAGGCCTGCGAGTTCCTCGGCTCCAAGGTCAAGACCGGCAAGGTCGTCCAGATCATGGGCGACCTCGCCTCGGTGAACGGCCGCGAGCGCTCCGAGGCGTTCCGCAGCTGCGCCAAGAAGAAGTTCCCCGGCCTGCAGGTCCTGGAGATCCCCGCGAAGTGGGAGTCGGACACGGCCGCGTCCAAGCTGGACACCCTCCTCAACGACCACCCCGACATCAAGGGCATCTACATGCAGGCGGGCGGCGTGTATCTCGCCCCCACCCTGCAGACGCTGAAGACCAAGAACCTGCTCAAGCCGGCCGGCGACCCCGCGCACATCGCGATCGTCTCCAACGACGGCATCAAGCTGGAGCTGGACGCCATCAGGAAGGGCGACATCGACGCGACGGTCTCCCAGCCCGCCGACACCTACGCCAAGTACGGCATGTACTACATCAAGAAGGCGATGGCCGGCGAGACCTTCAAGGAGGGGCCCACCGACCACGGCTCCACCATCGTCAAGCACCCCAGCGGCCTGCTGGAGGACCAGCTGCCCGCACCGCTGGTCACCAAGGAGAACGTGGACGACCCCAAGCTGTGGGGCAACGCCGCCAAGTGAGCACCTCGACCCGAACCGACGCCCCGGCGCGACCGCTGGTCGAGGCGTCCGGGATCACCAAGCGGTACGGCCCCACCACCGCGCTCCAGGACGGCAGGCTCACCGTGCTGCCGGGCGAGTCGCACGCCCTGGTGGGACGCAACGGGGCGGGCAAGTCCACCCTGGTCACCGTCCTCACCGGGCTCCAGGCCCCGGACGCGGGCACGGTCCGCTTCGACGGCACAAACGCCCCTCCTCTCTCGGACCGGGACGCCTGGCGGCGCAAGGTCGCCTGCGTGTACCAGAAGCCGACCGTGGTGCCCGACCTGTCCGTCGCGGAGAACCTGTTCATCCACCGCCAGCCCACCCGCTTCGGCGGGATGATCGACTGGAAGAAGCTGCGGGCGGACGCCGCCGTACTGCTCGACACCTGGGACGTGCGGGTCGACCCGGACGCCCGGACCTCGGAACTCAGGGTCGAGGACCGGCAGATGGTGGAGATCGCCCGCGCCCTGTCCTTCGGAGCGCGGTTCATCGTCCTCGACGAGCCGACCGCCCAGCTCGACAACAAGGAGATCGAGCGCCTCTTCACCCGGATGCGGGCCCTCCAGGAGTCCGGGGTGACCTTCCTGTTCATCTCGCACCACCTCCAGGAGGTGTACGAGGTGTGCCAGACGGTCACCGTGCTGCGCGACGCCCGCTGGATCACCACCGCACCGGTCGCCGAACTCCCGCGCGCCGCCCTGGTGGAGGCCATGGCGGGCGAGACGGTCACCGCCGCCGTGAGCGCCACCAGGCCCGGCGTACCCGCGACGGCGGCGATCCGGCTGGAAGTGACCGGACTGTCCTCCGCCGCGTACCACGGCATCGAACTCACGGTGCGCGAAGGCGAGGTCGTCGGGCTGGCCGGGACCAGCGGCAGCGGCAAGATCGAACTGGCCGAGAGCCTGGCCGGGCTGTACACGCCCGAGCGGGGCACCGCCTGGCTCGACGGCCGCAGGCTGCCCTTCGGGGACGTGCCCGCGGCGCTCGCGGCGGGGGTCGGCTGTGTGCCGCGCGACCGGCACGAGCAGGGCCTGGTCCCCGGCATGAGCATCGGCGACAACGCCACGATGAGCGTGCTCGGCAGCCTCGGCCCGTACGGGTTCGTCGCCGCGGAGAAGAAGCGGGCCCTCGGCGAGGAACTGATCCGCCGCCTCGGCATCCACGCCGAAGGTCCCCACCAGAGCGTCTGCGATCTGTCCGGCGGCAACGCCCAGAAGGTCGTGATGGCCAGGGCGCTCGCCCTGGACCCGCGACTGCTCGTCCTCATCAACCCGACAGCGGGCGTGGACGTGAAGTCCAAGGAATCCCTGCTCGCCCGCATGGACAGTGCGCGCGAGGACGGCACGGCGGTACTCGTCGTGTCCGACGAGCTCGACGATCTGCGGCGCTGCGACCGGGTGCTGGTCCTCTTCCACGGGCGCGTCGTCGCGGACCACGCGGCCGGCTGGAACGACCACGAGCTGATCGCATCCATCGAAGGAGTAGACCGTGGCTGAGACGACAGCCCCGCAGGCGGCCGGGCCGCGGCTCGGCAAGCAGAACCCGGGCGCCCCTCCCGCGCGGCGGAAGAAGTCCCCGCTGCTCAGCCGGGCCCGCGAACTCGCCCTCGTCCCCGCGCTGGTGGTGCTGGTGGTGGTCGGAGCGCTCACCAACGACACCTTCTTCACCCAGGGCAACATCATCTCCGTCCTGGGCGCCTCGGCCGCCCTCGCCATGGTGGTGCTGGCGGAGTCGCTGGTGCTCATCACCGGCAAGTTCGACCTGTCGCTGGAATCGGTGGTCGGCGTCGCGCCCGCGGTCGGCGCCCTGCTGGTGCTGCCCGCCCTCCAGGCCGGCTTCGGCACCGAACTGCCGGTGGGCGTCGGCATCCTGGCGATGCTGCTGGTCGGCGCGCTGATCGGGGCGTGCAACGGCGTGCTCGTCGTGAAGCTGAAGCTCAACGCCTTCATCGTCACGCTCGCGATGCTCATCGTGCTGCGCGGACTGCTGGTCGGCGCGACCGAGGGCAAGACGCTCTTCGGCATGCCCGACGCCTTCTTCGCGCTGGCCACCACCACCTTCCTCGGCATCCCGCTGTCCGTGTGGGTGGCCGCCGTCTCCTTCGGCATCGCCGGGTTCGTACTGAAGTACCACCGGGTGGGCCGGGCGCTGTACGCGATCGGCGGCAACCCGGCGGCGGCGCGGGCGGCCGGCATCCGGGTCGAGCGGGTGATGCTCGGGGTGTTCGTCACCGCGGGCGCCCTGGCGGCGCTGGGCGGGCTCATGCAGACCGGGTACGTCGGCGCGATCAACGCCAACCAGGGCCAGAACATGATCTTCACCGTGTTCGCGGCGGCCGTGATCGGCGGCATCAGCCTGGACGGCGGCAAGGGCAGCATGTTCGGCGCGCTGACCGGTGTGCTGCTGCTCGGGGTCGTGAAGAACCTGCTGACCCTTGCCCAGGTGCCCTCGTTCTGGATCGACGCGATCTACGGGGCGATCATCCTGATCGCGCTGATGATCGCCCGGGTGACGACCGGCCGGGCCCAGGACTGAGCCGGGCCGCTCCCTTGTCCCTCTTTGTGCAGCTGACTGGAAAGTGGTGTCGACGGACGTGAAACTGCAGCGACTTGGCGAGGCGGGAAGCGAGCGGCCCGCGTTGCTCGCGGACGACGGGCAGGTGTACGACCTGTCCGCCCTCACCCCCGACATCGACGGGCCCTTCCTCGCCGGCGGCGGCGTGGCCCGCGTGCGGGAGGCGTACGGGGCGGGTGAGCTGCCCCTGCTCGACGGCGCCGGCGACCTGCGCGTCGGGGCGCCCGTCGCCCGCCCGGGCAAGGTGGTCTGCATCGGGCTCAACTACCGGGACCACGCCGAGGAGACCGGGGCCGCCGTACCGCCGAGGCCGGTGGTGTTCATGAAGGACCCAGGGACCGTCGTCGGGCCGTACGACGAGGTGCTGATCCCGCGGAACTCCGAGCGGACCGACTGGGAGGTGGAGCTCGGCGTCGTCATCGGCGGCCGGGCCCGCTACCTGGACGGGCCCAAGGAGGCGCTCGACTGCATCGGCGGGTACGCGGTCAGCCACGACGTCTCCGAGCGCGAGTTCCAGCTCGAGCTCTCGCCGCAGTGGGACCTCGGCAAGTCCTGCGAGACCTTCAACCCGCTCGGCCCCTGGCTCGTCACCGCCGACGAGATCGCCGACCCGCAGGACCTGCGGCTGCGGCTCGACGTCAACGGCGTACGGCGGCAGGACGGCACCACCCGCAACATGATCTTCCAGGTCGCCGAGGTCATCGCCTACCTGAGCCGCTACATGGTGCTCGAACCCGGCGACCTCATCAACACGGGAACGCCGGCCGGAGTCGCCCTGGGACTGCCCGGAAACCCCTATCTGCGCGTCGGCGACACCGTGGAGCTGTCCATCGACGGCCTCGGCAGCCAGCGCCAGACGTTCGCCCAGGCGTGAGCAGTCCCAGGCGTTCGCCCAGGCGTGACCAGTTCCCATACCTTCGCCAGGCGTGAGAGACGCCAGGCCCTCGCCCAGGCGTGAAAGGCCCAGCCACGTGACCAGATCCGCCGTGAGCACCACCGCCGCGTCCCCCGCCGGCGCCGTCATCAGGGACGTCGTCACCTACGACATCCGCTTCCCCACCTCGCGCGAGCTCGACGGCTCGGACGCGATGAACCCCGACCCGGACTACTCGGCCGCCTACCTCGTCCTGCGCACCGACGCGGGCGACGGCATCGAGGGCCACGGCTTCACCTTCACCATCGGGCGCGGCAACGACGTCCAGGTCGCCGCCATCGACGCCCTGAAGCCGTACCTGATCGGCCGGTCGGTGGACGAACTGTGCGCCGATCCCGCCACCTTGGGGCGCGCCCTGACCGGGGACAGCCAGCTCCGCTGGCTCGGGCCCGAGAAGGGCGTGATGCACATGGCGATCGGGGCGGCCGTCAACGCTGCCTGGGATCTCGCCGCCAAGCGGGCCGGCAAGCCGCTCTGGAAACTCCTCGCCGACGCCGAGCCCGAATGGCTCGTCCAGCAGGTCGACTTCCGCTACATCGCCGACGTCCTCAGCCCCGCCGACGCCCTCCAGCTGCTCCGTACGGGCAAGCAGGGGGCCGCGGAACGGGAGGCGAGACTGCGTGAGCGCGGATACCCCGGCTACACCACCTCGCCCGGCTGGCTCGGCTACTCCGACGAGAAGCTGACCCGGCTCGCCCAGCAGGCGGTCGCCGACGGGTTCACCCAGATCAAGCTGAAGGTGGGCGCGGATCTCGCCGACGACGTACGGCGGATGCGGGCGGCCCGCGCCGCCGTCGGCCCGGACATCCGCATCGCCATCGACGCCAACCAGCGGTGGAACGTCGACGAGGCCGTCGAGTGGACCCGCGCGCTGGGCGCCTTCGACCCGTACTGGATCGAGGAGCCCACCAGCCCCGACGACGTCCTCGGCCACGCCGCGATCCGGGCGGCCGTCGGCCCCGCCATCAAGGTGGCGACCGGCGAGCACGTCCAGAACCGCATCGTCTTCAAACAGCTCCTCCAGGCCGGAGCGATCGATGTGCTGCAGATCGACGCGGCACGCGTCGGCGGCGTCAACGAGAACCTGGCGATCCTGCTCCTCGCCGCCGCGTTCGGCGTGCCGGTCTGCCCGCACGCCGGCGGGGTCGGCCTGTGCGAACTCGTCCAGCACCTCTCGATGTTCGACTACGTGGCCCTCAGCGGCACCACCGAGGACCGCGTCATCGAGTACGTCGACCATCTGCACGACCACTTCGAAACCCCGGTGGTGATGCGCGACGGCCACTACACCGCCCCCGGCACCCCCGGCTTCTCGGCGGCCATGCACCCCGCGTCGATCGCCGAATTCACCTATCCGGACGGCCTGTTCTGGGCCGCGGACCGTGCCCGCGACGCGGGCGGCACACCCGAGGAGGCTGCCGTATGAGCGAACTGGCCGGGCTGAAGGCCTTGGTCACGGGCGGTGCCTCCGGCATCGGCCTGGCCACGGCGCACCTCCTCGCGGAGCGCGGCGCGCAGGTCGCCGTACTGGACCTCGACCCCTCGGGCGCCGGCGACCCGCTGCTCGGCATCTCGGCGGACGTCTCCCACGACCCCTCGGTACGGGCGGGCGTCGCCGGGGCGGTGGAAGCGCTCGGCGGCCTCGACATCCTCGTCAACAACGCGGGCATCGGCGCGGCGGGCACCGTCGAGGACAACGACGACGCCCAGTGGCACCGGGTACTGGACGTGAACGTGCTGGGGATGGTGCGGGTGACCCGCGCCGCCCTGCCCGCCCTGCGCGCCTCCGCGCACGCGTCGGTCGTCAACACCTGCTCCATCGCCGCCACCGCGGGCCTCCCGCAGCGTGCCCTCTACAGCGCCAGCAAGGGCGCCGTGCTGTCGCTGACGCTCGCCATGGCCGCCGACCACGTCCGCGAGGGCATCCGCGTCAACTGCGTCAACCCGGGCACCGCCGACACCCCGTGGGTCGGCCGGCTGCTCGCCGCCGCCGACGACCCGCAGGCGGAGAGGGCCGCGCTCCACGCCCGTCAGCCGATGGGCCGGCTGGTCAGCGCCCCCGAGGTGGCCGCGGCCATCGTCTACCTGGCGAGCCCTGCCGCCGCCTCGGTCACCGGCACCTCGCTGGCCGTGGACGGCGGCATGCAGGGCCTGCGGCTGCGCCCGGAGGGGCAGTAGTGGCCGGGGCACGGGGGAAACGGCCGGCAGTCCCCGGAGCGGCGGCCCGGGACACCGGTGCCGGGACCTGCGCCGGGCGGCCCGCGACCGTGGGAACCGGGGCGCGTGCCGGGAGCGTGCCGGTCAGCGCGCTCGGCTTCGGCGCGGCGACCCTGGGCAACCTCTTCACCGCCGTCACCGACGAGGAGTCCCACACCGCCGTCGAGACCGCCTGGAACCACGGGGTCCGCTACTTCGACACCGCCCCCCACTACGGGCTCGGCCTCTCCGAGCGGCGGCTCGGCGAAGCGCTGCGCGGCCGCCCCCGGGACACGTACACCCTGTCCACCAAGGTCGGCCGCCTCCTCGAACCCACCGGCACCCCTGCCCACGCGGGCACCGCCCCCGGCGGCACGGACTGCGGATTCGCCGTCCCGGTGACGCACCGCCGGGTGTGGGACTTCAGCGCGGACGGGGTGCGCCGCAGCCTCGAAGCCAGCCTGGAACGGCTCGGCCTCGACCGCGTCGACATCGTCTACCTGCACGACCCCGACGAGTGCGGCGACGGCGGCGAACAGGCCCTGCGCGAGGCCTACCCGGCCCTGGAGCGGCTGCGCGCCGAGGGCGTCATCGGGGCCATCGGCGCCGGCATGAACCGCGTCGCACCACTGGAAAGGTTCCTGCGCGAGACCGACGCCGACGTCCTGCTGTGCGCGGGCCGGCTGACCCTGCTCGACCAGCGGGCCGCCCGCTCCCTCCTCCCGGAGGCGGCGAGGCGGGGCCGCTCCGTCGTGGTCGGCGGAGTCTTCAACTCCGGTCTGCTCGCCGACCCGCGTCCCGGCGCCACCTTCGACTACCGGGCCGCCTCCGTCGACCTCCTCGGCCGCGCCCTGCGCATCAGGGCCGTGGCCGAGGAGCACGGGGTGCCGCTGCGGGCGGCCGCCGTGCAGTTCCCCTTCCGGTACGCGGCCGTGGCGAGCGTGCTCGTCGGCATGCGGTCGGCGGCCGAGGCGGCGGACGCGGCGGCCGTGCTCGCCGTCGACGTACCGGAAGAACTGTGGGACGCGCTGCGGGCCGAGGGCCTGCTGGAGGACGGGCCGCAGGACGGGGGAGAGGCCGCATGAACGCGGAGACGCCAGGCGGGGGGCCCGGCGGGGACGCGGCGACGACACCCGCGGAGCTGTCCGGGCTGCCCCGGGTGGTGGACTCCCACCACCACCTCTGGGACCTTTCGGTGCGGGACCAGGACTGGATCACCGGGCCCCGTCTCGCCCCCCTCCGGCGGGACTTCCTCGTCGGGGAGCTGGCGGCGGAGGCGGCCGCGGCGGGCGTCACGGCTTCCGTTCTCGTCCAGACGGTCACCGTCGCCGAGGAGACCCCGGAACTGCTGGCGCTCGCCGGCGCCCACGAGCTGATCGCGGGGGTCGTCGGCTGGACCGATCTCACCGCCCCCGGCGTCGCCGACCGGATCGCCGGGCTCCGGGCTCTGCCGGGCGGCACCCGTCTGGTCGGCATCCGTCACCAGGTCCAGGGCGAGAGCGACCCCCGGTGGCTGCTGCGGCCCGAGGTGCGCCGGGGACTGGCCGCGGTCGCCGACGCGGGTCTGGCCTACGACCTGGTCATCACCCCCTCCCAGCTCCCCGCCGCGGCCGAGGCCGCCGCGGCCCACCCGGGACTCACCTTCGTGCTCGACCACCTGGGCAAGCCCCCGATCGCCTCCGGCGCCCTGGAGCCCTGGGCCACGGCGGTCCGCGCCCTGGCCGCCCTGCCCAACACGGTCTGCAAGCTGTCCGGAATGGTCGTCGAGGCCCACTGGCGGCACTGGACGGTCGCGGGCCTGCGCCCGTACGCGCGGACAGTGCTCGACGCCTTCGGCCCCGGACGGCTGATGTATGGCTCGGACTGGCCGGTGTGCAGGCTGGCCTCGTCGTACGGGGAGGTGCTGGCGGTGGCGCGGGAGCTGATGTCCCCGCTCTCCGCTGCCGAACGGGAAGGGGTCTTCGGGGGAGTGGCCGACCGGGTGTACGGACTCCGGACGAGCGGAGGGGCTTGAAGGGCTGAGGGCTGAGGGCTGAGGAGCGGGAGGCAGCGGGCCTCGCCGCTCCTCAAGTCCTCACAGCGGTGCCTGCCAGGTCACCGTCGTGCCGGTGCCGGTGCCGGTGCCGGTGCCGGTCCCAGGCCCAGCCCCAGGCCCGGCCCCGGCCCCGGGCTCCGCCCCGCCCTCCGTCCCTGCCGCGCTCTCCGCGTCCGGGCCCTCCGCCACGCCGTCGTCCCACACCGTCAGCCGTACCCCCTGCCGGCCGTCCCCCAGGGCGGCCGTCGCGTCGACCCGTACCCGTACCGAGGTGACCCCGGCCCGTCGGTGGGCCGCGGCCAGCGCCCCGCGCAGGGCGGCCACCAGCTGTTTGTCCACGGGGGGTCCGACCAGCGCATCGACCGCCCCCTCGAAGTGGACCGAGGGCGTGAAGCCGAGGAGGGTGCCGGCCCCGGCGGTCTCCCGGAGCACCTTGCCGCGCACCGTCGTCGGGGCGTCCGCGGGCGGCTGCTGCAGGGCGAAGATCGCGGTCCGTACCTCCTGGATCGTCGAATCCAGCTCGTCGACCGCCCGCCCCAGCAGGTCGTCCATGGCCTCACCCGCCCCGGCGGCCTTGTCCACCGTCCTGCCCCCGCCCGCGGCCTGTGCCCGCCGCCGGGTCGACTCCAGCATCATCTCCGTCGCGAACAGCCGCTGCACCACCAGATCGTGCAGATCGCGCGCGATGCGGTCCCGGTCCTCGAAGACGGCGAGCCGCTCCCGGGCCTCGCGGCCGTCGGCCAGCACCATTGCCAGCGCCGCCTGCGAGGCGAACTGCGAGGCGAGCAGCCGTTCCGCCGCCGTGTACGGGATCGCACCGCGCCGCCTGGGCAGCGCGAGCGTGCCGATGAGTTTGCCGCCGCTCTGCAGCGGCAGCAGCATGCTCGGTCCGAACCGCGAGCGCACGGACGTCGTCATCCGCTCGTCGGTGGCGGAGTCGTCCACGAACACCGGCTCGCCGCCCAGGAGTTGTTCCAGTACCGCACTGCCGGGGGCGATCGCCACGCCCAGGAAGTCGGACTCGTCGTCACCGGGCACGGTGGCCGCGGCGACGATCTCCATCCCGCCGGACTCCATCGGCTGGAGCACGATCCCGGCCGCCGCCCCGGCCAGCGACCTGGCCTTCTCGGCGACGGTCGACAGCGCGTCGCCCGCCGTCCCGCCGTGCAGCAGTGCCGTGGTGACGGCGGCGGCCCCCTCGATCCAGCGCTCGCGCAGCCGGGCCGTCTCGTACAGCCGGGCGTTGCCGATCGCGATGCCGGCCTGCGCGGCGAGCACCCGCAGCAGCGACAGGTCGTCCGGGGTGAAGGAGCTGCCGTCGCGCTTGTCCGTCAGATAGAGGTTGCCGAAGACCTTGGTGTCCACCCGTACGGGGACCCCGACGAAGGAATTCATCGCGGGATGCCCCGGCGGGAAGCCGCACGACCGGACGTCCGCGGCGATCTGCGGTACGAGCAGCGGGCGCGGCTCCTGCACCAGGATGCCGAGCAGCCCGCTGTGCCCGTCCGGCAGCCGGGCGATCCGCCGCCGGGCCGCCTCGTCGAGTCCGGCGGTGTACAGCTCGGTGATCCGGGTGCGCTCCGCGTCGACCACGCCCAGCGCCCCGTACCGCGCGCCGGTCAGTTCGGTCGCCGAGTCCACCAGGTGCTGGAGGGTGCCGCGCAGTTCGAGGTCCGTGCCGACGCTGAGGACCGCGTCGAGCAGCAGGGGAAGGCCGGGGGCGGTGTGTCCCTCGTCGTGCATCGGGTCTCGCAGTCCTTCCTCGGCCCGGCGCCGCACGGGCCGGGGGCGCCCGCGGGCCGGGGGCGCCCCCTCGGGGCCGGTGCCCCTGCCCTCCGCGACCGGCGGCGCTCAGTCGGTCGCGGTCAGCGGGGCCAGTGCCATCGGTTCGATCTTTCCCTCCAGCATCGCCCCGAGCCCGAGCACCGCGCAGACGTCCGGCCGCTCCGCGATCCGCACGGACATGCCCGTCGAGTCGCGCAGCATCTGGTCCAGGCCCGGCAGCAGGGCACTGCCGCCGACCATCATGATCCCGCAGTCGGCCAGGTCGGCCACCAGGTCGGGCGGGCAGACCCGCAGGATCCGGCCAATTCCGTCGAGTACCGCGGTCAGCGGGGTGTGGATGGCGCGCCGTACGGCGGCGGTGTCCACCAGCACCGTGCGGGCCAGCCCTGTGGCCACGTCCCGGCCGTGGATCTCGGTGGAGGCCGGGCCGCCCGTCGCCAGTCCCGTGCCGCTGAGCGCGAGCTGGAGCGGGCGTACCGACTGCGAGGGCAGCATCAGCTCGTGCGCCTGGCGCAGGTGCTGGACGACGGCGTGATCGATGGCGTTGCCGCCGACCGGGATCCGTTCGGCGGCGACGATCGAACCGAGGGAGAGGACCGAGATCTGGGTGGTGGCCGCCCCGCACACCATGATCATCGAGGCGGACGGCTGCTCGACGGGCAGCCCGCAGCCGACCGCCGCAGCGATGAGGGTGTCCACCAGCTCCACCCGGCGGGCCCCGATCCCCACCAGGGTCTCCACGGTGGCGCGCTGGGCGAGCGGGTCGGCGTCGTGCGGGGTGCTGGCGGCGGCCCGCAGCCGGGGCTTGCGGCGCAACTGGCGGCGGAGCTTGTCGCCGAGCAACTGGCGCAGCATGCGCTGGGCCATCTCGATGTCGACGACGGTGCCGCCGGACACGGGGCGCACCACCCTGATGTAGTCGGGCGTACGGCCCGTCATCTGCTCCGCGAACGCGCCGACCGCGATGAGTGCTCCGGTACGGGTGTTGACGGCGGCACAGCTCGGCTCGTCGACCACGAGACCGAGCCCCTTCACGAACACGCGGGTCCTGGCGGCCCCCAGATCGACGGCGACATGGCAACGGCGCAACTGCTCAAGACTGACGGTCATAGACGCATCGTGCGGTCGGCCCGCCCCGGGCGCGCGCTGGGCTGAGCCGCACGGGGTAGGCGAGCTGACGCAGTGCCAGAAAGCCGGGTCACGAAGCGTCGGTGCACGGTCCGCCGCCCGCCGGAAGCAGCCGTTGCAGCAGCCCCCAGGCGAATTCCGCCACCCGCTGCTCTCCGCCCGGCAGCGTCACCTCCAGATGCGCGCGCTGCGGAGTGCCCGCGTCCCTCATCCGTACCGGTGGGAACGCCCGCGCCACCTCGTCCACGGTCGCCGACCACGGCACGAGATCGTCCGCCGTGCGCAGGACGGGGCCCGGGGAGCCGGGTGCCCGCACCAGCCACTCGTTCCACACGCGCCCGTCGGGTCCGCACATCGCCTCGAACCGCAGTTCCGGCCAGAGCGGCAGCCGCCACAGCAGCGCCTCGCACTCCAGGTCGCCGATCCTGCGTCGCAGCACCGTCTCCGGCGCCCCGAGCACGGAGCGGTAGCGGGCCGCCGCGTCGCGGGCCCGGGGCGCGCGCACCATGGCCTGCCAGCGCCGGTTCGCCTCGCGCATCCCGGCGGCCGAGACGCCCATCGAGATCCGGGCGTCCTGCACCAGCTCCGGCTGGTGGTCGGCCATCCGGCGCAGCAGCACGAGCTGGAAGTCCCGCGGCCCGAACGCACCACTGCCACCGTCGCCACCACTGCCGGTTCCGGCTCCGGCACGCACCATGATCCACCTCACTTACTTGACAATCTCAATCATTGAGGTGCAGGGTTCTTCCAGATCATAAAGTTTCAGGTCCGTCGATCCGGAGGCCGCATCACCATGACCACTCTCCCCACCACCGGCCACGCCTGGCACCTCGTCCGCCGTCCGAACGGCTGGCCCGTGCCGGAAGACTTCGCACTGGTCGAGTTCCCGGTGACCGAGCCCTCCGAGGGCCGGATCCTGGTCCGCAACCTGCACCTCTCTGTCGACCCCTACATGCGCGGCCGGATGAACGACGTGAAGTCGTACGTTCCCGCTTTTGAGCTCGGCAAGCCGATGACCGGCGGCGCGGTCGGCGAGGTCATCGCCTCGAACGACGAGCGCTTCGCCGTCGGCGACCACGTGCTGCACGACCTCGGCTGGCGCGACATCGCCGACCTGAAGGCCGACTTCGCCACCAAGGTCAGCGCCGAGCTCGCCCCCCTCTCCACCTACCTCGGCGTCCTCGGCATGCCGGGCCTCACCGCTTACGCGGGCCTGTTCGAGGTGGCCTCGTTCAAGCCCGGCGACGCGGTCTTCGTCTCCGGTGCCGCCGGTGCCGTCGGCAGCCAGGTCGGCCAGATGGCCAAGATCAAGGGCGCGTCCCGGGTGGTCGGCTCGGCCGGCTCCGCGGACAAGATCAAGCTGCTCACCGAGGAGTACGGCTTCGACGCCGCGTTCAACTACAAGGACGAGGCCCCGGTCGCCGAGCAGCTGCGCGAGGCCGCTCCCGACGGCATCGACGTCTACTTCGACAACGTCGGCGGCGAGCACCTGGAAGCCGCGATCTCCGCGCTCCACCTGCACGGCCGCGCCACCCTCTGCGGGGCGATCTCCGGCTACAACGACACCGAGGCCACCCCCGGCCCCCGCAACATGATGCAGATCATCGGCAAGCGGCTGCGACTGACGGGCATCCTGGTCAGCGACCACGCGCACCTGCAGAAGCAGTTCGTCGAGGAGGTCTCCGGCTGGATCCGCTCCGGTGAGCTCAAGTACTCCGAGACCGTCGTCGAGGGCCTGGAGAACAACGTCGACGCCTTCCTCGGCATGCTGCGCGGCGCGAACACCGGAAAGATGATCGTTTCGCTGGGCTCCTGACCGGACAGGCGAACCGATAGGCTCGCCAGAAGCCGCCGCGATCCGTGGGCGCGAGTCGCGGCGAACCAAGCAGGAGGATTTCCCCGTATGACCATCCAGAAGATCGACGTCAAGTACACCGCTGTCGCCACCGCCGAGAACGGCAGGGACGGCCGCGTCGCATCCGACGACGGCAAGCTCGACGTGGTCGTCAACCCGCCGAAGGAGATGGGCGGCAGCGGCGCCGGAACCAACCCGGAGCAGCTCTTCGCCGCCGGTTACAGCGCCTGCTTCCAGGGTGCGCTCGGTGTCGTCGCCCGCAAGGAGAAGGTCGACATCTCCGGCTCCACCGTGACCGCCCAGGTCGGCATAGGCCAGAACGAGGAAGGCGGCTTCGGCCTGGAGGTCGCCATCTCGGCCTCCATCCCGAACGTCGACGAGGCCACCGCCAAGTCCCTGGTGGAGAAGGCGCACCAGGTGTGCCCGTACTCCAGCGCCACCCGTGGCAACATCAAGGTCGAGCTCTCCGTCGCCTGATCCGTCGGGCATCGCCGAGCCGGCGGTACGCAAGCACAGGGGCCGCCCCGGAGTGATCCGGGGCGGCCCCCTTTGCCGTGCCGGGCGCCCGCCGCACGCACCGGCCGGGACGTGGCGGGCGTGGCTGGCCGGGCCGACGCCTCGCAGTGCCGGTCCGCAGCAGGCCGGGCCGACGCCGCGCGCACCGGCCCCGGCGTGGCCGGTCAGGCAATCGCCGCGCGCACCGGCCCGTCGTGGCGGATCAGGCGGTCGCCGCGCGGACCAGTGCCCGTATCAGCTGCACGTTCTCCGGGGCCGCGCCGCCCGGGTAGGCGAAGCGCCGCCGGTTGTAGCCGTATGCGATCCGGTTGCGCGGGTCGGCGAAGGCGACCGAGCCCGCCGCGCCGCTGTGGCCGATCGAACCGTGCCCGAGCACCGGGTACTTCTCCTCGGAGAACGCCTGGAAGCCAAGGCCGAACACGCCCCGCTGCCCGCCGGCCAGGTCGATGCCTTCGGAGTGGACCTGCCCGAACTCCGCCAGGGTGTCCGCGCTCAGCAGCGGCTCGGCGCCGTCCGGGCCGCCGCCGAGAACCGCCAGGTACATCCCGGCCAGACCGCGCGCGGACCCGATCCCGCCGTAGGACGCGGGCGACGCCTTGCGGCTCGCGACCGAGTTCGCCGTGGCCACCAGGTCGGTGGGCTCCTTGCCGTTCAGGTTGAAGGCGATGCCGCCGAGGCTGTGTGCGCCGACCGGGTTGGCCGCCTGCTCGGCCTGCTGCGCCGGGGTCGGCGTCATCGGCAGCGTGTCCAGGAAGCGCGGGGTGACCTCGTCGGGCTCGCCCAGGTAGAAGTCCAGGCCGAACGGCGCCCGCACCCGCTCCTCGTACCACTCCTGGATCGTCCGTCCCGTGACCCGCCGCACCACCTCACCGGTCAGCGCGGCGATGGCGTACGCGTGGTAGCCGAAGGCGCTGCCGGGCCGCCAGTACGGCCGCTGCCCGGCCAGCCGCTGCGCCATCAGCCGGTCGTCGATCACCTCGGCCGCACTGAACCCGGTGTCCGCGCCCACCACTCCCGCGCGGTGCGCGAGCAGTTCCCGCAGCGTCAGCCGGTCCTTGCCGTGCACTCCGAACTCCGGCCAGTACGAGGCGACGGTGCGGTCCAGGGCGAGCATCCCGTCCTGCACCAGCAGCGCCACCACCAGGTGGGCGGCGCCCTTGGTCGACGAGTAGACCGGAGTCAGGGAGTCGGCCTCCATGTGCGGGCCGCCCCACAGGTCCACGACCAGCTCGCCGCGCACATGGGCGGCGAGCTGGGCGGAGTGGTCCGGCCCCTCGTCGGGGTTGTCGAGCACGGCGGCGAACTCCTCGCGCACGTCCTCGTAGCCTGCGGCGACGGTCCCCTTGACTTCGATCCCGCTCATGCGGATCAACTCCCCGATGTGTGTGTCTGTCTGTACGGGGTCAAGTGATCGTCGCCGCCCGCTATTCCGGACCTGCGCTCCCTTTCATCCGCCGGTGACGTACAGGGCCCGTGCGACCTGTGCGAACGCGCCCTTCGGGTGCGCCCGGAACAGCGGCTGCGTACCGAAGAGCACCACTTCGGCGCCCTGTGCGGAGGTTCCGCTGACGACGGCCGCCTGTCCCGCCGCGTCCTTCGGTCCGCCCCTGCCGTCCTCGCCCGCGCGCCAGTGACCGGACACCAGCGGGTTGGCGCCCGCCGCGCCGTACGACTGGTCGGCGCGGACGCCCTTGCCGAGTCCGGTGAACCACATCGGCGAGAAGACGAAGGTGTGCGCGGGAGCCCCGGCCGTCACCGCACTGTCCGCCGCGTTGTCGACCCGCACCACACCGTTGGCGTCGCCGTTGCCCGGTACGGCGGTGGCGGCGAGCAGCTTCGCGTCGGCGTTCAGCTTCGCCCCCGCCTCCCCGAGCCCGACGACCCCGTGCTCCTTCAGGAACGCGTCAAGACCCGCCTTCGCGGCGGCGTTCAGCTTTCCGTACGCGAGATCGGCGGACACGTACAGGGTGTCGGCCTTCGTCCAGTCGAAGCCCGCGTTGAGCACGGCGGTCGACACCGGAGTCACGTCGAAGCCCATCTCCCGCAGCGCGAACAGCTCGCCGGGCAGGACGGCGGCCGCCACGCGGGTCCGCGCGATCGGCGCGAGACCCCGGGCGTGCGTCGCGTGGAACGCGACCCCCAGCCGGTCCGCCAGCCGGACGGCCTTCCACCGCGCCGACCCCGGCACCACGGCGGTTCCGTCGGCGGCCCGCCGCACTGTCACCCCGTCCGCGAGGAGCGAGTTGAGCGCGGCGACCTCCTTGGGGTCGTCCAGACGCAGCCGCAGGTCGCCCCGGGGGGCGACGTATCCGCCTGCGGAGGCGGCGTGCACGGTACGGCCCGGCACGTCGAGGGTCCCCTTCTCGACCCGGTCGACGCTCGCACCCCACAGCAGGCCGAGGCTCCACCCGGAGATGTCGTACATCGCGGAGACATCGGGGCTGATGTCCCGCCCGTCGGCCAGGATCACGTTCGCGAGACCGCGCTTGGGCTGCTTCATGTCGACGACGTACGACCCCGCCGGGTAGCTCTTCCCGCCGAGCCGGAAACCGCGCAGGGCGCGCTCGACCTTCACGTCATTGGCCACGAGGTGGTCGACCAGCCGCCCGGCCGCCACCTCGGAGCGCTGCCCGCCGCCCGCCGGGATGACGTACGCACGCGGGAACCTGGTCGTGTAGACGTCCTCGGGCCCGATGCCGGGAACACCCGGCACGGTCTCCTCGGAGACGGGCACCTGCGCGGCCCCCGCCGCACCGCGCCGGAACGTCTCGATCTGATCGGCGATCACCGAGGTGCGGTGGGTCGCGGTGTAGTCGATGGCCGCCTTGATGGTGGCGCCGGCGATGTCGGTGTTGACCGCCGCCCTGCGCCGCAGTTCCGCCACCGGCTGGGTGTTGTAGGCCGCGTTGTTGACCTGCAGGGGTATTTCGATGGTGTGCGTGGCGACCGCGCCCTGGAAGGGCATGTACTGCGGGGTGAAGACGGGCGGCCAGTCGTCCCATCCCTCCTGCTGGTCCCGGAAGGGAATGACCACGGGATCGACACCGTCCTTGGCGGGCGTGTACCCGAGCCCGTTGACGGCGGCTTCCATGCCCAGCGCGTTCGCGTACGAGTTCTTCAGGAAGAGGTCGTACTCGTAGTTCTCGCCGTGCGGGGGAGTGGTGGGCTCGATCAGCGTGCCGTTCACATAGCCGTGGATGTCGAGCATGACGGCGGGCTGCTTGTCGATGGCGATCTGCCGGATGGCACGGGCCTCGGGCTGGGTGGCGGTGATGAAGTCACGGTTGATGTCGAAGCCGTTGGAATTGGCCCGGGTGCCCGCTATCCGGCCGTCCGGATTCGCCGTGACATTGAAGTACAGCCGGTTCTCCTCCAGCACCTTGCGCGTCTTCGCGTCCTTCGCGGACGCCAGCTCGGAGATGAGCTTCAGGGAGGCGTCCGTCCCCTCCCACTCATTGCCGTGGATGTTGTTGTTGACGAACAGCGGCGTCTTGTAGTCCGCCTTGATCTCACGGTCCTTGGCGGCGCGGGCGGGGGAGTTCTCGATCAGTTCCCGCATCCTCTCCTGCCGTCCGGCCTCCCGCCGGCTCTCGGGCGCGGTCACCGTCACCAGATACAGATCGTGCCCGCCGGCCGACTTCCCGGCCAGCTCGACGCTGACCCGGTCGCTCTGCCTCTGGAGCTGATTCAGCTTCGGCGCGATCGCGTGGTACGGGGTCAGCCCCAGCTTGATCGACTTGTCCGCCGGGTCGGGCACGGGCTCCGTCAGCCGGGTGTGCCGGGGGAAACCGTCGGCACGGCTCCCGTGCCGGACCCCGGCGTCCCCGAGGGCCCGCTCCGCGGCCACTTCCCCGGTCCGCGCGGCCGGACCCCTCAACTCCCGCTCGGCCTCGGCCCGTTCGTGCTGCGGGCCCTTGCGGTCCTTCGGTCCGGGAGCGGCCTGCGCTCCGGTGGCGGGGACGATCAGCGCGGCACCGGCGAGCGCGGCGGTGGCGACGAGCACGGGTCTCGGTATACGTGCGGCCATGGATGTGCGTACCTCCGGGAAGGGCTGCGGAAGATCAATCTGTACGCAGCGGTCTACCGGCTGAACTGCCACCGCACAAGGGTTTGTTGGGAACGGGACCACGGGCGGGGTGCGGCCGGGAGGACGGGCCCGCGGCCGCCTCCCAGCCCTGCGCGGCCCTACGACCGGGTCGCCGTCCCGCACTTCTCGTCCGTGCCGCCCCCGGTGAGGGCCCGGCTCCGGTCGTACGGGTCGACGGACGGCCCCTCACCCGGGGCGCGCGGCCCGAACTCGGGCGCGAAGTAGCCCGTGAGGTCGGTTCCGCACCCGGCGTTGGTCATGTGGACCTTGTACGAGACGAGGGAGAAGGTCCCCGGCTCGGTCCGCACCCTCGCGGGATCGTCCGAACTGGCCACGACCGCGCGCCGGACGACGGTCCGCACGACGTCCCGGCTGCCGGGGGCGGGCCGGACGACCGGATAGACGTAACTGACATCGGTCGCCACCTCCAGCGCGCCGCGCTCACCCTCCCGGAACGTCATCGTCCCGCGCACCTTCACGACGTCCCCGACCAGCCGGGTCTTCGATGCGTCGAACCGGCTGAAGAGCAGCAGCGGGTCGTGTTCCGCGTCCGGCTTGCGGAACGCGCGGTCCAGGAAGCGCGTCATGTCCTGCTGCCGCGGATTGATCAGCGCGATGGCCTTGCCGGGCCGCTCCCCGCGCAGTACGTCCGCCGCCAGATTGGACCCGACGAGGAAGTCCCGGGTACGGGCGAGGGCCTGCTCCACCTGCGCGGCGCTCATCCAGCCCGTGGCTCTGGCCGCGGGAAGGGGAATCCCGGCCGCACCGTCGGCCCACAGGGCGGCGGGGGAGCCGCGGAAGGGGTCCTCGAGGGTCCCGTCCCGGGGCGTGGGGTCGTGCCGGGACCCGGCGGACGGTTCACTGCCCGTCGCGGCCTGCCCGCTGTCCCCGACGCCGAACCGTCCGGCCAGGGCCCCGGGCCACAGGGCCGCTCCCAGCAGTGCGAGGGAGGCCACGAGCACAACGACGTGCCAGGCCCTCAGCCGCCGCCGTGGTGCGGCGGGGGAGTACGCCCGCCAGGGCACGGCCTGCCCCGGCTCCTCCCGCAGCCGCCGCGTCACCTGCCGGGCCCGCGCGGAGGGCTCCTTGGGCGCGTCGGGCACGCCGTTGACGGAGTCCCGGAGGAACTGTTCCCACTTCTCGTCGGACTCCGAAGCCCCGTCGCCCGTACCCGTGCCCACCGTTGATCCCCCCGGAGCCGCTGATCCTCGCCGCTCCGGTTCCCCCCAGGGCGGCACACGGAATAGTCACACACGCTGCCGGAGCGGGGGGCGGCGGCCTTGAGGTCTGCTCTGCTGCACCCGGTCCGCTGCACCCGGTCTGCTGCACCCGGTCTGCTGCACCCGGTCCGCTGCACCCGGTCCGCTGCACCCGGGTCCGGTGCGCCCGGGTCCGGTGCGCAGCAAGCCTCTGTGCCGACGGTCAGCCGGCGCCCGCGGGGCTCGCTGCATCCGCCCGGCCCGGTGGGCCCGTCCGATCCTCTGCGTCCGTCCGACCCTCTCCGACCGCCCGCCCCTCTGCGTCCGTCCGCCCCGACGCGCCCGCCGGCCGGTACCGGTCGAGCACGGCCGCCGCCGTCTCCGCCATTGCGCGGCGCAGCTCCTCGGGGGCGAGCACTTCGATGTCGGGACCGAGCGACAGCAGTGCGGGTTTTGCCAGCGCGACCGATTCCAGCGGCACCGTCGCCGTCACCCACCCGTCTTCCCCGGGCGGCCCCGCAGAAGCTTCGACGGCACGGACCAGTGCGGCGTCCAGACGGTCCGGCAGCGCGGACAGGAGCGCGGGAGCGATCCGGACCAGGGCCTGGAGCCGCAGCCTGCGGGCGTCGTAGACAGCGAGGTAGTCCTGCCAGTGGGCGGCCAGGTCGAATCCCGCCGGGCGCTCGAAGCCGGTCTCCCCGACGTCCAGCGCGAGGATCGAGGACACCCGGTACGTCCGTACGGTGTCGTCCACCGCGGCGACGAGGTACCAGACGCCCGCCTTGAGGACCAGGCCGTAGGGCGCGAGTTCGCGCTCGACCTCCTGCGGCTCGGCCCAGCGGCGGTAGCGCACGCGGATCCGCCGCTGGTTCCACACCGCGTCGGCGAGCGCCGTGAGTGCGGGCGGGGAGTCCTGTTCCCGGTACCAGCCGAGGGCGTCGAGGTGGAACCGCTCGCGGATCCGGCCGGCGCGGTCCCGCAGCGGTGCCGGCAGCGCCGCGGTCAGTTTCAGCTGTGCCGCCGCCAGCACCTCCCCCAGCCCCAGGTCGTCCGCGGCGCCCGGCAGCCCCGCCAGGAACAGCGACTCCGCCTCGTCGGCGTGCAGTCCGGTGAGCCGGGTCCGGTAGCCGTCGAGCAGCTGGTACCCGCCGCCGTGCCCGGCGTCCCCGTAGACCGGAATGCCCGCGCCGCCCAGCGAATCGATGTCCCGGTAGATCGTCCGGACCGAGACGTTCAGCTCCTCGGCGAGCTCACCGGCCGTCAGCCTGCCCCGATTTTGCAGCAGGAGGACGAGGGAAAGGAGGCGGGCCGCGCGCATGAACCCATCCTTCCAGGCCGGGGGCCGGGCCGGGCGGGGTCTTGGCGGGGTCCGTGTACGGCCGGGCCGGTGCCGGGCGGGGGCCGTGCCGGATCAGGGCCCGTGCGGGGCGGGGGCCCGTGCCGGGCCAGGCCTTCGGGCGGCGCCCCACCCGTGAGGTCAGGCGTCCAGCGCGTGCCCCGTCGTGGCGTCCACGTGATCGGGGACCTCCTCGTGGCGGTCGCCCACGGTCAGTGTCCCGGCGGGCTCGAACATGAGGATCGCGGCCCCCGACGGCGCGGACGGCCGGTGCTCCGTACCCCGGGGGACGGTGAACACCGACCCCTGCGGCAGCAGGACCGTGCGTTCCCCGGCCGGCTCGCGCAAGGAGAGGTGCAGTTCCCCTTCGAGTACGAGGAAGAACTCGTCGGTGGTGTCGTGGGCGTGCCAGACGTGCTCGCCCTCGACCTTGGCGATGCGGACGTCGTAGTCGTTGACACGGGTGACGATGCGGGGGCTCCACAGGGCGTCGAAGGAGGCCAGGGCCTTGGCGAGGGAGACGGGGTCGTTGCTCATGGCCCCATCCTGGGCCGTTCCGCCCGCCGGGCGGGAGTGCTAGGAATTGCACATGGCGAAAGAATCCTCGCACGCACGGACCGCTGCGGGCCCGCACCGGGTCGTCGTGATCGTGGACGAGAACTCCAACCCCTTCGAGCTCGGCTGCTCCACGGAGGTCTTCGGCCTGCGCAGACCGGAGCTCCGGCGGGAGCTCTACGACTTCACGCTCTGCTCGCCGGAGCCGCGCACCGTGATGCGGGACGGGTTCTTCACGCTCACGGGAGTCGCGGGGCTGGAGGCGGCCGACACGGCGGACACCCTGATCGTGCCCAACCGTCCCGACGTGGAAGTGCCCCGCCGCCCCGCCGTCCTGGACGCCGTACGGCGGGCGCACGCGCGCGGGGCCCGCCTGATCGGCTTCTGCAGCGGCGCCTTCACCCTGGCCGAGGCCGGAGTCCTCGACGGCCGCCGCGCCACCGCGCACTGGCAGTGGGCGGACTCCTTCCGGGCCCGGTTCCCCGGGGTCCGCCTCGAATCTGACGTGCTGTTCGTGGATGACGGCGACATCCTCACCGCGGCGGGCAGCTCCGCCGCGCTCGACCTCGGGCTGCACGTGGTCCGCCTCGACCACGGTGCGGAGGTCGCCAACGCGGTGAGCCGGCGGCTGGTCTTCGCCGCCCACCGGGACGGCGGCCAGCGGCAGTTCGTGGAGCGCCCGATGCCCGACCTGCCGGACGAGTCCCTGGGGCCCGTCCTGGTCTGGGCCCAGGAACGGCTGGATTCGCCCCTCACCGTCGCCGCGCTCGCGGCGCGGGCGGCGGTCAGCCCGGCGACACTGCACCGCCGCTTCCGTGCCCAGCTGGGAACGACCCCGCTGGCGTGGCTCACAGGTCAACGGCTCGCACTGGCATGCCGGTTGATCGAGCGGGGCGAGTCCCGCTCCGAGGTGGTCGCGCGACGCAGCGGGCTCGGCACCGCCGCGAACCTGCGCGCGCTGATGCGCCGCGAGCGGGGCATCAGCCCCGCGGCGTACCGGGCGCGGTTCGGCCCGGCCGGAACACGGGCGCCGCCGAGGACCCCGTAAAGCCTCGCGCCGCCGGAGCACGGGCGGCGCCGAGGACCCCGTGACCCCTCCCACCGGGCCACCTCTACAGTGTCCGCATGAGCGACCTCGGGGTGGGATTCAAGTACCTGGCCAAGGGCCAGCAGTGGATGGCGCGGCACGGGCGGAGTTACGGGCTCGGGCTGCTGCCGGGGCTGGTGACGCTCGTCCTGTACGTCGCGGCCCTGGCCGGCCTTGTCGCCTGGTCGGGCGACTTCGTCGGCTGGGCCACCCCCTTCGCGGACAACTGGGGCGAGACCTGGCTGAGCATATTCCGGGGCCTGCTCCGGGCGCTGCTCTTCGCGCTCGCCCTCTTCCTTGCCGTCATCACCTTCACCGCCGTGACGCTGCTCGTCGGGCAGCCCTTCTACGAGGCCCTGTCCGAGCGCGTCGACCGGTCCCGCTCGCCCGACGGCACCGCCCCCGAGTCCGGTCTCCCGCTCCTGCGCGAGCTGTGGATCTCGGCGCGGGACAGCGTCCGGGTACTGGCGCGGGTGCTGTGCTACGGGATCCTGCTCTTCGCGTGCGGGTTCATCCCGGTCATCGGCCAGACCGTCGTCCCGGTTCTCGGCTTCTGCGTGTCCGGCTTCTTCCTCACCGAGGAGCTGACCTCCGTCGCCCTCCAGCGCCGCGGCATCGAGCTCAAGGAACGGCTGGCCCTGTTGCGGAGCCGCCGCTCCCTGGTCCTCGGCTTCGGCGTGCCGCTCACCCTCGCCTACCTGGTGCCGTTCGTGGCTGTGTTCCTCATGCCGGGCGCGGTGGCCGGGGCGACGCTGATGGCACGGGACCTGCTGAACGAGCCCTCGGCCGACGACGAGGAGAACGACGACGCCGACGCCTCGACCACGCCGGCCGGCTGAGTGCGTCTGCCCAGCTGAGCGGCCTGCCCGGCTGAGCGGCCTGCCCGGCTGAGCGGCCTGCCCGGCTGATCGATCTGCCTGGCCAGGCAGGCCGCCCGGCTGGTGCACGCCGGCCGGGCGAGGGCCCCGCCCGGCGAACGCCCCGCCCTCCGGGACGAGTTCCAGAATCCGGAAAGGGGTTGATCACGGGCCCGCCCGGCGGCACCATCCCGTACATGACAGAAGTCCTGGCCGTCGCGCTCATCACCCTCCTCGCCGTCATCAGCCCGGGTGCTGACTTCGCGATGGTCGTCCGCAACAGCTATCTGTACGGGCGCGGCACCGGCCTCCTCGGCGCGGCCGGCGTGGCGGCCGGTGTGCTGGTCCACGTCACGTACACGATGCTCGGCGTCGGCCTGCTGATCGCCTCGTCCACGGCGCTGTTCACCGCCATCAAGCTGCTCGGCGCGGCCTATCTGGTCTACATCGGACTGCGTACCTTCTTCGCCCGCGCCGAACTCACCGTCGATCTGGAGGGCAAGCGGGAGCTGTCACCGCTGGGGGCGATGCGGGCCGGGTTCCTGACCAACGTACTGAACCCGAAGACGACGCTCTTCGTCGTCTCGACGTTCACGCAGGTCGTGGGCCCCGAGACGGCGCTGTGGCAGCAGGCGGGGTACGGGCTCTTCATGTCGGCCGCACACTTCGGCTGGTTCGCGCTGGTGGCGCTCTTCTTCTCGGACGGCCGGCTGCGCGCGGCCATGCTGCGCCGCCAGAAGGCACTCAACCGGGGGATCGGGTCGGTGCTGGTGGGACTCGGGGTGACGCTGGGGCTGGCGCGGTGAGTGGATGCGCGAGGGTGGGGGTGGGAGGCGTCGGCGTCATACCCTGATGACGCGGACGCGTGGCCCGCAGAGCATGCCGATGTCCTCGGGGTCGGAGGTCACCACGACCACAGGCTTCGGAAGCGAAAGGGCCGTCGCCGAAAGAATCGCGTCGAGGGCGTACTTGTGACCGTGCAGACGGGCATCGGCGAGCAGTGCCGAGGCCGCCCGCGAGGTCGCTTCCGTGACTGGCTCGACGTCGATTCGGGAAAGTACCCAGTCGAACCGGGCCTGGCGCCCACTCGGGTTGCGGGCTTCCACGGGAGTCACCGCGCTGGTGACCACGTGGGCTCCGCTCTCATGGGCGCGCTGGACCAGGGCACTGACGATGCGGTCGTCGGCCACGAGCTTAGACAGCCCTTCGCAGTCCAGGACCAGCGTTCCGACGAGCGGTGCGGGGGTCTTCACGCGGCGGCCCGGCCTTCCTCGTTGCTCGCTTGCGAGCCTGCCAGCAGGGCGTCGGCGTGTGCCAGTTCCGCATCGGTGAAGGCACCGTGCCTGGTTTCGTGGTCCTCGATCATCTCGGCGAGGTTGTCCATGGACACCTGATGCCTCAAGGCGGCGGTGACGTAGCCGGAGAAGCCGCCGGAACCCACCCGTGCCCTGATGGATTCGGCCAGGTCCTCGGGAATGCTGATGGAGTACTTCCGTGTGACGCTGCTCATAACATCAACGGTAGCAGCGCCGGTGGTATGACGGATCGATTCTGCGCGCAGCACTTCCGCCACGCACTCCGGGCTCCCCTCACGGCCCCGGCCGCAGCAGCGCCAGGAAGTCCCGGAAGGCCCCCGGCATGTCCACCCCGTCCGAGTCCAGCAGCCACTGGTACTGCAGCCCGTCCATCACCGCCACCAGCAGCACAGCCGCCTGTTCCGGGGTGAGGCCGCCGGGCAGCCGCTCCCCGTACTCCGCACGCAGCGCCCGTGCCATGCCCTCGCGCACGAGCGCGTACCGCTGCGTGAAGAACTCCTTCGCCGGGTGTCCCTCCGTGACGGATTCCCCGAGCAGCGCCGAGAAGGTCTGCACGACGCCGGGGCGCATGGCGTTGTAGTCCACCAGCGACGGCAGCAGATCGAGCCGCCACGACTGGGGGCTGAGCCCCGCCCCGCCCGTGTCCCACTGGTCGCGCTCCTCCAGTACGGCGACGAGCAGTGCCTCCTTGGTCGGGAAGTAGTGCAGCAGGCCCTGCTGGGTGAGGCCCACGCGCTCGGCGACCGACGCCAGCGACGCACCCCGGTAGCCGCGTTCGGCGATTACTTCGAGGGTGGCCCGCAGGATCTCCGCGCGGCGCTCCTCGCTCCTTGCCCTGGCCATCGTCCGTACCCCTTCACCGGCGATCTTGCTGGTCGGGACGTTACGCCATCCTCATGGGTCACGAAGAAGTAACGAAGCCTACCGGGTTACAGGTGAAAGGAGTAATCATGGGGTCACCAGCAGCTCCCCCAAGGAGGTACGGCCGTGGCAGACGAGTCCACCACCCAGCACACCGCGAGCAGCACAGCCGAGCAGATCCGCGAGGACGCCGTCGCTGCCGCACTCGGCAAGCTCGACCTCGACGCCAAGGCCCGTCTCCTGGCAGGCCAGGACATGTGGACGCTGCCCGCGCTCCCCGCGATCGGCCTGCGGTCACTCGTCTTCTCCGACGGGCCGATCGGTGTCCGGGGCGTCCGCTGGACCGCCGACGATCCGTCGGTCGCCCTGCCCTCGCCGACCGCGCTCGCCGCCACCTGGGACCCGGAGCTGGCCCGCCGGGCAGGCAGGCTGCTCGCCCAGGAGGCCCGCCGCAAGGGCGTGCACGTCCTGCTCGCCCCCACCGTGAACCTGCACCGCTCGCCGCTCGGCGGCCGGCACTTCGAGTGCTACTCCGAGGACCCCTACCTCACCGGCGAGATCGGCTCCGGTTACGTGCAGGGCGTCCAGGACGGCGGGGTGGGCACCACCGTCAAGCACTTCGTCGCCAACGACGCCGAGACCGACCGCTTCACCGTCAACAACGTCATCGCCCCGCGCCCGCTGCGCGAGCTCTACCTCGCCCCCTTCGAGGCGATCGTCGAAAACGCCCACCCGTGGGGCATCATGTGCGCCTACAACTCGGTCAACGGCACCACCATGTCCGAGCACCGCCACCTCCAGAACGAGGTCCTGCGCGGCGAGTGGGGCTTCGACGGCGCGATCGTCTCCGACTGGATGGCGGCCCGCTCCACCAAGGGCGGCATCGAGGGCGGCCTGGACGTCGCGATGCCGGGCCCCCGGACCGTGTACGGCGAAGCGCTCGCCGGCGCGGTGCGCGCGGGCGAGGTGGAGGAGTCCGTCGTCGACGAGGCCGTGCGCAACGTACTGCGCCTCGCCGCCCGCGTCGGCATCCTCGAGGGCGCCCCGGCGGTCGTGAGCGACCCGCCCGCCGGGATCGAAGGACAGGCGCTCGCCCGCGAAGTCGCCCGCCGCGCCCTCGTCCTCGTACGCAACGAGGGCGACGTCCTGCCCCTCGCCCCCACCGGCTCGGTGGCGCTCTCCGGCGCGGCCGCCCGCGACGCCCGCGTGCTCGGCGGCGGTTCCGCGACCGTCTTCCCGGAGCACGTCGTCTCCCCGCTGGACGGCCTGAGCGAGGCGCTCCCTTCCGGGTCGCTCACCTACTGCGTCGGCGCCGACCCCAGCGACGAGCTCGCCGTCGCCGACAAGGGCTTCGAGCTGCGCGCGGTCTGCCGCGACGAGTCCGGCGCGATCATCGGCGAGGGCTCGCTGCCGGGCGGCCAGGTCCAGTGGATCGGTGACGACCTCCCCGACGGCGTCACCCACGACAACCTGCACTCCGTCGAGGTCGTCGGCACCTTCACGCCGCGCGAGACCGGCGAGCACCTCTTCGGCACCCGGGGCCAGGGCCACTTCACGCTGACCGTGGACGGCGAGACCCACTACGACGGCTTCCACGGGCCGCGCGAGGACGCGGACCCGTTCGAGTCCTTCTTCGGCGCCCCGGTGGAGCGCGGCCGCACGCACCTCACCGAGGGGCGGCCCGTCACGGTCTCCCTGCACCACACCGTCGTCAGGAACACCGGCTCACCGCTGACCGCCGTGATGTTCTCGCTCTCCCACCTCTCGCCGCGGCGCGACGCGGACGAACTGATCGCGGAGGCCGTGGCGGCCGCCCGCGGCGCCGATACGGCGGTCGTCGTGGTCGCCACCACCGACCGCGTCGAGTCCGAGGGCTTCGACCGCACGGACCTCGTGCTCCCCGGCCGCCAGAACGACCTGGTGCGCGCCGTCGCCGCCGCCAACCCCCGTACCGTCGTCGTCGTCAACTCCGGCTCCCCGGTGGAGATGCCGTGGCGCGAGAAGGTGGCCGCGGTGCTGCTCACCTGGTTCCCCGGCCAGGAAGGGGGCGCGGCCCTCGCCGACGTCCTGCTCGGCACGGAGGAGCCGGGCGGACGGCTGCCCACCACCTGGCCCGCCGCCTTCGCCGACGTGCCCGTCACGGAGGTCACCCCCACCGGCGGCCGGCTCGCCTACACCGAGGGCGTGTTCATCGGCTACCGCGCCTGGGACAGGGCCGGAGCCACCCCCGCGTACCCCTTCGGCCACGGCCTCGGCTACACCACCTGGGAGTACGAGTCCCTCACCCTGGACGGTACGACCGCCAGGGTCCGTCTCCGCAACACGGGCGAGCGCGGCGGCCGCGAGGTCGTCCAGATCTACCTGGCGCCGGTCGCGGACACCGTGGAGCGGCCCGCGCGCGTGCTGGCCGGCTTCGCGAGCGTGCGGGCGGAGGCAGGGCAGAGCGTGGAGGTGTCCGTCGAGGTGCCGCGCCGGGCGTTCGAGATCTGGGACGAGACCACCCGCTCCTGGTCCTTCGTGCCCGGCCGCTACGAGGTGGAAGCGGCCCACTCCCTCACGGACCGCCGCCTGAGCTCCCCGCTGGAAGCCCGTCCTTAGGGGCGGGGCTGCCGGGGTGCCGCCTGCGCGACACCCCGGTACGCCAGTTCCGCCAGCCGCCGCTGGCCGTCCACGCTCGGATGGAACCAGTCCCACTGGCTCAACTGGGCCCCGCCGAAGGCGAAGGAGAAGACCGCCCCGCCGTCGTACCGGCACCAGCGGTCCTTCGCACACACCTCGCGCAGCACCTCGTTGTAGTCCTGCACACGGGTGCGCACCGCGTCCCGCCGGGCCGCCGCCCGCCCGCTCGTCGCGTCCGCGTCGCCGAGCATCGAGGGGCACACCCCCAGCGCCCACACCTGCTTGGCGGCCGGGGTGGCCCTGCCCTGCGACCACAGCCGCTTCAGGTCGGGCACACTCGCCACGTACACCTGCGTCTTCGGCAGTTCCGCGCGCAGGGTGCGCAGCGACTTCTCGAACGAGGCGCGGAAGTCCGCCACCGGCGTCATGGCCGCCACCGAGCTGCGGCAGGCGTCGTTCGCCCCGGTCAGCACCGTGACCAGCTCGGGGCGGTGCGCGGCGGCCCTGGTCATCTGCTGCGGCAGGTCGGACATCCGGGAGCCGGAGACCGCCAGGTTCCAGCTGCGGCTCGCAGCCCCTTCGGGCCCCAGCAGGCGCAGCGCCAGGCTGTTGACGGACGCGTTCGTACCGGTGGCCCAGGACACCTCGGGGCAGTCCGCGAGGACCGAGCAGGCGTCGAACCCGCGTGTGATCGAATCGCCGACGGCAACGAGCGAGGCGGGCGAGCGGTCCCACTCAGGAGTGGGCTTCGGCTTCGGCCCCGCGGTCGGGGCCGCGGACCGCTCACCCCGGGGCGTCGCACCGGACGGGGCCCGGTCCGCGCCGCCGCACCCGGCCACCGCGAGCAGGACACCGGCCGCCAGCGCGCCGGCCGCACCGCGCACGCGCCGCTTCGTCCGTGTCCGGCCCCGGCTGCTGTCCCGCATGCTGTGCTTCCCTCCGCGCGACGGTGTGCGTGGTCCGCGCCCGCCGTCCGTGTGCTTCGTCGGTGTGCTTCGCCCGTGTGCGCTGTCCGCGTGCTGCGCCTGTGTGCTGCGTCCGCGTGCAGTGGCCGTGTGCTTCGCCTGTGTGCGCCGCCCGGGTGTGTCCTTCCGGGAAACGCCGGAATCCCCGCCAGTTCCCTGCCCCCGGACCGACACTACGTCACACCCCGGCACACGCCGCACGGTAGCTTTTCCCCCACGGCACCAGCGCCGGGCCCCCGTGACACCACCTCCGGTACTCCGTCCCTCACGTACCGGTAAATAATGTGACGTCACATACTGTCCCTTTTCAGGAGATTCACTCCTGATGCTGTTTACTGTTGACAACCTCGGGAGCCGGCCGGGCGTGTCATCTCGAACGCGCGGTCAGGGAGCACGAGGCCGCTGGTGAAGGCGAACCTCGACCCACACAGCAGGAGGTCCCGGTGACGACACGTGGAGTTCTCTACGTCCACTCCGCACCGCGCGCGATGTGCCCCCATGTCGAATGGGCGGTGGGTTCCGTGCTCGGTGTACGAGTCGGTCTCGACTGGATCAGGCAGCCGGCCGCGCCCGGCACCTGGAGATCCGAATTCTCCTGGCAGGGCAGCCCCGGCACGGCGTCCAAGCTGGCGTCCGCACTGCGCGGCTGGGACATGCTCCGCTTCGAAGTGACGGCGGAACCCTGCCCCACCGCCGAGGGCGAGCGCTACAGCTCGACCCCGGTGCTCGGCATCTTCCACGCCGTCACCGGCATGCACGGCGACATCCTCATCCCCGAGGACCGGCTGCGGGCCGCCCTCGCCCGTGCCGCGCGCGGCGAGAGCGAGCTGGAGGCCGAGGTCTCCCGCCTCCTCGGCAAACCCTGGGACGACGAACTCGAACCCTTCCGGTACGCCGGCGAGGGCGCCCCCGTGCGCTGGCTGCACCAGGTCGTCTGACCGGATTTCCGGCCCGCGTGATCATCCGCGCCCGGACCGGTATAGATTCCGCCCACAGTTGAATGAGCTTTTACCTGTGGGGGGTACGGAGTGCGTGTGGGTCAGATGGTGGCCGGGGCTGCCGTCGTCGTTTCGGGGGGCCTGGTCGCGGCGGCGATCAGGTTCCACATCGAGGATTCGCGGCTCGAGCGGATCGAGGGCACCTGTAACGGGGACAACTGTCTGCCCGGCTCCTCCTCCGTCGACGGCTGGGCCCACGCCTTCACCGTCCTCGGGGCGATCGCGCTGCTGAGCACCGTGCTGGTCTTCATCGCCTTCGTCGTTCCACCGCCGCCCCAGGGACCCGACGGCGAAGTCACCGGCCCTTCCCCGCACCGCAAGCGCGCCTGGATCGCCCTTCCGCTGGCAGTGGCGGGCATCGCCGCGTTCCTGTGGCCCGCGGGGGCCTGGGCCGCCTCGCTGCCCGGCAAGGCCCACTCCGTCGCCTGGGCCCTCCCGTACGAAAGCACCGGGCCGCAGAACGGCGGCAGCGGAAACGGCGCGCGGAGCGTGCGGACCCTCCCGGCGGGCCGCAACCTCGTGCGGGTCACCCCGGACGCGCTCACCGCGTTCTCCCTGGCCGACGGCCACCGCCAGTGGCGCACCCCCGTGCCGCCGCGCCGCACCGCGTGCGGCGCCGGCCTGCGCGCCGCCGCGGACCTCGCCCTCGTCGGCTACGCCCGCTTCGAGGAGCCGTGCACCGAGCTGGCCGCCGTCGACCTCGCCACCGGCAGGACCCGCTGGCAGCGGAGCCTGCGCTTCGACAGGTACGACCCACATGCCAGGACCGGCATTTTCGCCCTGGCGGACCGTACCGCCGTCGCCGTGGAGAGCGAGCGGCTGCGCGCCTTCGACGCGACCACCGGCAGAGCGGTCTGGACGCGGCCCTTCGGCGACAAGCGACTGTGCACGGCCGCTGCGCTGGGCGCCTCGGCGGACCGTGTCCTGCTCGTGGAGGAGTGCCGCAAGGAGTACGGCCAGAACGCCGCCACCTCCCGGCTGATCGCCCTCGACGCCGCCACCGGCAAGCAGCTCTGGCGCACCACGCTGCCGGTGGAGTCGCGTGCGATGCACGCCTCCTTCACGTCCACCTCGCCCCTGGTGCTGCGGATCAAGGAGCTGGACGAGCGCGGGGTGGACGCCTTCCTGTCGTACGACGACAAGGGGCGCCCCCGTGCGGTCCTGAAGGTTTCCCGCCACGCCAGTGGCAACGCGAACGCCAACTCCGAGACCGAGGGCCTCATCGGTATGCCGTCGGAGGCCCGCGTGGACGGCGACCGGCTGATCGCGGGGGCGATCTCGCCGGGGGAGACCTCCGTGCGCTGGGTCGGCGCGTTCTCCCTGGCCACCGGGGAGCGGCAGTGGCTCAGGCGGCTGCCCCACCGGGCCACGGCGCTGCTCACCGGCACCGGCGGGCGGCTCACCGTCCTGACCGAGGGGGACAGCACGCCCTACCTGGCCTCGTACGACCTGCGCACCGGGCGCAGGACCGCCGCCCCGCTCGGCGTCCTCGGCTCGCGGACCCCGAACCCGTCGTCGGCGACGCTGCTCCAGGGTCCGGGCTCCACCGTGGTGATCGTCAACGAGGACGAACCCCACTCCTACAGCAGCGACAAGCACCTCTCGGAACCCGTCCCGGTCTTCGCGGTCCGCTGAGCACGTCCGCTGAGCACGGCTGCGAGGCCCGTGCCCCGAGGTCCGCCTGAGGAAACGGCGAAGGCCCGCCCCCAGCAGGGAGCGGGCCTTCGGCTCGTCGGCGTACGAGAAGCGCTCAGACCGTACGGAACGCCAGCACCACGTTGTGGCCGCCGAAGCCGAACGAGTTGTTCAGGGCGGCGATCGTGCCCTCGGCGGGCAGGGCGCGCGGCTTGTCGCGGACGATGTCCGCCTCCGCCGCCTCCGGGTCGAGGTCGTCCACGTTGATGGTCGGCGGGGCCGTCCTGTGGTGCAGCGCCAGCACGGTCGCGACCGTCTCGATGCCGCCCGCACCGCCCAGCAGGTGACCGGTCATCGACTTCGTCGCGGACACCGCGACATGGTCGAGGTCGTCGCCCAGCACCTTGCGGAGCGCCTTGATCTCGGCGACGTCGCCCTGCGGGGTGGACGTGGCGTGCGCGTTGAGGTGCGCGATCTCGGACGGGGCCAGACCGGTGGAGTCCAGCAGCTGCTGGAGGGCGGCGGCGATGCCGCGCCCGGTCGGCTCCGGCTGCGCGATGTGGTGCGCGTCGGAGGACAGGCCCTGGCCGACGGCCTCGCAGTAGACCCGCGCACCGCGCCGCTCGGCGTGCTCCGCCGACTCCAGGACGACGATGCCGGCGCCCTCGCCGAGGACGAAGCCGTCCCGGGCGGTGTCGTAGGGGCGCGAGGCCTTCTCGGGCTCGTCGTTGTTCTTCGACATCGCCATCATGTTGGCGAACGCGGCGACCGGCAGCGGGTGGATCGTCGCCTCCGTACCGCCGGCGATGACGACGTCGGCGCGGCCGCTGCGGATCATCTCGATCGCGTAGCCGACCGCCTCGGCGCCGGACGCGCACGCGCTGACCACGGAGTGCACGCCCGCCTGGGCGCCCATCTCCAGGCCGACGTTCGCGGACGGGCCGTTGGGCATGAGCATGGGAACGGTGTGCGGGGAGACGCGGCGTACGCCCTTCTCCTTCAGCACGTCGTACTGGTCGAGCAGGGTGGTGATGCCGCCGATGCCGGAGGAGACGACCGCGCCCAGCCGTTCGGGGGCGATGGACGTGTCCTCACCGGCCTTGGCGGTGAAGCCCGCGTCGGCCCAGGCCTCGCGCGCGGCGATGACCGCGAACTGTGCCGAGCGGTCCAGCTTGCGGGCCAGCGGGCGCGGCAGCACCTCGGAGGGGTCCACGGCCGCCTGGGCGGCGATGCGTACCGGAAGATCGGCGAAGCGCTCACCCTCGAGAGGGCTCACTCCGGACCGGCCTGCCAGCAGACCCTCCCAGGTCGATGCGGCGTCGCCACCCAGCGGGGTTGTTGCGCCGATACCGGTGACGACCACGGTGCGATTGGTCGGGCTCACAGGAATTCTTTCTCCACGTGTAGAGGGGGAAGTTTTTCACGGCGCCACCGCCGGGTGGCGACACAGAACATCAGGGGCTGAATCAGCCCTGGTGCTCCAGGATGTACTTGGCGGCGTCGCCGACCGTCTTGAGGTTCTTGACGTCCTCGTCCGGGATCTTCACCTCGAAGCGCTCCTCGGCGGCGACGACGACCTCGACCATGGACAGCGAGTCGACGTCCAGGTCGTCGGTGAAGGACTTGTCCAGCTGGACGTCCTCCTGCGGGATGCCGGCGATCTCGTTGACGATCTCGGCGAGACCTTCGAGGATCTCTTCCTGAGTGGCGGCCATGATGGCGCTCCTTCGATGTGTGGGAATCAGAGTGCAAAGAGGGGGGCGTTGTCCGGAGGAAACCGAAGCAATTGCCCTAGGGGAGGGTAACGACCGTCGCGGCGTACACGAGACCCGCCCCGAAGCCGATGACGAGGGCGGTGTCGCCGCTCTTCGCCTGTCCGGTCGCCAGGAGCCGCTCCATCGCGAGCGGAATCGAGGCGGCCGAGGTGTTGCCGGTGGTTTCGATGTCACGGGCGACCGTGACGTGCTCCGGCAGCTTGAGGGTCTTCACCATCGAGTCGATGATCCGCATGTTGGCCTGGTGCGGAATGAAGACGTCCAGGTCGTCCGCGGAGATCCCGGCCGCGTCCAGCGCCTGCTGGGCGACTTTCGCCATCTCGAAGACGGCCCAGCGGAACACCGCCTGGCCCTCCTGCGTGATGGCCGGGAACTTGACCTCGCCGCGGCTGTCCAGCGGCAGCTGGGAGACGTCGCCGATGCGGAACCGGTCCCAGGCGACCGTCTGCTTGATGGTCTCGGACTTGTCGCCCTCGGAACCCCACACGGTCGGGCCGATGTGCGGCTCCTGCGAGGGACCGACCACGACCGCGCCCGCGCCGTCGCCGAACAGGAAGGCCGTCGCGCGGTCCTCCAGGTCGGTGAGGTCGCTGAGCCGCTCCACGCCGATGACGAGTACGTACTCCGCCGAGCCCTCGACGACCATGCCCTTGGCCAGGGTCAGTCCGTATCCGAAGCCGGCGCATCCGGCGGAGATGTCGAAGGCGGCGGGACGGTTCGCGCCGATCCTGTGCGCGATCTCGGTCGCGACGGCGGGGGTCTGCTTGAAGTGCGAGACCGTGGAGACGATGACCCCGCCGATCTGCTCGGGGTCGATCCCGGCGTCGGCGATGGCCTTGCCGGACGCCTCGATCGACATCATCGCGACGGTCTCCTCCTCGCCGGCCCAGTGGCGGGTGGCGATTCCGGAGCGCGAGCGGATCCACTCGTCGGACGAGTCGATCCTTTCGAGGATCACCTCGTTGGGCACGACACGGGTCGGACGGTAGCCGCCCACCCCGAGGATGCGTGCGTACGGGGCGCCCTTGCTGGGCTTGATCTTCGACATCTGCTCGCTCCTTACGCGTCCGCGTGCTCGGCGAGGAGCGCGCGGGCCGCGTCGAGGTCGTCGGGGGTCTTGAGCGCGAGGGTCCTGACCCCGGGGAGGGCCCGCTTGGCGAGACCCGTCAGGGTGCCTCCCGGGCAGACCTCGATCAGAGCGGTCGTGCCCAGCTCCTGGAAGGTCTCCATGCACAGGTCCCAGCGGACCGGGTTGGAGACCTGGTTCACCAGGCGCGCGACGACCTCGGAACCGCTGGTGACGGCCTTGCCGTCGGCGTTCGATACGTAGGTGACGGCGGGGTCGGACACCGCCAGGTCCTGGGCGGCCTTGCCGAGTTCGGCGACCGCCGGGGCCATGTGGTCGGTGTGGAACGCGCCGGCGACCTTCAGGGCGACGACCCGGCGCACCCCCTCCGGCTTGTCCGCGTCCAGCGCCGCGAGCTGCTCGGCCGTACCGGCGGCGACGATCTGGCCGGCACCGTTCACGTTCGCCGGGGTCAGACCGAGCTTCTTCAGGTGCGCGAGCGTCACCTCGGGGTCGCCGCCGAGCAGGGCGGCCATGCCCGTCTCGGAGACGGCGGCGGCCCGGGCCATGCCGAGGCCGCGGGTGCGGACGAACCGCAGGGCGGCCTCGTCGGTGAGCACACCGGCGAACACGGCGGCGGTGATCTCACCGACGCTGTGCCCGGCGACGGCGCCGGCCGGGGAGACGTCACCGAGCGCGGACGCCGACAGCAGACCGGCGGCGACCAGCAGGGGCTGGGCGACGGCGGTGTCACGGATGGCGTCCGCGTCGGCCTTCGTGCCGTAGTGGACGAGGTCGAGCCCGATGGCGTCGGACCAGGCCGCGATGCGGTCGGCCGCGCCGGGGAGGTCGAGCCAGGGAGTCAGGAAGCCGGGCGTCTGAGCGCCTTGGCCGGGAGCGACGAGTACGAGCACCCTCACACTCTCTCTTGTGTGCGGCCTCTTCTGCCCGTGGGGACTGGGACGAAGAACCGTCGGACGAATTGTTTGTATCCAACAAAAGTCTAGGTCGCCGGATCCCCGTCGGCCAGACGCCCCAGGATCAGGGCGATACGGAGCGTGAACGCCGAGCGGACGTCGGAGGGTGACCAGCCGGTGACGTCTGTCACACGTCGGAGCCGGTAGCGCACGGTATTGGGGTGCACGAAGAGCATCCGGGCCGCCCCCTCCAGACTGCTCGCCTGTTCCAGATAGACGCTCAGGGTCTCCAGAAGCGCGGAGCCAGCCTCTTCCAGCGGTCTGTAGATCTCCTCTACCAGCTGGTCACGGGCAGCAGGGTCGGAGGCGATCGCCCGCTCCGGCAGGAGATCGTCCGCCAGCACGGGCCGCGGGGCGTCCTGCCAGGCCGTGCACGCCTTGAGCCCGGCGGCCGCCGCCTGCGCGGACCGCGTCGCGGCCAGCAGGTCCGGCACGACGGGTCCCGCGACCACGGGCCCGGCCGCGTAGGGGCCGATCAGGGCCTTCGCCACCTGCATCGGATTGTCGCTGCCGCCCGCGATGACGACCAGCCGGGTGCCGAGCACCCCGGTCAACACCTGGAGCTTGGCGTGCCGGGCGGCCCGCCGGATCGCCTCCACGGTCAGCTCGGAGTCCCCGTCGGGGGCGGTGCCCAGCACCACGCACACGTGCTCGGGGGAGTTCCAGCCGAGCGCGGCGGCCCGGGAGACCGCGCCCTCGTCCGCCTCGCCGGAGAGCACCGCGTTCACGACCAGCGATTCGAGCCGCGCGTCCCACGCGCCCCGCGCCTCCGCCGCCTGCGCGTACACCTGGGCGGTCGCGAAGGCGATCTCCCGGGCGTACACCAGGAGCGCCTCGCGCAGCACCGACTCGTCACCGGGGGCGGCGACCTCCTCGATCGCCGACTCCATGACCTCGATGGTCGTACGGACCATCTCCACGGTCTGGCGCAGCGTGATCGCCCGCGTCAGCTCGCGCGGCGCCGTCCCGAACACGTCGGTGGAAATCGCCTGCGGGGTCTCCGGGTGCCGGAACCACTCCGTGAACGCGGCGATGCCCGCCTGGGCGACCAGGCCGATCCACGACCGGTTCTCCGGCGGCATCGCCCGGTACCAGGGCAGCGTCTCGTCCATCCGCGCGATCGCGCTCGCGGCGAGGCTGCCGGCGGAACGCTCCAGCCGCTTGAGGGTCGCGGTGTGCGGGTGGGCGGCGCGCCGCCCCGCCCCGTCCGCGGACCCCGGTGCGGGCGCGGACGGCTCGGGCTGCGGCGCCGGCTGCTGCGGCGGTTCGGGTCGGGGCACGGTGACAAGACTGCCTTATCCGGCACCCCGCCCGGTGTCCCGGGGCTACCGTGGTCCCCGTGATGTCCCTGCACCGCGCCGCCGACCGCTACCGGGGCGGCGAGCGCGCCGCCGGTATCGAGTCCCTGCACGCCTTCTCCTTCGGCCACTTCTACGACCCGGACAACCTCCGCTTCGGCCCGGTCCTCGCCTGCAACGAGGAACGCCTGGCCCCCGGCGCGGGATTCGGCGAACACCCGCACAGCCACACGGAGATCGTCACCTGGGTGGTGGAGGGCGAGCTGACGCACCTCGACTCGGCGGGCCACGCCACCGTCGTACGCGCCGGGGACCTCCAGCACCTCAGCGCGGCGGACGGCGTGCGGCACGTGGAGCGCAACGAGGGGGCCGGGCCGCTTCAGTTCGTGCAGATGTGGCTGGCCCCGCTGGTGCCTGGCGGCGACCCGGCGTACACGCTGGTGCGGGGGATCGCCGACGGGGCCCCGTACGAGGTGCCGGCGGCGGGCGCCGTGCTGCACGTGCGCCGCCTCGGCGGCCCCGGGGAGCGGATGCCGCTGCCGGAGACCGCCTACGTCCATGTCGTACGGGGTGAAGTGGCCTGCGGGGGCGAGGTGCTGGGCCCCGGTGACTCGGTGCGGAGCGACGGCGGCCGGGGCCCGGACCCGCGCGCACTGACGGCCCGGGCCGCCGCCGAGGTGCTGGTGTGGGAGTTCGGCGGACGTCAGTAGCCGGAGCCGGCGGGCTCTTCCGCGTTGCGCCACAGCGTGAGGTCGAGGGTGACGTGGTCACTGGGGTCGGACGCGGAGGACCTGCCGCGGAAGGTGACCAGGCCGATGTGGCCGTCCTCCGTGTGCACGCAGATCTGCGAACCGGCGGAGACCTGGCGGATCGTGACGCGCTCGGTGAAGCGGGTCTCGTTGCGGCAGGTCTTCAGCGAGCCCTTCTGGGAGTTGTTCAGGAGGGAGATCTTCTTGCTCCTGCTGCCCAGGTAGCGCTCGTTGCTCCAGTAGTAGAAGTCCGCGTCGGCCTCGTAGGCGGCGTCGCCGGAGTGGATCGGCCGGGGCGGGGAGTCGGCGAACCGGATGTAGTAGTCGTTCGTCAGGTTCACGCCCTTGTACGTCACCGGCTTGGGGTCGGGGCGCGTGGTGCCGCCCGTGCCGGACGCGGTGGGGCCCGGCTTGTCGTCCTTGGTTGTGGGCAGGTTGGCGATCAGCGCCGCGCAGCCGCCGACGGGCACCAGCACCGCCGCGATCGCGATCAGGGCGATGGCCCCGCCGCTCATCTTCTTCTTGGGCGGCGGCTGCGGCGCCCAGCCCGGCTGCGGCTGCGCCGGGTACGGAGCGGCGTGCAGACTGTGCGGCTGCTGGGTCTGGGAGGGGTACGTGGGGTGGGAGGGGCCGGCACCGGGGTGGGTGGCCGGGCCGCCCGGCTGCGGACCGCCCGGTTGCGGACCGCTCGGGTGAGGGCCGCTCGGGTGCGGCCCCGGCTGGTGCGGTCCTCCTGGCGGGACCCCCGGCCCCTGGAGCCCCGGATACGTGCCGGGGTACGGCGGCGGGGTCGGCGGTGCGGCGTGGGGCGGAGGCGGGGGAGTGGCGGCCTCCGTCGGGGCGTGGTGCACCCCGCCGGGCCCGGCCCCGGGAACCACGGCGGCCCCATCAGCCCTGCCTGCCCCGTCAGCCCTGCCTGCACCATCAGACCGGTCGGCCCCACCGGCCTCGCCGGACGCCCCGCTCCCCTCGCTCGCCGACATCTGCGTCCGCATCGCCGCCCAGGCGCGGGTCCTGCGGTCGATGTCCTGTGTCATCGGCTCCGGCAGCCAACTGCCCTGCTGGCTCAGCGGGTCGGGAGAGGCGGCCCGGCACAGCTCGATGACCTCGGCCGGCTCCGGCCGCTGCGCCGGGTCCTTGGCCAGGCAGCGCGCCAGGAAGCCCAGTTCGTCGGGCAGCCCGGTCAGATCCGGCTCCTCGTGCACGATCCGGTAGAGCACGGCGTGCGAATTGCCCTCGCCGTGGGCGGTGTTGCCCAGCGCCGCGTACACACCGACCTGCCCGAGCGCGAAGACGTCCGATGCGGGCCCGAGCTCCCTGCCCGCCGCCTGCTCCGGCGACATGAAGGCGGGCGTCCCGATCCTGACCCCGGTCCCGGTGAGCGCGGTCGCGTCGGCGGCGCGCGCGATCCCGAAGTCGATGACCTTGGGTCCGTCGGCCCCGAGCAGGACGTTGGCGGGCTTCAGGTCCCGGTGCACGATGCCCGCCGCGTGGATGACCTTCAGTGCCTCCGCCATCCCGGCGAGCAGCCGCAGGACGGCGGGCACCGGCAGCCTGCCGTGGTCGGCGACGGCGGTGGCGAGCGAGGGCCCGGGCACGTAGGCGGTGGCCAGCCAGGGGCGGCTGGCCTCGGTGTCGAAGTCGATGACGGGTGCGGTGTAGAGCCCCTGCACCCGCTGCGCCGCCTGCACCTCCAGCCGGAACCGCTGCCGGAACCCGGGGTCGTCACCCAGCTCGGGCCGGATCACCTTGACGGCGATCGGATGCCCGCCGGGCGTGTACGACAGATACACCTGTCCCATGCCGCCCGCGCCGAGGCGGGCGGCGAGCCGGTAACCGGAGACCGTACGAGGGTCTTTGTCCTCCAGAGGGTGGAACTGTCCGTCCGTGCTGTCCTGGTGCATCTGCCCATCCCGCCCGTTGAACCGTGTGAAGGTGTCGCCGCCGTCGGGTGGGAGGGTAGCCCAACGCTGCGCGGGCCTACGCTTCCTCCTCATGACCGCCACTCCCGGAGCCGAAGACCCCGCCGCGTCCACCGCCCGCGTGCGGCGCTTCCTCGCCCTGCACGACTACGGCATGGGCGGAACGTGGTGGTGGATCGAGGCGCGGTCGGCGCGCGAGGTGCGGGAGACCTTCGCGTGGACCGAGGTGGTCGACGACCCGAGGACGGTGGCCCGGTTCGAGGCCGAGGGGAACGTCGAGGTCGTCGGCATCGACGACCCGGTGCTGCCGCCGGGACTGGACGCCCTGCGCGCCGAGCGGGCCGCGCAGCGCGGGCACCCGGACTTCGGCGCGCTCGCGGGACGGGACGTGGTGCACCTGCGGCGCCGCTGGGACGAGGGCGACGGGGCCCCGGTCGACTATCTGATGGAGGTCGGCCCCGACGGCCGCCGCAGCCGTCAGGTGGAGGTGGCCGGGGACGGCAGCGGCGTGCGCGGCACGGCCGGCGACTGGCCCTTCAACCCGCCGGTCGTCGACCTCTACGACCCGGAACCGGCCGGACAGGAGATCGGCGGGGACGAGTTCGAGGAGGAGTGGGCGCGCGCCCGGCCGATGACGGACGCCGACCGCCGGGCCTGACCGCCGGGGGCCGTGCCCAACGGCGGCCGGTTGGGCCCCGTCGGTGCTCAGGACGTGCGGGCCTCCGCCAGGACGGCGTCGACGAACGGGGGCCAGACCTCCGCCGCCCACGGGCCGAAGGGGCGGTCGGTGAGGGCGACGGCGGCGAGGCCCGCGTCCGGGTCGACCAGGAGGAAGGTGCCCGCCTGGCCGAAGTGGCCGAAGGTGCGCGGGGAGGACGAACTGCCGGTCCAGTGCGGCGACTTGCTGTCGCGGATCTCGAAGCCGAGGCCCCAGTCGTTGGGGTTCTGGTGGCCGAAGCCGGGGAGCACGCCCTTGGTGCCGGGGTAGTGCACGGTGAGGGTGGCCTCGGCGACCGTACGGGGGTCCAGCAGGCGCGGCGCCTGGAGCTCGGCGGCGAAGCGGAGCAGGTCGTCGACGGTCGAGATGCCGTCCCGGGCCGGGGAACCGGCGCCTTCGAGAGCGGTGGCCGTCATGCCGAGGGGCTCCAGGACCGCCTGGCGGAGGTAGTCCGCGAAGGGGATCTCGGTGGCCTTGGTGAGGTGGTCGCCGAGGGCCTCGAAACCGGCGTTGGAGTAGAGGCGCCGGGTGCCGGGCTCGGAGGTGACGCGGTTCTCGTCGTACGCCAGGCCGCTGGTGTGGGCGAGCAGGTGGCGGACCGTGGATCCGGGCGGGCCCGCCGGCTCGTCCAGCTCGATCGCGCCCTCCTCGTACGCCACCAGGGCCGCGTACGCGGCGAGCGGCTTGGTGACGGAGGCGAGCGGGAAGCGGTGGCCGCCCGGCCCGTGCGACCCGAGGACGGTGCCGTCCGCCCGTACGACGGCTGCGGCCGCGGTGGGCACCGGCCAGGACTCGATCATCGTCACGCTCTGCATGACGTCGAGCCTAACCGGCGCCCCGGGCGAGCTGTCTCCGGGCGCCCGCAGGGCAAGCCCCAGGAGAGGTCCAGCGGACAAGTCCTAGGAGAGGTCCAGCCGCATCGCGGGGTCCGGGCGCCGTACGAAGCCCAGCGACGCGTACAGCGGCTCGGCCTCCCGCGACGCGTTCAGGTCCACCTGGACCACGCCACGCTCGCGGAACCAGTCGAGCAGCGCCCGGGTGCAGGCGCGGGCGCCGCCCGCGCGGCGGACGTCCGGGGCGGTGACGACGCCGAAGACATGGCCGCGGTTGCCCAGCGGAGCGCCCGGATTGCCGATGCGGTAGTCGACCGTACCGGCGGCCATCGTGCCCAACCTGCCCGTGGACGAGGGGTGTTCGGCGACGAAGGCCGCGAAGTCGCCGTCCGGGTCGGCGAGCCTCTTGCGCAGTCCGGGCAGGGAGGCGCTGTGCCAGGCCGTGTCTTCGGCCCCGTGGCCCAGAGCCTCCAGCATCATCTGGCGCAGCCGCAGCACTTCCGCCACGTCTCCGGCGTGCGCCCGCCGTACGGTGAGGTGAGTCATGCCGCGCAGATTACGCGGCGACCCCTGCAAAGTTCAGCCGGATTCCGCTTGCTTCGAGTGCACTCCAACGTTCTAGCGTGGAGGACATGACGGTGATCGACAGCACTCCCGTACGCACCGGGACCAAGCCCGCGAGGGGCACCTGCGAGCTGGCCGCCGGGCACCCGCTGCCCGAGGGGCGCGACCACTACACGATCAGTGAGGTGGCCGCGGTCACCGGGCTCAGCGCGCACACCCTGCGCTGGTACGAGCGGATCGGCCTGATGCCGCACGTGGACCGCTCGCACACGGGGCAGCGCCGGTTCCGCAACCAGGACCTGGACTGGCTCGCGCTGGTCGGCAAGCTGCGGCTGACCGGGATGCCGGTCGCCGACATGGTGCGGTACGCGGAACTGGTCCGTGCCGGAACGCACACCTTCGAGGAGCGGCAGGAACTGCTGGAGGCGACCCGCCGGGACGTGACCAACCGGATCGCGGAGCTCCAGGACACCCTGGCCGTACTCGACTACAAGATCGATGTCTATGCGGATGCCCGCCGGGCGTCGGAGAGGTTCTGACTTTTCATGAGCACCAACAGCACCAACAGCGCAAATAGCACCGCAGGCAGCAGCCCCCTTGCCACCACCCGTCTCGGCGGCCCCACCGGCCCCGAGGTCGGTGTCCAGGGGCTCGGGTGCATGGGGATGAGCTTCGCGTACGGGCCGACCGACGCCGCGGAGGCCAGGGCCACCCTGGAGCGTGCCCTGGAACTGGGCGTCACGATGTACGACACGGCGGACGCCTACGGGGACGGCGACAACGAGCGGTTCCTGGCGCCGTTCGTCGCCGCGCACCGCGACGAGATCACCCTGGCCACGAAGTTCGCGCTGGCCGTGGCCCCCGAGGACAGCACCAAGCGGTACATCAGCAACGACCCCGCGTACATCCGCGCCTGCATCGACGCCAGCCTCGGCCGGCTGGGCGTCGACGCCGTCGACCTCTACTACATGCACCGGCGCGACGTGAACATCCCGATCGAGGAGACCGTCGGGGTGATGGCCGAACTGGTCGCGGCGGGCAAGGTCAAGCAGCTCGGGCTGAGCGAGGTGACCGGCGACGAGCTGCGGGCCGCGCAGGCGGTGCACCCGATCGCCGCCGTGCAGTCGGAGTGGTCGCTCTTCAGCCGGGACATCGAGGCAGGTGTCGTTCCCGCGGTGGCCGAGACGGGCGCCACTCTCGTCGCGTACTCGCCGCTCGGCCGCGGGTTCCTCACCGGAGCCTTCGCCAGTGCCGAGAAGGACCTCGACGCGAGCGACTTCCGTCGCCAGCAGCCCCGCTTCAACGGGGCCAACGCCGAGGCGAACGCCGCGCTCCTGGACCCGGTCCGCGAGGTCGCCCGGGCCCGCGGCGTCACGCTCGGCCAGGTCGCGCTGGCCTGGGTGCAGCAGCAGGCACAGGTGCACGGGGTGTCGGTGGTCCCGATCCCGGGGACCCGCAAGCGCTCCCGGGTGGAGGAGAACACGGCGGCCACCCGGCTGGTGCTGAGCGCCCAGGAGCTGGCACTCCTGGAGCCGATCGCGGGACAGGTCGCCGGCGGCCGGTACGCGGACATGTCGTTCACGTCCGCGGGCCGCGAGTAGGCAGGCGGCTCGGGGAGGCGCTCCACGGCGCTCCGCGCGGCCCCGTACGCGCGCCGCCGGAGACCCGCGGTGCCTCACGCCAGCCCCAGTGCGAACACGGTGAAGCCCGCCGCGAGCAGTCCCGCGACCGCCCGGCGGGCCTTCGTCGTACGGGAGACCGGTCCCGCGGGGTGCTCGAAGACCCGCGCGTACTTCGCGATCACGGCCAGCAGTACGGCGAAGAGCGGCATCCACGCCAGCCGGGCCAGGATCCAGCCCGGCGTGTCCGGGGCGGCAGTCAGGCCCGGGATCGTACCGACGTACGACCCGGGGACGGCGGCGGCCAGCATCGCGGTCTGGTGCCAGCACAGGATCGTCATCGCGCAGAGGTTGATGACGACGACCGGAGCCCACAGGGCCGGCCGGGTCAGCAGTCCCGCGATCCTGTCGCGGAGCAGGATCGCGGCGCCGCTCTGGGCCGCGGCCAGGGCGAGGACCAGCAGCGACGGCGGATGCGAGTTGGTGCGGTCCTGGCCGGGGACGCCGACCATGGACGCCGGGTAGTGGAACGCGAGGAGCAGGGCGGCGAAGAGGGCGGCGCCGCCGACGAGCAGGACGTACGCCGTGCGCCTGCTGAGCTTCTTCTCGCCCCAGGCGACGCCGAGCTGGTAGGCGAAGAGCCAGCCGGGCAGCAGGTTGAGCAGACTCAGCCAGGAGGGCACGGCGTCGGCGAACGGGCCGTACCTGAGGAAGTCGACGACCGCGACACTGCCGATCAGGGGCACCGCCGACCAGGCGCCGATCCGCCGGGCCACCCGGATGCAGAGCGGGGTGAGCGCGGTGACCACCGCGTACACACCGACGAACCACAGGGGCTGGACGACGAGTTTCGCGCCGGTCCGCAACGTGGCCTCCGGAACCCCGAGCCCGTACAGCAGCGGGGCGAGCACCGCCCAGACGGCGGTCACCCCGAGCACCGGGCGGCCGAGCCGCACCAGCCTGCCCTTCAGCCACCCGGCAGCGGAACCCGCATGCTTGTGGAACGACAGGACGGAGGCGTAGCCGCCCACCAGGAAGAAGATGCCCAGCATCTGGAGGACCCAGCTGGCGGGGGCGAGCGCGGCGAACGAGGAGAGCGGGCTGGCGTTGTGCAGTGAACCCGCGTCCGCGTCGACGGTGAACCCGCCGAGCAGCCAGTGGCCGGTGGGGACCGCGAGGAGCGCGAGGGCACGGAGGCCGTCGATGGCACGGTCGCGGTGCGCGGGGGTCCTGGCGTCGATCTTCGCCGCGAGGGCGGCGACTCCCCGGGGTGCGCGGGCGGGGGACGCGGCGGCCGGGGCGGCGGTCCCGGGGGCCGGGCGGGTGAGGGTGCTCATCGGGCCGTTCCTTCGGTGATGGCGGCGAAAGCGCGCAGGGAGTCCGTACCGGGGGCGAAGTAGCCGGTGTGGCCGTGGGCGGTGGTGGCGGGGACGGGGCGGGCGCCGAAGGCCGCGTCGGCCGGGTCGGCGCCGTGGCCCAGGCCCAGGACCCGGACGTGGGGGATGCGGTCGATCCAGTCCGTGGCGTCCTTGGCGGCCCACACGCGGGCCTTGGTCCGCAGGCCGGCGGCGCTGTCCGCGTGCATCCCCGGGGAGGCCACGGCGACCAGGTCGGCGGCGTCCAGGCGGGACGCGGCCAGACCGCAGACGACCGAGCCGTAGCTGTGGCAGAACACGGCGGGGTCCGGTGCGCCCACCGCGTCGAGCCCGTCGGTGAACCGGACCAGCCGCTCGGCACCCGCCCCGGCGAGCGCACCGGTCGCGGCGTCCACACCGATGCCCACGGGGGTGGTGTAACCGGCCCAGGCGACGACGGCCGTGGCGGGCCCGGTCACCTCGCGCAGGCTCCGGGCCATGCCGGCCGGGGTGCCGTACGGGTCCCTCGCGCGGTCGTACGTGGAGGCGTCGATGTCCGAACCGGGCACCACCACCGCCACATGGGCCGCGCGCGCCAGGTCCCCGTACACCTCGACGACCTGTCCGCGCCCCCGGGGGTCGAAGGCGAGGATCTGCCGGCCGGGGGACAGGAGCCGGGGGAAGCGGCCGTCGGCCCGCAGGGCGCGCCGGTTGGCGGCGTAGCGCAGGGAGAGCGGGGCGCCGTCGAGGTTCCCGACGACGAGGGGGTGCCTACGGACGAGCTCTTCCCGCCGCTCCGCACTCAACCCGCCGAAGAACGCGGCCACTTGGGCGGGCGTACTGGCCGCCGGGTCGATCAGCCCCGCCCCGCGCCACGCCTCGGCGCCCGGCGGCGGGCCGGTGACGGCGCTCTGGGCATCGGCGGACACCCAGCCGGTGCTCCCCCCGAACATGGCCGCCACCATGACCACGGCGGCCAGCGTCCTCCTGAACCGGCGCATCGGCCCGCCCCCTCATCCTCAACCCTGCTCCACGGCTCCGTCGCGAGCGACGGCCTGACGTGGAGCAAGGTAGGAAGAGGGCATCCCCCCGGGCGTCACACCACGGTGCCAACTCCCGTGTGATACCGCAGTACTGGAGGTTTCCCGCAGCCCAAAAGGTAGGGCTGCCCCCACCCCGAACCGTGCCAGTACCCCACCCCCAGCCCCTTGGGCGCCGGGGCCGCCCCACCCCCTCCACCCCCCGTCCCCTTGGGCGGCGGGGCCGCCCGCACCCCACCCCCAGCCCTCCTGGGCGGCGGGGCCCACCCGCACCCCACCCCCCCAGCCCCCTTGGGCGGCGGGGCCGCCCCCGGGGGCGGAACGGGCGGGCAAGGGGGCGGCCCCCGGCGGAGCCGAACCCTCCGTCCCCGCCGGACCCCGCTCCCGCCCACCCCCGCCCCCATACAACCCCGCCCCGCACCCTCCCCCACCCGACGGACCCACCTCGTCCCCCGGACCGACGCACCCCCACCCGCCAGGAATCACAGTGGCCCCATGACCCGACCCCGCCTGCCCCACCTGGTCACCGCCTGGGCCCTGGCCCACACCACCCTGGCCGCCGTCGGCCTCGCCACCGCCACTCCTCTCTTCGTCCTCGGCCCCCACACCGCCCCCGTGGCACTGAACTGGTACGTCATCGCCGTGGCCGCCCTCGCCCTGGCCGCGACCGCCGTCCGCGCCCGCCGCACGGGCCACCCCGCCGCCCGCCGCGCCCTGTGGACCGCAGCCGCGCTCTCCCTGGTGTCCGGGTTCAGCCTGCTGATGGACGTCGTCATGCTGCTGACCGGCAGCTCCCCCGACAGCGTGGCCGCCGCCGCGCACCATGCACTCGGGGCGCTGGGCGCGGCACTGCTCGCAGCCCTGGCCCGCACACACGGGACGGACCGGGCAGACCCGGTGGGCAGGGCGGGCCGGGGGGACGCGGAGGTCCCCCCGCCGGCCAGTGCCCCACGCCCCGTCCAACTCACCGCACTCGCCGGCGCGCTGGCCTTCCTCCCGTACGCGGCGATGAAGACGGTCTGGGCGACCGGCGGCACGTTCGCGGGGGTGTCAGGTGCCGAGGCCCTGGCCGTCTCCCGGCGCAACGGAGCCTCCGGTCTCTGGCTGACGCTGGAGTCGTACGGCATCGACGCGACCGCCCTGCTCGCCGCGCTGGGCATCTTCCTGCTGTACGGACTGGTCAGGCCGTGGGGGCAGATCTTTCCCCGGTGGACCCTCCTGCTGGCGGGCCGGCGGGTGCCGCGCTGGCTGCCGCTGGCCCCGGCGGTGCTGGGGGCGGCCACGCTCGCACCGTACGGGGTGCTGGGCGTCGGGACGCTGGCGCTCGCCTCGTTCGGCGCGGTGGAGCTGCCACCGGGGGACTTCTCCACCCCGGGGGCCGCGATGACGGTGGGGTGGGTGGGGGTGACAGCGTTCGCGGTGTACGGCCTCGCGCTGGCCGTCGCGGCCCGCTCGTACGGGAACCGTACGAGGACGGAGTGAGCGGCACCCCCACCCGGCCCCCCACCCTCACACCAGCCCCCTCACCCCCTCACACCCGTACCCTCACCGCCTCACCCCCTCACACCCGCACCCTCACCCCGCACTCCCCGGCGCCACCAGCCCCGACTCGTACGCGAAGATCACCGCCTGCGCGCGGTCCCGCAGGTCCAGTTTGGCCAGGACGCGGCCGATGTGCGTCTTCACCGTCTGCTCCGCCAGGATCAGATGGTCCGCGATCTCCTGGTTGGAGAGCCCCCGGGCGATCAGCTCCAGGACCTCCGTCTCGCGCGGCGTCAGCCCGTTCAGCCGGAGCGCCGGGTTCCGTCGGGGGGCCGGCCGCTGTGCGGCGAAGTCCGCGATCAGACGTCGCGTCACCGAAGGCGCCAGCAGCGCCTCCCCCGCCGCCACCACCCGTACCGCCGCGATCAGATCGGCCGGCGGCGCGTCCTTCAGCAGGAACCCGGACGCCCCCGCCCGCAGCGCCTCGTACACGTAGTCGTCCACGTCGAAGGTGGTCAGCATCAGCACCTTCGGCCGGTGCACCACCCCCGCCGGCGGGTCCAGGAGTTCCCGCGCGGCGGCCAGCCCGTCCATCTCCGGCATCCGCACGTCCATCAGCACCACGTCCGGATGCGTGGAACGGCTGACCTCCACCCCCTGCCGCCCGTCCGGTGCCTCGCCCACCACATCGATGTCGGCCTGCGCCGAGAGGAGTGCGGCGAATCCGGCCCGCACCATGGCCTGGTCGTCGACGATGATCACGCGGATGGTCATGGCGCGGAGGCGTCCTTCGCTGTCGAATCGGTGGGGGCGGAGCGCCCCGCACGGCCCTTGCCGGCCGCACGGGCCGAGGTGGTCCCCGCGGCTTCGGAGACGTGCTCGGCGCCGCCCGCCGGACCGGAGTGACCCTCGGGCGCGGCGGTCTGAGCAGGTGTCCCCACCAACGGCAGCCGCGCCGCCACCCGGAACCCCCCGTCCGGCAACGGCCCGGTGTCCAGCGTGCCGCCGGTCAACCGTACGCGCTCGCGCATCCCGACCAGACCGTGCCCGCCGGCCCCCGTCGCCTCCACCCGCGAAACCGGTTCGGGGGCGGGCCCGTTGACCACCAGTACCAGCAGGTCCGTGTCCTCCGCGCGCACCGAAACCCGCGTCACCGCACCCGGCGCGTGCCGCACCACATTGGCCAGCGCCTCCTGCACGATCCGGTACGCGGACAGGTCCACCGCCTGCGGTACGGCGGGCCCGCCCTCCCCGGCACCCAGCCCCCGCGCCATCGACAACTCGGCCGGCACACCGGCCCGCACCGTCGCCTCCACCAGCTGCTGCACCTTGGCGAGACCGGGCTGCGGCGCCCGCTCGCCCTCCGTGCCCTCACTGCGCAGCACGACCAGGAGCCTGCGCATCTCGGTCAGCGACTCCCGCGCGCTGGAGGCGATCGAGGCGAACTCCTCCTCCGCCTCGGGCGGCAGCCCCCCGATCCGGTACGGAGCAGAGTCGGCCTGCACCGTGATCATCGACATGTGGTGGGCGACCACGTCGTGCAACTCCCGGGCGATCCGGGTGCGTTCCTCCAGGAGCTGACGCTGCGCCCGCTCGGTGACGCTGATGGTCTCCTGTTCCTCCAGCTTGCGCTGCGCCTCGCCGCGTTCCCGCAGCGCGCCCCCGATGACCAGCACGACGCCGCTGAGCACGATCGTCAGCACATTGGTGCCGTCGCTGGCCCTCGGCGCCAGTTGCCCCAGCACGAGGCCGGACACCGCGACGGCGATCCAGACCCCGATCAGGGCCTGCCGCCGCTCCCGCAGCGCCAGTGCGAACAGCAGGAACAGCGACCCGACGATCGTGGGCGCGGGCCACGGCCAGATGGACTTGTCCACCGCCGCGTCGACGAGGAACGGACTGCCGAGCAGCCCGGCGGGAAAGACGATCCACCAGGCCTGCAACGGCCGGTGGATGATCATCAGCAACGGGACGGTCTGGCCGACCGCGAGGGCTCCCGCGATCCCCCCGGATGCGCCGTAGTCGTTGGTGAGCACCCCCACCGTGACGGGCAGCAGCGTGGCCGTGAGGGCGATCACCACCACGTACGGCAGCAGCCGCTGCCACCTCTTGGGCGCCCCCGCGAGCAGCGGTGTCGGCGGGTGCGAGGGGTGGGTGACGGCGTGGGCCAGGGCACGCAGTTGTCGGGCCCCGGCGGCGAACAGCCCGTCCACGGGCGCCCCGCCGTGCGGAGCGCCCGTGGGCCTCGGCGGGAAGGAAGGGGGCCGCGGGGCAGAGCCGGGCGAGAAGGGCGGAGTCGGTTCTCTCATGACTCCCTCAGCCTAGGCAGCGCCGTCGCCCTCCCACGTCATACCGGGGTGCGGAGCTTGCCGTCATACCCCGGTAGCACCCCGCCGCGAACGCCGGGCGCGGACGCCCGCTCCAGACGCCGGGCGCAGACGCCCACTCCAGACTCCGGGCGCAGACCCCTGCTGCGGGCGCCGGGCGCGGCCCTCCCCGCGGCCCCTTGCGCGCAGCGCTAGAGCTCCGCCAGCAGTTCCGCCTTCTTCGCGTCGAACTCGTCGTCCGTCACCAGCCCCGCCCGGTGCAGGTCCCCGAGGTGGCGGATCCGCTCAGCGATGTCCGCGGGCTCCCGGCGCCCCGCACCCGCGGCCGCTACCGCCGCGACCCGCTCGCGCCCCGGATTCACCGCGGGCACCGTGGACCGCACGGCCGCCAGCACCGCGGCCGCGAACGGCAGCGACTCGTGCACCGGGCCGTAGCCCAGGCCGAACACCACCGCCGCAGGATCCTGGTCGGCCTGCCCCGGACGGTTCTCCTCCGTCGCCGTGTCCCGCCGCAGCAGCCGCAGATGCCCGTCGAAGACGTCGGGGGAGCGCCACTCGACGCCGCTGAGCGAGGCCACCGGGAAGTTCTGGTCGCCGACCTTCCACTTCGCCGACGAAGCCCCGGTCCAGAACCACCGGAACGCCACCTGCGCCCCGTCGAAGCTGGCCTTCCCGTCGTACGCCTTGAACTGCAGCGGCCCCTGCGGCGGCGCCACCAGGAACCGCTCCGCGGGCTCCGCGACGTCCGCGGCCCGGCGCACCAGGCCCCGCAGCTCGTCCGCGTAGTACTCCGCCAGCACCTCGCGCTCCGCGGGCAGCACCAGCCGGTAGGGGTCGCAGCTCTCCTTGAGCTGCCCCGCGGCCGCCTCCATCAGAGGATCGGCACCCGGTCTGGGCACCGCGTGCAGCACCACGGTGCCGCGTTTGCCCGGGGTCAGCGTCACATCGGCCAGCGCCTCGTGCGGGATGCGGCGCTCACCGAGCGCGGAGAGCAGTTTCGGCGTACGTATCCCCCGTTCGAAGCGGATGAGCACGGAGTCGCTGTCGAACTCCCAGGTGGCATGAATTCCGGCCAGCACATCACCCATGCGGCTCATCGTATGCGGCGTCCGGCCGGACGTCGCCCCTCAGCGGCCACCTCGATTTCCCGCCCTCTACGCGCGTCGGTCACCTCAGGCGGCCCTCCCATCGACATCACCGCTCTCCGCGATCCCCTCGCGGCAGGCGTTCCCGCCGCCCGCACAGCTCACCCCGGAGTAACTGCCCACACCGATCCGCGCGAAGTTGCCGACGCTCACGGTGCCCGGTTCGAAGTACCCGGTGTGCCCGACGGCGTCCACCGCGGAGAGCACCCGCGCGCCGAACTCCGGCGACACCGGGTCGCTGCCGTGCCCGAGCCCGCCGACCTCCAGGTACGGCACGTTCTGGATCCAGTCGTCGGCGTCCCGCATCGCCCACACCCGGGCCCCGGTGCCCAGCTCGGCGGCGGTGTCCGCACGCATGCCAGGGCTGCCCGAAACCGCTATGTCGGTGACCCGCTCCGGCAGGCTCCGTGCGGCCACCCCGCACACCACCGACCCGTAGCTGTGGCAGAACAGCGTCACCGGTACGGAGCCGGCCCCGGGCAGCGCCCCGGTCAGCGCGACCAGCCGCCGGGCACCCGCCTGCGCGGGAGCGCCGACCATCGCGTCCATACCGAGCCCGGCCGGCGCGGTGTAGTCGGCCCAGGCGATCACCGCGACCCGCTTGCCGGGGGCGGCCTCGCGCTCGGCCGCGTACAGCGACTTCGCCATCCCGGCCGGGGCGGAGTACTTGCGGTAGCTCCGCTCGAAGTTCACGACGTTCGTGTCCACCCCGGGCACCACGACGGAGATGCGCTGGGCCCGTTCCAGGTCTCCGAAGACCTCCGCGACCCGCCCGCCGCCGTCGGGGTCGAAGGCCAGCACGTTCCTGCCCTCGCGCTGCAGCGCCGCGAACCGGTGCATCCGCCGGTCGGCGTCCTGCCGCCCGGCCCGGGAGACCCGGGCGTTGCCCATCCGCTTGCGTTCGGTCTCCGTCGCCTGGCCGAGCGCCCGCCGGTTCGCCGCGAAGCGCAGCGGTACGGGCGTCCCGTTGAGGTTGCCGACGACCAGCGGGTGTTCCCGGACCAGCCGGCCCTGCTGGAGCGCGGACAGCCCGGCGAAGAAACGTGCCACCTGCTGCGGCGGGCCCTGCGGGTCGGGGAGCGCGCGGCCGTCGAAACGGCCGTGCCGCCACGAGGCGAACGCCTCCCTGAGGGACACGTCGTCGTCCCGCTGCTGGTGAATGGTGGTCCAGCCGGTGATCGTGAGCATCACGAACACCACGGCCAGGGCGAGCAGCGCCCGCCATGCGGCTGCGGAGGGGGAGGAGTCGAAGGAAGTCACTGCGGACCACCCTAGGAGAATCCTCGGAGCCCGTGGCCATTCCGTGATGCGTATCACGTTTCGATAAAGGTATGGAGGTCAGCGAGTGTATGCGGGAGTTTCGTGATCCACGACGGCAGGCACGTGCGGTGGCCCCGGGGGCGGGCCTCGCGGAACGTTCCCGGGCGGGCGTGCGGGGCTTTCCGGGGTGGGGCCCCGCGGGGTCTCGGGGGTGGTTCCTAGGGCGTTGCTGACGGTGCTTCCGAGGCGGGCCCCTGCCGCGACGGGCCCTCCGGCGTCCGCCAGTCGCCGGCCAGTGCCGGGCCCAGCTGGTCCAGGCAGAGCGCGGTCATCTCCCGTATCGCGGGCAGACTCGCGTCCTCCCGCTGCCCCCACATCCGGCCCGTCAGCCGCATCACCCCGCCGAACGCGGCCACGGCGATCCGGGGCCGGGGGTCCGCGTCGAAGTCGAGCCCCTCGCGCTCCGCGATGGCCCGCGCCATGGCGTCCTCCAGCTCCGTGGAGCGGCGCAGATGGACCGCGAGCAGCGCGGGAGTGGACTCGATCATCTGATAGGTCCGCATGTGCAGCTCGATGGGGATCACGGCCTCGATCGCCTCACCCACCGAGTCCCACGCCCACATCACGGCGTTGCGCAGCGCGGTCAGCGGAGCCTCACCGGCGGGCCGTTCGCGGACCGCCGCCAGGAACCGCTCCTCCACCATCGACACGACGGTGAAGGCGACGTCCTCCTTGGAGGCGAAGTAGCGGAAGAAGGTGCGCTGCGAGACCTCGACGGCGTCCGCGATCTCGTCGACCGTGGTGCGCTCATACCCCTTGGTGGTGAACAGCTCCAGGGCGGCCCGCAGCAGTGCGTCGCGCGTCCGGCGCTTCTTGCGCTCGCGCAGACCGCATACGGGCGTCCGGCCGCGCGGGCCGCTCGGGCGACGTCCGGTCGGTCCCGCGGGTTCCAGCTGGTCCGCCATCGCTCCTTGGCCCTTTTTCTCCGATTTGGCCTGCCCAGCTTACCTGTGAGCTACGTGACAGTTACCGGCTAGTGAATTGGTTCGTCAAGTGTCAGTGACTGTCACTAATCTGGAAGCATGACTGCACAGACCACGCTCGACAAGGTGCCGCCGGGCCCCGACCCCCTTCCGCCAAAGGCCAAGGGGCTTCGCGGCCACCCGTGGCTGACGCTCTTCGCCGTGGCGATCGGCGTGATGATGGTCGCCCTGGACGGCACCATCGTCGCGATCGCCAACCCCGCCATCCAGCACGACCTCAAGGCGTCGCTCGCCGACGTGCAGTGGATCACCAACGGTTATCTGCTCGCGCTCGCCGTCGCGCTGATCACCGCGGGCAAGCTCGGTGACCGCTTCGGCCACCGGCAGACCTTCCTGATAGGCATCGCGGGCTTCGCAGCCTCCTCGGCCGCCATCGGCTTCTCCAAGGAGATCGGCCTGGTCATCGCCTTCCGGGTGCTCCAGGGCCTGTTCGGCGCCCTGCTCATGCCGGCCGCGCTCGGCCTGCTGCGCGCCACCTTCCCCGCCGAGAAGCTGAACATGGCGATCGGCATCTGGGGCATGGTCATCGGCGCCTCCACCGCGGGCGGCCCGATCGTCGGCGGCCTGCTCGTCGAGCACGTCAGCTGGCAGTCGGTCTTCTTCATCAACGTGCCGGTCGGCGTCCTGGCGCTGGCCTTCGGCCTGGTCGTGCTGCGCGACCACCGCGCCGCGAACGCGCCGCGCTCCTTCGACATCCCGGGCATCCTGCTCCTCTCGGGAGCGATGGGCGCCCTCGTCTACGGCCTCATCAAGGCCGGTGAGTCCTGGGGCTGGGGAGGCACCAACACCTGGCTGTGCGTGGGCGGATCGGTCGTCCTGTTCGTGATCTTCGCCGTGTGGGAGACCAAGGCGAAGGAACCGCTGATCCCGCTCGGCATGTTCCGCTCCGTGCCGCTGTCGGCGGGCGTGGTCCTCATGGTGCTGATGGCCTTCGCGTTCATGGGCGGCCTCTTCTTCGTCACGTTCTACCTCCAGGGCGTGCACGGCCTGAGCCCTGTCGACAGCGGCCTGCACCTGCTGCCGCTGACCGGCATGATGATCGTCGCCTCGCCTCTCGCCGGCGTGCTGATCACCAAGTTCGGACCGCGGGTGCCACTGGTCGGCGGCATGGTGTGCACCGCCACCGCCATGTTCGGGATGTCCCAGCTGGACGCCGGCACCGGCACCCTGACCATGTCGGTGTGGTTCGGACTGCTCGGCCTCGGCCTGGCGCCGGTCATGGTCGGCGCCACCGAGGTCATCGTCGGCAACGCGCCGCTGGAGCTGTCCGGTGTGGCCGGCGGCCTCCAGCAGGCCGGTATGCAGGTCGGCGGCGCACTCGGCACGGCCGTGCTGGGCGCGGTGATGTCCTCACGCGTCAACGCCGAGTTCGCCGGCAACTGGAAGGACGCGGGCATCCCGACCCCGCCGCCGCCCGCCCTGGAACAGGCCGCGGAGTTCGGCATGGTCCCCAGGGAACTGGCCGATGCGCCGAAGATGACGCCCGAGGGCTTCAAGGCGATCTCCGGCGTCATCCATGACACGTTCGTGTCGGGAATGGGCTTCGCCTTCACCGTCGCGGGCTGTGTCGCCGTGGTCGCCGCCCTCGTCGCCTTCTTCACCAAGCGCGGTGAGAACGCGGACGCGGCGGGCGGCGGAGTCCACATCTGACGTACGTCTCCTCCGGTGCGGAAGCGTCAACCCCGCGCCCACCCAGCCCCGCCGGACCGGTTCCGGCGGGGCTGTCGCCTATCCGGGTGATCCACTCCGTGACCCCTTCCGCGGGCCTGTTTGCGCAGGCCACGGTGGATGCAGAGCCGCACACCGAAGTGCGGGCACACGACGTCATGACCGTCACGTCATGCCACGGGGGGACGATCCACATGAAGCTGCTCCGCACCACCGCAGCCCGCACCACCGCAGCCCGCACCACCGCAGCCCGCACCACCGCAGTCCGCACCACGACGGGGCGCACCACCGGACTGCGCGCCACGCCACTGCGCACCACCGCGCTCGCCGCCGCCCTGGCGGCCACCGCCCTGCTGCCACAGGCCGCCGCAGCCACGGGCACCCCACAGGCCCCCACCGCCACGCAAGGCCCCACCGCCACGCGAGTTCCCACCGCCCCACAGGCCCCCACCCTCACGAAGGCCCCGGCCGGCACCGCGGCACCCGCGCCCCGGCTCGGCAGCTGTGCCGCCGGTGAGCTCTGCCTCTGGCAGAAGCCCGGTTTCCAGGGCAAGCGGTACACCCACGAGCTGTCCGGCACCGACATCGAGTCCTGCGTACCCCTGCCGCCGGGCGCCGACGCGCAGGCGCTGGCCAACCGCACCGGGCGCCCCGTCACCACGTACCAGTCGGCCCAATGCGCGGAGACGGGCGAGTTCGACACCTATCCGGGCGGTGGCAGCTGGGTGCCGCAGTCCCCCTACCGGGTGCGGGCGTTCAAGGTGTGGGAGAGCTGACGGCGCCGGGAACCTGCGGGGGCGCGGCCGAGGGGACCGTGCCCCTCCCGTCCGAGGACAGCCGGCCGACCTCCGCCCGCAGCTCCTTGACCTCGCGCAGCAACCCTTCGAGCAGCTCCGTCTGCCGGCGCTCCTCGGCGTCGTCCCGCTCGAAGCGGGCGATGAACCAGGCGGCGATATTGGCGGTGACCACACCGAGCAGGGCGATTCCCGACAGCATCAGGCCGACCGCGAGCACCCGCCCGAGTCCGGTGGTGGGGGAGTGGTCGCCGTAGCCCACGGTGGTCATGGTGGTGAAGGACCACCAGACCGCGTCGCCCAGGGTCTTGATGTTCCCGTCCGGGGCGTCCCGCTCGACCTCCAGGACCGCCAGCGAACCGAACATCAGCAGCCCCACCACCGCACCCCCGACGTACGCGCTGAGCGTGATCTGCGAAGCCATCCGGGCCCGGCGCCCCACAAGCAGCAGCGTCGACACCAGCCGCAGCAGCCTCAGCGGCCTCGCCAGCGGCAGCACCACGGCGAGCAGGTCCAGCGGATGACTGCGGACGAAGAGCCACTTGCCCGGGGCCAGCGCCAGCCGCACCAGGTAGTCCGCGGCAAAGGCGGCCCACACCGCCCACTCGGCCGCCGAGCAGGCCCGGTGCACCCAGCCGGGCGCGTCCGGCGCGACGATCGGGACGGCATACGCGACGGCGAAGACCAGCGCGAGGGCGAGGAGGGGGTTCTGGGTGCGCCGCTCCCACCGGATCTGAGCGGTTTGCTGCTTCATGCCCGGCATCGTAGGGAACGGCGGAGGGGGGGCGGGCCCACCGGGGGCAGCCGCCCCCCACACACGCGCCAGCGACAGAAGGCGGGGCCCCCGGCCCCCCCGGGGGGGGGGGCGCCCGGGGGGGGG
>NZ_JBHXRV010000014.1:81801-160198 GCF_042716745.1 Streptomyces sp. NPDC058663
AATCTCGACCGGTGTGGCGGCCCGTTGCGTGCCATGGGCCCCCCCGGGGGGGGGGGTGGGGGGGTTTGGGGGGGCGCCCCCCCCCCGGTTTTTGCGGGTTTTGCGGTTTATGCCCCGCATTGTTCGGCACGGGGGGTGGGCGGCAGGACCCTCGGGGTCCTGCCGCCCTCCTCACAGCGCCATGCGACTCAGGCGTCGCCGCCGGCCGCGCCGGGGTCGGCGGCCGTCACGTCGAGCAGCCGGTAGCGGTCGACGGCCTGCTTGAGTGCGGACCGGTCGATCTTCCCCTCCTTGGCGAGCTCGGAGAGCGTCGCCAGGACGATCGACTGGGCGTCGATGTGGAAGAAGCGGCGGGCCGCGCCACGGGTGTCGGCGAAACCGAAGCCGTCCGCGCCCAGCGAGGTGTACGGACCCGGCACCCAGCGCGAGATCTGGTCCGGAACCGAACGCATCCAGTCGGAAACGGCCACGAACGGACCTTCGGCGTCGGAGAGCTTCTGCGTCACGTACGGCACGCGGATCTCCTCCTCGGGGTGCAGGAGGTTGTGCTCCTCGCACTCCACGGCCTCGCGCCGCAGCTCGTTCCAGGACGTCGCCGACCAGATGTCGGCCTTGACGTCCCACTCGTCGGCGAGGATCCGCTGCGCCTCCACCGCCCATGGCACGGCGACACCGGACGCCATGAGCTGAGCCGGGATCCGGCCCTTCTCGCCCGTGCTGAAGCGGTAGACGCCCTTGAGGATGCCCTCGGCGTCCACGTTCTCGGGCTCGGCCGGGTGCTGGATGGGCTCGTTGTAGACGGTCAGGTAGTAGAAGACGTCCTCCGCGTTCTCCCCGTACATCCGCTTCAGGCCGTCCTGCACGATGTGCGCGATCTCGTACCCGAAGGCCGGGTCGTAGGAGACGCAGCCCGGGTTCGTGGACGCGAGCAGCTGCGAGTGGCCGTCCGCGTGCTGGAGGCCCTCACCCGTCAGCGTCGTACGGCCGGCGGTCGCACCCAGCACGAAACCGCGCGACAACTGGTCGGCCATCTGCCAGAACTGGTCACCGGTGCGCTGGAAACCGAACATCGAGTAGAAGACGTACACCGGGATCAGCGGCTCGCCGTGGGTGGCGTACGCCGAGCCCGCGGCGATCAGGGACGCCGTGCAGCCCGCTTCGGAGATGCCGTCGTGCAGCATCTGACCCGTGGGCGACTCCTTGTACGCCAGGAGCAGATCGCGGTCCACGGCCTCGTACTGCTGGCCGAGCGGGTTGTAGATCTTCGCGCTCGGGAAGAACGCGTCCATGCCGAAGGTGCGGTACTCGTCGGGCGCGATGAGCACGAAGCGCTTGCCGATCTCCTTGTCCCGCATGAGGTCCTTCAGTACCCGGACGAACGCCATGGTCGTGGCGATCGACTGGGTGCCGGAGCCCTTCTTCGCAGCCGCGTACGTCTTGTCCGCGGGCAGGGGGAGCGGCTTGGCGCGCACCACACGGCTCGGCACGTAACCGCCCAGCGACTGCCGGCGGTCGTGCATGTACTGGATCTCTTCCGAGTCGCGGCCCGGGTGGTAGTACGGCGGGGCGCCGTTCTCCAGGTCCTTGTCCGCGATCGGGATGTGCAGCCGGTCGCGGAACCGCTTGAGGTCCTCGGCGGTCAGCTTCTTCATCTGGTGGGTCGCGTTGCGGCCCTCGAAGTTCGGACCGAGCGTCCAGCCCTTGACCGTCTGCGCCAGGATGACGGTGGGCTGGCCCTTGTGCGCCTTGGCCGCCGCGTAGGCCGCGTACACCTTCTTGTGGTCGTGACCGCCGCGCCCCAGGTGCAGGATCTGCTCGTCGGACATGTCCTTGACCATGTCGCGCAGCCGCTGGTCGCCGCCGAAGAAGTGCTCGCGGATGTACGCGCCGGTCTCGGTGGCGTACGTCTGGAACTGGCCGTCGGGGGTCGTGTTGAGCTTGTTGACCAGGATGCCGGTGCGGTCCTGGGCGAGCAGCGGGTCCCAGGAGCGGTCCCAGACCAGCTTGATGACGTTCCAGCCGGCGCCGCGGAACTGAGACTCCAGCTCCTGGATGACCTTGCCGTTGCCGCGCACCGGGCCGTCGAGGCGCTGCAGGTTGCAGTTGACGACGAAGGTCAGGTTGTCCAGGCCCTCGCGGGCGGCGATGGACAGCTGGCCGAGCGACTCGGGCTCGTCCATCTCGCCGTCGCCGAGGTAGGCCCAGACATGCGACTTGGAGGTGTCGGCGATGCCGCGCGCCTCCATGTAGCGGTTCATCCGGGCCTGGTAGATCGCACCGAGCGGACCGAGGCCCATCGAGACGGTCGGGAACTCCCAGAAGTCCGGCATCAGCCGCGGGTGGGGGTACGAGGACAGCCCGTTCGGGAACTTCGACTTCTCCTGGCGGAACGCGTCGAGCTGCGTCTCGGTCAGCCGGTCCAGCAGGAACGCGCGGGCGTAGATACCGGGGGACGCGTGCCCCTGGAAGAAGATCTGGTCGCCGCCGTCACCCTCGTCCTTGCCGCGGAAGAAGTGGTTGAAGCCCACGTCGTACAGCGAGGCGGAGGAGGCGAAGGTGGCGATGTGGCCGCCGACCCCGATACCGGGGCGCTGGGCCCGGGAGACCATCACGGCCGCGTTCCACCGGGTCGCGTTGAGGACCTTGCGCTCGATCTCCTCGTTGCCGGGGAAGAACGGCTCGTCCTTGGTCGCGATCGTGTTCACGTAGTCCGTGCTGCGCATCTCGGGCACGGCCACGCGCTTCTCGCGGGCACGCTCGATCAATCGGAGCATCAGGTAGCGGGCGCGCTCGCGGCCCCGCTCGTCGACGGCCGCATCGAGCGAGTCGAGCCATTCCTGGGTCTCCTCGGGATCGAAATCCGGGACCTGGCTCGGCAGGCCGCCAATGATGATCGGGTTGCGATCGGATCCGGAAGCCACGCTGTTCCTTCGCTGGTAGGGAATTGACCACGTATGGGGTGTCACAGTCTGGGTGTCGCGCCGCTGTCCATCGTGTACCCAGGGGACGTAAACGTCATCTCTACCGAGGGGTAATCACCGCCGCGGACAGACCGTCCGGCCGTCGCTCATGACCGGCTTCCGCCAAATCGCAACCCTACGCCCCACTCGATCACGTGTTTCGTCCAACCGTTCGCCCTCGTATGGCGCAAGCAAGGAGCAGAACCCCGCAAAACGTCGCGAATCGTGTGGGATGAATCACTGGGCAGCCTCCCCGGGCCGTCAGAAGTTGCGGCAGGGCCGTCCCATCCGTCACCGTTTCGGCGGTCCGAACGGCCGGGTACTTGCGCGATCGGTCCCGCCCGTGTGGACTACGGCCAATGCCGCGCACGCGCGCGGCCCAGCACATTGCTGAAAAAGCACTTCCCGAAAAAAGATCAGGAGGCAAACCGTGAGCGCGACCGCGGACCACGCGGAGGAGCGGACCAACCCTGCCGCGAGGCTGGGTTTCCAGCCCGAGCAGGTGGTCCAGGAGATCGGCTTCGACGACGATGTCGATCAGGAGCTCCGCGAAGCCATCGAGGAGATCATCGGCGGCGAACTCGTCGACGAGGACTACGACGACGTGGCTGACGCCGTCGTCCTGTGGTTCAGGGACGAGGACGGCGACCTGACGGACGCGTTGGTGGACGCCACGCAGCTCGTCGACGACGGTGGCACCGTCTGGCTGATGACTCCGAAGACCGGCCGTGACGGCTATGTCGAACCGAGCGACATCAACGAAGCCGCACAGACTGCCGGTCTCGCCCAGACCAAGAGCATCAATGCGGGCAAGGACTGGACGGGCAGCCGTCTCGTCACGCCGAAGGCGGCGAAGTCCGGCAAGCGCTGACAGTCGGAAACACCTCATTGCGGCACCCCAAAGGGCCCCCGCCGACACAGGTCGGCGGGGGCCCTTTGCGTAGGCTGCCGGTACCCGTACGGCCCAGTGGAAGGCAGGAAAGATCCCATGGCGATCGAGGTGGGCACCAGGGCCCCGGACTTCACGCTCAAGGACAACCACGGCCGCACCGTGCGCCTGTCCGGCTTCCGCGGCGGGAAGAATGTGGTGCTCCTCTTCTACCCCTTCGCCTTCACCGGCGTGTGCACCGACGAGCTGGCCGCGCTCCAGGCCGATGCGGACCGGTTCGTGAACGACGACGTCCAGCTGCTGGCGGTCTCCTGCGACTCCATGCACACCCTGCGCGTCTTCGGCGACCAGGAGAGCTTGGAGTACCCGCTGCTGTCGGACTTCTGGCCGCACGGCGACGTCTCGCGGGCGTACGGCGTCTTCGACGCGGACAAGGGCTGTGCCGTACGCGGCACGTTCGTCATCGACAAGGAAGGCCTCGTGCGGTGGACGGTCCTCAACGCTCTGCCGGACGCCCGGGATCCGGACGAGTACGCCAAGGCCCTCGACCAGCTCTGATCCGGCGGAGAGCCGGGGGGCCCGAGGAATTCAGGACTTAAGTCCTGCCACGACCGGGAACCGGTCACTAGGATCCATACGTTGATCCGATGCCAGCTGCACTACGGGGGCAGGGCTTCTCCTGAGCCCCTCGACACACTTTGGAGGACTCGTGGGAGTCAGCCTCAGCAAGGGCGGAAACGTCTCGCTGTCCAAGGCCGCCCCGAACCTGACGGCGGTCGTCGTCGGTCTGGGCTGGGACGCGCGCACCACCACCGGCGGCGACTTCGACCTCGACGCCAGCGCCATCCTGACCAACGACGCGGGGAAGGTCGCCAACGACTCGAACTTCGTCTTCTTCAACAACCTCAAGAGCCCCGACGGCTCCGTCGAGCACACCGGTGACAACCTCACCGGTGAGGGCGAAGGCGACGACGAGGTCATCAAGGTGAACCTGGCCGGTGTGCCGGCCGATGTCTCCAAGATCGTCTTCCCGGTCTCGATCTACGAGGCCGAGAGCCGCCAGCAGAGCTTCGGCCAGGTCCGCAACGCCTACATCCGCGTGGTGAACCAGGCCGACAACACCGAGCTCGCCCGGTACGACCTCAGCGAGGACGCCTCGACCGAGACCGCCATGGTCTTCGGCGAGCTCTACCGCAACGGCGCGGAGTGGAAGTTCCGGGCCATCGGACAGGGGTACGCCTCCGGCCTGCGCGGCATCGCGCAGGACTTCGGCGTCAACGTCTGAGCCAGGCACGCTTCTCCCGTCCGGCGCCGCACTCACAGTGCGGCGCCGGACGCGCCTATCCACTGCATCACCGCGGGGAGGATGAAAGATCATGGGCGTCACGCTCGCCAAGGGAGGCAATGTCTCCCTCTCCAAGGCCGCTCCGAACCTCACTCAGGTGCTGATCGGGCTCGGCTGGGACGCACGTTCCACCACCGGGGCCGACTTCGACCTCGACGCAAGCGCCTTGCTGTGCAAGGACGGCCGGGTGCTCGGTGACGAGTACTTCGTCTTCTACAACAACCTCACCAGCCCCGAGGGCTCCGTCGAGCACACCGGTGACAACCTCACCGGTGAGGGTGACGGTGACGACGAGTCGCTGCTCATCGACCTGTCCAAGGTGCCGATGACCGTCGACAAGATCATCTTCCCGGTGTCGATCCACGACGCCGACAACCGCGGTCAGACGTTCGGCCAGGTCAGCAACGCCTTCATCCGGGTGGTGAACCAGGCGGACGGTCAGGAGCTGGCCCGCTACGACCTCAGTGAGGACGCCTCCAGCGAAACGGCAATGATCTTCGGCGAGGTCTACCGGTACGGCGGAGAGTGGAAGTTCCGTGCCGTTGGGCAGGGGTATGCGTCCGGTCTGCGGGGCATCGCTCTAGACTTCGGGGTCAATGTTTCGTAAAGCCCCGCACAGTGCGGGGCAGAGTCGTACTCAACGATGGGGTAGCCAGTGGTTCTGAAAACCTTCGGCTGGTCGTTCGCGGTCACCGCGCTCGGCCTGGTCGCGGCGGTTCTCTACGGGGGGTGGACCGGTTTCGGAATCGTGGCGATCCTGTCCATCCTGGAGATCTCGCTGTCCTTCGACAACGCGGTGGTCAACGCCGGAATCCTCAAGAAGATGAGTGCCTTCTGGCAGAAGATCTTCCTGACGATCGGCATCCTGATCGCCGTGTTCGGCATGCGGCTCGTCTTCCCCGTCGTCATCGTGGCCATCAGCGCCAAGATCGGGCCCATCGAGGCCGTCGACCTGGCGATGACCGACAAGGACATGTACAAGCAGCTGGTGACCGACGCCCACCCGTCGATCGCCGCCTTCGGTGGCATGTTCCTGTTGATGATCTTCCTCGACTTCGTCTTCGAGGACCGGGACATCAAGTGGCTCGGCTGGATCGAGCGCCCGCTCGCCAAGCTCGGCAAGGTCGACATGCTGTCGGCCTGCATCGCCCTGATCGTCCTGCTCGTCACCGCGATGACGTTCGCGGTCAACGCCCACCAGCACGGCGGCACGCACGTCAACAAGGCCGAGACCGTACTGATCTCGGGCATTGCCGGTCTGATCACGTATCTGATCGTCGGCGGTCTCTCCGGCTTCTTCGAGAACAAGCTCGAAGAGGACGAGGAACGCGAGCACGAGGCCGAGGAGGAGGCCAAGCGCACCGGGAAGAAGAACACGGGCATGGCCATCGCCGGCAAGGCCGCGTTCTTCATGTTCCTCTACCTGGAGGTCCTGGACGCGTCGTTCTCCTTCGACGGTGTGATCGGCGCCTTCGCCGTCACCAACGACATCGTCCTGATGGCGCTCGGCCTGGGCATCGGCGCGATGTACGTGCGTTCGCTGACGGTCTACCTGGTCCGCCAGGGCACGCTGGACGACTACGTCTACCTGGAGCACGGCGCGCACTACGCCATCGGCGCCCTCGCCGTGATCCTGCTCGTCACCATCCAGTACGAAATCCACGAGGTCATCACGGGCTCCGTCGGCGTCCTGCTGATCGCCTGGTCCTTCTGGTCCTCGGTCCGCCGCAACAAGCGCATCGAGGCCGGAGGGGGAAGCAAACCCAGTGCCCAGGCCGAAGTCTCCTCCGGAGTCTGACCCGTCCTGACGGTGTCCGGTTCCGGGGTGTGACCCGGCCTGTATTGAGGAACGCTCTGAACGGGGCGGTCACGCGCGGCGCGAGCCCGTGGGGCCGCCCCTTTCGGGGTGTGCAGGGTGTGTGCAGTGCGCCGGGGTGGAGTTTCACGTGGGGGAGGACCGCATGGCCGTCTGGGACCGGATCAGCAGCCTGTGGCAGCGCGACGAGACACAGTTCGACTCGGGCAGCGCCGCCACCAACGCCATCGAGCTGACCAAACGCCATCCGGTGGTCTCGCTCACCAAGCAGGGCGCGGACACCGGCAGCCTGCGCGTCAATCTGTCCTGGCGGATGCGCACCTCCGACATAGGCGGCCGGCAGAGGCACAGCGGCAGCTTCCTGACCCGCCCCTTCAAGTTCTTCCAGCCCGACGTCGTCCAGGCGCACACCCAGGGCGTCGTCAACGTCGACCTCGACCTCGGCTGTCTCTACGAGCTCAAGGACGGCACCAAGGGCGTCGTACAGCCGCTCGGAGGCTTCTTCGGCGACATGAACGGCCCGCCGTACGTCAAGCTCAGCGGCGACGACCGGTTCGGCGCCCCCTCCGGCGAGACCGTCTTCATCAACCTCGACCACCGCGAGGAAATCGCCCGCCTGCTGGTCTTCGTCTACATCTACGACCAGACCCCCGCCTTCGACCGCACCCACGCGGTCGTCACGCTCTACCCGAGCAACGGGCCGCGCATCGAGATCGAACTCGACGAGCGCGCCCCGCAGGCCCGCTCCTGCGCCGTCTTCACCATCGAGAACGCCAAGGACGGCCTCGTCGTGCGCCGCGAGGTGAAGTTCGTGTACGGCTTCCAGGCCGAGCTTGACCGGCTCTACGGCTGGGGCCTCCAGTGGGGCCGCGGCTACAAGACCAAGGCGTAGCAGCCGGGCCGGCCAGGGCAGGCGGGTCCGGGCGGACCCGGACCTCGCAGGCCCGCCGGACCCGCAAGGCCCGGATCAGGGGCGGAGGAACTGCGGGCCCTGCGGGGGCAGCCGGAAATTCGGGTCCGGCGCGTGCGCCGCGGCGGCGGCCGGCTGCGGGTAACCGTACGAGGGCTGGGTGGAGGCCGACTGCGGATAACCGTATGCGGGCTCCGCAGGCGCCCCGGGCGGGGCGGACGGGGGGTACCCGTAGGCCGGCTGGGCGGGCGGCGGCTGCACCGGCGGCGGGGGCACCTGGCCCTGCGCGGGAGCGGGGAACGGCGGCGATGCGGGAACGGCGGCCGTGACCGCGGAGGCGTCGGCCCCGGGGCGGGAGGAACCGGACCGCGCGGTGGCCTCCCCGGAGGCCCCGCCGGAGCCCTCACCGGCACCCTCCGCCTCGCCTTCGTCCACGGAGATCCCGAACTCCGTGGCCAGCCCGATCAGCCCGGTCGGGTACCCCTGGCCGACCGCCCGGAACTTCCAGCCGTCGCCGCGCCGGTAGATCTCGCCGCAGATCACGGCGGTCTCCTCACCGGTCTCCGGCTTCACGTCGAACAGCGCGAGCGGCTCGCCCTCGGCGGCGCCCGGACCGGCGTCGTACAGCAGGATCCGCAGGTCCCGGACCAGATCGAGGGTGGCCGGACCGTTGTTGATCTCGAACGAGGCCGCGATCACCACCCGGTCGACGGAGGCGTCGAGCGAGGTCAAGTCGGCGGCGATGGTGTCGGTCATGCCCTCCGCGACCCGCTTCAGCGCCAGCCGGCGCACCAGGCCCGAGGGGTGCCGGGGCTGGTTGTAGAAGACGAAGTCCTCGTCCGAACGCACCCGCCCCTCCGTGCCCAGAAGCAGCGCGGAGGCGTCCACGCTGGGGATGCCGGGGCCGGGGGTCCAGCGGAGCACGGCCCGGACGGCCGCGGCGGCGAGCGGAACGTTCGCGCCCTTCAGCATCGCTTGCTTCATGCCCGTCATCCTGCCCTCCTGAAGGCCGCGCGGACAACGCGGGGGGCCGGTTCCCGTACGGTCATAAAGAGGGCCGTGCGGGCCGGGGCACGTGTAATTCATGCTCAGGGGGAACTCTGGACATGTACTCCTACGTACTATTACCGGCCACAACCAGCCACGAATCCGCGTCCGACCGGGCACACACGGGGCCGAACCGGACCACATCAGGCAGCTCGGGGCAGCAATCGGGAGGAACCACATGCGTCATTTCGGTCATGTCCCGGCCGCTCTGCGGCAGCGTCTGTTCCACCAGGAACCCTGTGAGTTCGACGGGAGCTCCCCGGCGCCGCTGCTCTCGGCCGCGCTCGGCGCCACCCTCTACAGCCCGGCGACCCGGCCCCGCCTCGCCGACGACATACGCAAGCAGGCCGGCCGAGGGGTGGTCTCCATGGTGCTCTGCCTGGAGGACTCCATCGACGACTCCGAGGTCACGGTCGCCGAGGAGAACCTCGTGCGGCAGTTCGCCGCCCTCGCGGAGCGCACCGGGGACGCCACCGGAACGGGCGGGCGGGCAGCGGGCGCGACGGACGCGGAAGGCAGTCCTGGGACACCACTGCTCTTCGTCCGGGTGCGGGAACCGGCGCAGATACCCGACCTGGTGCGCCGCTTCGGCGACTCGGTCCGGTTGTTGTCCGGATTCGTACTTCCGAAGTTCACCGAGGAGCGTGGGGTTCCCTTCCTGGAGGCCCTCACCGAGGCCGAGACCGCGAGCGGGCAACGGCTCTTCGCCATGCCGGTCCTGGAGTCCCCGGAACTGCTGCACCTGGAGACGAGGGCCGAGACCCTCGCCGGGATCGCCGGCACGGTCGAGAAGTACCGCGACCGGGTGCTGGCCCTGCGACTGGGCGTCACCGACTTCTGCTCCGCGTACGGGCTGCGCAGGGCGCCCGACATGACGGCCTACGACGTTCAGATCGTGGCCGGTGCCATCGGCGACGTCGTCAACGTCCTCGGCCGCTGGGACGGCACCGGCTTCACCATCACCGGCCCCGTCTGGGAGTACTTCCGGGTCCAGGAGCGGATGTTCAAGCCGCAGCTGCGCCGCAGCCCCTTCCTGGAGGGCCGGGCCGAAGAACTGCGCACCTCCCTCATCGAGCACGACATGGACGGGCTGCTGCGCGAGATCGGCCTCGACCGGGCCAACGGGCTCCAGGGCAAGACCTGCATCCACCCCTCGCACGTCCTGCCCGTGCACGCGCTGTCCGTGGTCAGCCACGAGGAGTTCAGCGATGCCCAAGACATCCTCCAGCCGGACCGGGACGGCGGCGGAGTACTGCGCTCGGCGTACACCAACAAGATGAACGAGGTGAAGCCGCACCGCGCCTGGGCGGAGCGCACCCTGCTGCGCGCCGAGGCCTTCGGGGTGGCGCGGGAGGACATCGGCTTCGTGGAACTCCTGACGGCCGGCCTCTCCGGCCTCACGGACTGACCCGTGGAACCAGAACGATCCGTACGCACAATCCTGTCCGAGGAACGAGGAAAAGAGATCAACGACGTGGTGTGGTCCGGTAACTGGGTCGCGGAACGCCTGGGCGTGGAGCTCGTCGACCGCGTGGGAGACGGCCCGGGCGGCACGGCGGACGGCCACGCGGCCGCCGGCACTGCGGACGGGGGCCGCAGAGGTGCCGGCGGTGCGGAGGGCGCGGGCGGTGTATCGCCGGGCGATGTATCGCCGGGCGATGTTCCTCCGGGCGGTGAGGCGCTGACCGACCTGTTGGGGCTGGCCCTGCGGCACAACCCCAAGCGGGCCCACCTGCTCGTCTCGAACATCCTCGGCAAGCACGTCCCGCAGAAGCCCTCGCTGGTGTACGGAGCCGGGTTCGCGCTGGGCCGGCGGGTGCGGGCGCTCCTGGGCGAGCGGGACGCAGCCCGGGCGGTCGTCCTCGGCTACGCGGAGACCGCGACCGGCCTGGGCCACTGCGTAGCGGACGGCCTCGCTCTCGCCCCGTACCTCCACTCGACGCGGCGGCCGGTCGCCGGGGTCGCGACGGCGGGCGGCTTCGAGGAGTCCCACTCGCACGCCACCTCCCACCTGCTGCTGCCGGAGGATCCCGGCCTCCTCGCCGGGGACGGCCCGCTGGTGCTCGTCGACGACGAGTTCTCCACGGGCAACACCGTCCTCAACACCATCCGCGAGCTGCACGCCCGCCACCCCCGCGAGCGGTACGTCGTCGTCGCACTGGTCGACATGCGTTCCCCCGAGGACCACAGCCGTCTCACGGACTTCGCCGCAGAGATCGGTGCCCGCGTCGACCTGATCGCCCGCGCCTCCGGAACGGTCCGCCTGCCGCAGAACGTCCTGGAGAAGGGGCAGCAGCTGGTGGCGGCCGAGGAGGCCAGGCAAAGTCGCCCCCACGGCGCCTACGCCCCCCACGGCGCCCACGCCCCCCACGGCACTCCCGCGATGCCCCCGGCCCCGAAGGCCGTGCCTGCCCCCGGGGCCGCCCCCGCACCCGAGGCCGTCCCCGTACCCGAGGCCGGGACCGTCCCCGCACCCGAGGCCGTGCGCGTGAGTCTCGACTGGCCCGACCGCGTGCCCGACGGGGGACGGCACGGATTCCTGCCCGCGCACCGGAGCGCCCTCGAGGCAGCCCTTCCCGGCATGGCGGCCCGGATCGATGACGCGCTGCCCGGCCTGGACGACGGAGCGCGCGTGCTGGTCCTCGGCTTCGAGGAGCTGATGTACACCCCGCTGCGCCTGGGCGAGGCTCTGGAACGGCGCACCGGTGCCGACGTCCGTTTCTCCACCACGACCCGCTCGCCCGTCCTCGCCGTGGACGACCCCGGCTACGCCATCCGCACCCGGCTGGCCTTCCCCGCCCACGACCACCCCGCCGACGGTCCCGGCGAGCGCTACGCCTACAACGTCGCCGGAGCCTGCTTCGACGCCGTGGTCGTCGTGGTCGACCAGGTCGCCGACACCCCGCCACTGCACGCCCCCGACGGCCTGCTGGCCCGCCTGGCCGAGCACACGGGCCGTGTCCTGCTCGCGGTCGTCCCCTCGTACGTCCCCCGTCCTTCCCCGCAGGCGCAGGAGCCGTCCATGCCTCGAACCCTCCCCGGCCGCCACCCGGGCCGTCTCCCCGAGCCCCTCAGAGGGCCCGGCTTCTCCTCCTACGCGCCCGACGACGTCGGGTGGCTCCTCCAGGACCTGTCCGGTCTGCCCCTGGAAGCACCTACGGAGGAACGTGAGGAGGCGATCCAGGCGGGCGGCGCACACTACGCGGAGTCGCTGCCGGTCGAGTACCAGCCGACCGCCGAGTACCAGGAGCTTTTCCGCTCCGCGCTGGAGGACTCGGCGGTGCGGATCGCCCACGCGGTCGGCACCGTCACCGAAACCGTGCTCGCCGAGCGCTCGCCCCGCCCGGTCCTGGTCTCGCTCGCCAGGGCCGGCACGCCCGTCGGTGTGCTGATGCGGCGCTGGGCCCGGCACCGGCACGGTCTCGACCTGCCGCACTACGCCGTGTCCATCGTCCGCGGCCGGGGCATCGACGCCAACGCCCTGCGCTGGCTCGCCGCCCACCACGACCCGGCGGACGTCGTCTTCGTCGACGGCTGGACCGGCAAGGGCGCCATCACCCGCGAACTCGCCGACGGAATCGCCGAGTTCCACCGGGCCGAGGGAACCGACGCCACCCTCCACCGCTTCGACCCGGAGATCGCGGTCCTCGCCGACCCCGGTTCCTGCGTACGCACCTTCGGTACCAGGGAGGACTTCCTGATCCCGTCCGCCTGCCTCAACTCCACAGTCTCCGGCCTGATCTCGCGCACCGTGCTCCGGTCCGACCTGGTCGGCCCGGACGACTTCCACGGCGGGAAGTTCTACCGGGAACTCGCCGGCAGCGATGTCTCGGGATTCTTCCTCGACACGGTCGCCGCCCGCTTCGACGAGGTGACCGAGACCGTCGACGCCGAGGTCAAGACCCTCCAGGGCACGGACCGCACTCCCACCTGGGAGGGCTGGGCCGCCGTGGAGCGGATCAGCGAGGACTACGGCATCCATGACGTCAACCTCGTCAAGCCCGGAGTCGGCGAAACGACCCGCGTCCTGCTGCGGCGGGTCCCCTGGAAGATCCTCGCCCGGCGCGGCGCGGGCGCGGACCTCGGCCACGTACGCCTCTTGGCGGAGCAGCGCGGCGTCCCCATCGAGGAGGTCGACAACCTCCCGTACACGTGCGTCGGACTGATCCACCCCCGTTTCACCCGGGGTGCGACCGGCGCCGACGGCAAGGCGGTCGACACCAAGTGAGCACCACCCCGCATCCCGAGGCCGGGCCCGTCCTGGTCGCAAGTGACCTCGACCGCACCCTGATCTACTCCTCCGCCGCGCTCGGACTGCGCATGCCCGACGCCCAGGCACCGCGCCTGCTGTGCGTCGAGGTGTACGAGGGCAAGCCGCTCTCCTACGTCACGGAGACCGCCGCGGGACTGCTGGCCGAGCTGGCCTCCAAGACCCCCGACACGCTCTTCGTGCCCACGACGACCCGCACCCGCGAGCAGTACCACCGCATTCATCTTCCCGGTCCCGCCCCCGAGTTCGCGATCTGTGCCAACGGCGGGCACCTGCTCGTCCACGGTGTGTCCGACCCCGACTGGCAGGAGCAGGTGGCCCGGCGGCTCGCCGACGAGTGCGCCCCACTCGCCGAGATCCGCGCCGAGCTGGCCCGCACCGCCGATCCTGCCTGGCTGCTCAAGGACCGGGTGGCCGAGGACCTCTTCGCCTACCTGGTCGTGGAACGCGCCCTGCTCCCGGATGGCTGGGTCAAGGAACTGGCCGAATGGGCCGCGCCGCGCGGCTGGAACGTCTCGCTCCAGGGCCGCAAGATCTACGTCGTGCCCGACCCGCTGACCAAGAGTGCCGCAGTCCGTGAGGTGGCCCGCCGCACCGGTGCCTCGCTCACCCTCGCCGCCGGTGACTCCCTCCTCGACGCGGACCTGCTGGAGGCTGCCGACCTTGCGTGGCGCCCCGGCCACGGCGAGCTCGCCGACGCGGGGTGGAACGCCCCGGCCCTCACCGTCCTGCCCGAGGCCGGGATCGCCGCCGGAGAGGAGATCCTGCGGCAGTTCATTCGCGCGGCTGATCGGAGCCGGCCCGCCCGTTGACGGCCGGTGCCGACCCGGCTCCCTCGCTCCGCCTGCGGCCCGTGCCCTTCTTCCTGGCCACCCGGACCGCAACGAAGGCCACCACCGCGAGCCCTGCCACGCCCAGCACCACCTTCGAATACAACGAGACATAGCCCGACACCTCCTCCCAGTTGTCGCCCAGCAGGTACCCGGCAAGCACGAACAGGGTGTTCCACACCGCGCTGCCCAGCGTCGTGAGCCCGAGGAACACCGGTATCGACATCCGCTCGATCCCCGCAGGCACGGATATGAGACTGCGGAAGACAGGAATCATCCGGCCGAACAGCACCGCCTTGGTGCCGTGCTTGGTGAACCACGCTTCGGTCCGCTCGATGTCCGACACCTTCACCAGCGGCAGCTTCGCCGCTATCGCCACCGTCCGGTCGCGCCCGAGAAGCGCGCCCACCCCGTACAACGCGAGCGCACCGATCACCGAGCCGGCCGTGGTCCACAGCAGAACGGCCCACAGGCTCATCTGTCCCGACCCGGCCGCGAACCCGGCCAGCGGCAGGATCACTTCGCTCGGAAGCGGGGGAAAGAGGTTCTCCAGGGCGATGGCGAGGCCGGCGCCGGGCGCCCCCATGGTGTCCATGAGGGTGTTGATCCACTGAGGTGCGCTGCTTTCGATCATGCCTTCCACGCTACGGAATCGAGGCTGAAGGCACACTGAAGAAGACCGCAGGATCGATTGCGGTCTCCCGCAGGAAAAGAGTGCGGAAGACCGCAATGTGCCGGCAGCCCCGTCCGGGCTACGTTCTGATCATGAAATCGTTGGTGCGAAGGGGAGTTGAGCTGGCGGCGGGGCTGGCACTGGGTGCCTGCACGGCGCTGGTCGAGCTGGTCCTCACCCTGGTCTCGGGGGCGGTCCTGCTGCCGGTCCTCGCCTGGCCGCGGGGCCGGCGCGTGGTGCTGCGGCCCCTGCGGGCGGTGGCGATGCGGCTGACCGCCGTGGAGCGGGTCCGGTTGGAGGTCCTGCTCGACCTCCCGGTCTCCGCGGCGTACGACGGCGCCCAGGCCCTGCGCTACCTCGCCGTCCGCTGGATACCGGGACTGCTGGGGGCCGTGGTCCTCGTGTACGTGGTGGTGGGCGCGGGATTCGGCACCTTCTTCGCCTACGGCTGGCTGGTCGAGGACATCGACAACCCCCTCACGGTCGCCTACTCCAGCGCCGCCGGGCTCCTGCTGTTCCTGCTCTCCTTCCAGGGCGTCTTCGGACTTGCCTTCCTGGAGGGGAAACTGGCCCGGCGCTTCCTCGGACCCAGCAGCTCCTCCGCTCTGGAGCACCGCATCGCCGAACTCGCCGCCAGCCGCGCCGGGGTCGTCGAAGCGGTGCAGGACGAGCGCCGGCGGATCGAGCGGGACCTGCACGACGGTGTGCAGCAACGGCTGGTGGCCCTGGGCATGCTGATCGGGCGGGCCCGCCGGAGCCAGGACCCCGAGCACGCCCGGCATCTGCTGCTCCAGGCGCACGAGGAGAGCCGCAGGGCCCTGGACGAACTGCGCGAGGTGGCCTGGCGGGTCCATCCGACCGTGCTCGACGAGGCGGGCCTGCGGGCGGCGGTGGAGACCGTGGTGGCGCGCGTCCAGATGCCGGTCCTCGTGCAGTACGAGGGGTTCGGCACCGAGCCCCCGCCCGCCGCGGCCGGCGTCGCGTACTTCGTGGTCGCCGAGTCCGTCACCAACGCCGTCAAGCATGCGAAGTCCTCCCGCCTCCGCCTCGAACTGGACTGGTGCGACGGCCTGTTGAGGGTCGTCGTCGAGGACGATGGGGTGGGCGGCGCCGACCCGGCCGGGGGAGGCCTGATAGGACTCGGCAGACGTGTCGCGGCCCTCGACGGCAGGTTCACCGTCGTCAGCCCGCCCGGCGGCCCCACCACCATCACCGCGGAGATCCCATGCGCGTAATCCTGGCCGAGGACTCGACTTTGCTGAGGGAGGGACTGGTGCGGCTGCTCGCCGAGGAGGGACACGAAGTGCTCGCGGCCGTCGGCGACGCCGAAGCCCTGCTCGCCGCGGTCGGGCGGACGCCCCCCGACGTGGTGGTCGCTGACGTGCGGATGCCGCCCACCCACACCGACGAAGGGCTGCGCGCCGTCCTCGACATCCGGGGCCGCCACCCCGGGGTCGGAGTGCTGGTCCTGTCCCAGTACGTCGAAAAGAGGTACGCCACCGAACTGCTCACCGACGACGCGGGCGGCGTCGGCTATCTGCTCAAGGACCGGGTGGTCCAGGTCGACGAGTTCCTCGACGCGCTGGAGCGGGTGGCGGCAGGGCAGGCGGCCTTCGACGAGGAGGTCGTCCGGCAGTTGGTGCGCCGGTCCAACGGCAGCGACCCGCTGTCCCGCCTCACCGTGCGCGAGCGCGAGGTGCTCGGCGAGATGGCCCAGGGGCACACCAATCCCTCGGTGGCCAGACGGCTGCACATCTCGCTCAGCGCCGTGGAGAAACACGCCAATGCGATCTTCGACAAGCTCGGACTGACCGGCAGCACCGGTTACAGTCGCCGCGTTCTGGCCGTACTCAGGTACTTGGGGAGCAGCGAATGAGCAAGGGCAACAGCACCAGGATCACTGATGAGTTGTACGCCTACGTCCTGGCGCACAACCCGCCGCTGGACGAGGTCCAGCGCGCGCTGATCGAGACCACCTACGCACGCTTTCCCGCTGAGGCGGGCATGCAGTCGGCGGAGGAGCAGGGGCCGCTGCTTGCGTTCCTGGTCCGGCTGACAGGGGCCCGGCACATCGTCGAGGTGGGCACCTTCACCGGGTTCTCGGCCCTGGCCATGGCACAGGCGCTGCCTGCCGACGGGAAGCTGGTCGCGTGCGACGTGTCACAGGAGTGGACGGCGTACGGGCGGGAGGCATGGGCCGCGGCCGGCGTCGCGGACCGGATCGAGCTGCGTATCGCACCCGCCCTGGACACCCTGCGCGCGATGCCGGACGAGCCGTACATCGACCTCGTCTACCTCGACGCCGACAAGGACAACTACATCGCGTACTGGGAGGAGTTGGTACCGCGCCTGCGTCCCGGCGGGGTGATCGTCAGCGACAACGTGCTGTACGGCGGCGGGGTCGTCGACCCGCGGGCGACGGGCAAGGCAGCAGCCATTCAGGCCTTCAACACGCACGTGGCGAAGGACGCCAGGATGGAGAGCGTCATGCTGCCGGTTTCGGACGGCATCACGCTCTCCCGCAAACGCTGACTCCGGCCTCCCGGCGACCCCACGACGGCTACTCCCTCGGCGGCCACCGCCCCCGGCGAGGGCGGCTATCCGCAGCAACCGCCACCGCAGCAGCCCCCACCGCCTCCGCCCGCAGGAGCCGCGGCCGAGGAGGCGGCGCTGCCGCCCACGGCCACCGCGGACAGCAGCTTGACCGTGTCCTCGTGGCCGTCCGGGCAGACGGCGGGTGCGCCGGAATCCGCCATGGGGCGGGTCAGTTCGAAGGTGGAGTCGCAGGGCCGGCAGCGGTATTCGTAACGGGGCATGGCACCAGATTAGGCGGTGCCGCTACGCTCCCGCGCCCCGCTCCTCCCGGATCTCCGAGACGACCCGGGCCACCGTGCGGCGCACCGCCTCCGTCTCCGTGAGGAAGTGCCAGTAGTCCGGGTGGCGGCCCTCCAGGGCGGCGATCGCCCGCTCCAGCCGGGCCACCGCGTCGTCCAGCGGACGGGCGTGGCGCGGATCGGGCGTACTGCGGCCCGCCATGGCCAGGCGCTGCGCGTCACGGATGGCGAAGCGGGTGCGCTGGATCTCCTGCTCCGGGTCCTTGGCCACGGCGTTGAGGCGCTGCAGGCGGTCGCCCGCGGCGGAGACCGCCTCGTCCGTGCCGTTCAGCAGCGCGCGTACCGTGCTCAGCAGGGAGGTCGCGTCCGGCCAGCGCTGTTCGTCGCGCGCCTTCGACGCCTCCTTGAGACGCTGCTCGGCCAGCGCCACGTTCTCCCTGGCCTGCGCCGGAACCTGCTGGAGGTCCTGCCAGCACGCGACGGTGAAGCGCCGCCGCAGCTCACTCAGCACCGGGTCGACCTTGCCCGCCCTGGTGGTCAGGGCCTGTGCGCGGGTGCGCAGCGACACCAGCCGTTTGTCGATCTCGGCAGCCCGTTCCGGCAGCCGTGCCGCCTCGGCCCGTACAGCCTCGGCGTCACGCTGCACGTGCTCGGCCCGGGCCAGCGTCTCGGGCACCCCGTGCTGTCCGGCGCCCTGGTTCAGCCTGGTCAGCTCGGGGCCCAGGGCCGCGAGCCGGGCCGCGAGGTCGTCCGCCCGCAGCCCTGCCGCCCGCACCGCGTCCAACGCGTTGCTCGCGGCAAGCAGCGACTGCCGGGCCCGCTCCACCGCCGGGGCCAGCCGGGCGAGCTGTGTCTCCGCCTTGTCCAGCAGCGGCCCCAGCCCCTGCTGGAAGCGGTCCAGCTCGCCCTTGACACGGACCAGCTCGTCCGTGGCCTTCCCGAGCTCGGTCCTGGCCCGTGCGGCCTCTCCCGCGTCGAGATCGTCGCGGTCCAGGTCATGGGCGTCGACGGCCGTGATGTACGTATGACTGACTTCGTCGATGCGCTGCCCCAGCGAGGCGAACTGCTGAGCCGTGCGCAGGGCCCCCGGGGAACTGTCCACCGCGGTGATCGTCTCGATCGAGATCCGCAGATCCCGCTGCGCGGTGTCCAGCTCGTAGAACGCGGCCGCCGCGGCGTCCTTGGCCGCCTGTGCGTCGGCCCGGGCGCTTTCGTTGCGGCCGCCGAACCAGCGGCGGGTGCCGCCGCCCGCGAAGGAGAGCGGCAGCGCGGCGGCGGCAACCATGAGCAGCGGGATCGGCAGGAGCGCCGACGCCAGCAGCTCGCGGAAGGCGCCCCGGCCCGCTCGGGGCCCGGCTGCGGGCACGGGGACCGGTTCCGGACGGCGTGGAGCCAGACGGCTTACTCGCTGCGTGTGCTGCGCGTGTGTCGCCGCCACATCCCTCTCCCGTGCCGTGTCCGTCCCGCCTGGTTCATTCTCCCACCAGGTAAGGACGAACACACGGCCCGGTTAGTTCGCGCTTTGGAGGGTGACTTCGCCGTTGTCGGTCCTGGCCTTCACCAGATGGGTGCTGGCGTCGGACTTCGGCACGTCCACCGTCACCTTGCCGTTGTCGGTGCGGGTCTCGACCTTGTACTGCGACTTCGGCAGGGTGAGCCGGATGGCTCCGTTGTTGCTCTGCCCGTCCACCAGGTCGGGCACGGCGCTGAAGGCCAGCTCGATCTTGCCGTTGTCGGACTTCGCGGTCACCGACTTCGTGGCGATCCCCTGGCCCTTGATCGCACCGTTGTCGCTCTCCAGGTCCAGCTTGCCCCGCACGTCCCTGAGGTTGATGGCGCCGTTGTCGGACGTCACCTTGAGGTCGGTGTCGAATCCCGTGGCGTGCACGCTGCCGTTGTCGTTCTCGATCGTCACGGCGACGCCGCGCGGCACCTTCAGTGTGTGCCGGCCCTGGCAGTCCGAGGCCAGGCCGTCGCATTCCACCTGGAGCTTGAGGGTGTTCCCGGTCAGCTCCCACACCGCGTGGGGGCCGCCCCCGAGGAACACCCAGCCGTCCACCTGCCGCTCCACCTCGATGTCCTTGACGTCGGCAGGCACCAGTTCCAGCCGGGAGTTGTCGCCCCTGACCGTCAGCGTTTTCCCGCTGAAGGCGAAGGACTTCTTCTCCACGGGGGCCTCGGAGGCGTCCGTACCGCCGCACCCGGCGACCGTGAGCGCGAGGAGCGCGGCCCCACCTGCGGCGAGGAGGGTGCGGGTGGTGGTGGGTTTCCGGACTGCCATGACGATTCCCCCTGCTGCGTACGGTCGGTGTGCCACCACTTTAGAAATCCGGGAGGGGCCGGTCGATCCGGCCGGCCACCGGCCCGGGGGTGGGGGTAACCCCCGGCCGCTCGTCCCGCCGGACCGCCCCGTCCGCACCTTCTGGAGGACCGCGCGGCTCCTCCCGCTCCGCCTCCCGCTCCGCCCCCGTCCTGACCAGCCCGTCCCCGGGATCGGTGTGTGGAGCACGCCCTGTCGCCATGTACGCTGTTGCCTCATGCCCGGGCGCGTAGCTCAGGGGTAGAGCGCCGCCCTTACAAGGCGGATGTCGGCGGTTCGAAACCGTCCGCGCCCACCGGATGCCGAAGGCCCCCGACCTGATCAGGTCGGGGGCCTTCGCGTGCGCCGGTGCCGGTCTGCGGCCCCGCAGCAGGCCGGGAGCGTGCCGGACTCCCGGCCATGATCCTCGGCCAAGCACTCGTAGATGCCGCCGCTGACCTGGTGGGCCGGCGCCGGCTGCCGGGGGAGAGGGCGGTGTGTGTGCCGTGCGGGGGCCGTTGTCAGTGGGGCTCGCTACCGTTGTCCGTATGTGCCGCAGCATCAAGACGCTTCGTCCGCCCGCCATCCCCGAAGAGGCCACCGGGGAGGAGATCGCCGCCGCCGCGTTGCAGTACGTACGGAAGATCTCCGGTTTCCGCGCGCCCGCCGCGCACAACAGGGAGGTCTTCGATCAGGCCGTGGGGGAGGTGGCCGAGGCGACCGCCAAGCTGTTGGCGGGGCTGGAAGTACGGGGCCGGCGCACCACGTAGGCCGCCAGCGCCCCCGCGACGAACAGGGCCAGCACCGACAGGCCGGTGCTCAGCCAGCTCGCGCCCAGCCACTGACCGCCGAAATAGCCGAGCCCCACGCTGTAGACCGCCCATGCGACCCCCGCCAGCGCCGACCACGGGACGAATTCCTTCGCGGCGCGGTGGGCCGCGCCCGCGCCCAGGGAGACCACCGAGCGGCCTGCCGGTGCGAAGCGGGCGATGACGACGAGGATGCCGCCGCCCCGGCTGAGGGCGGTGCCGAGTCGTTCCTGCGCGGCGCTCAGCCGTCGGGAGCGGGCGATGGCCGCGTCCAGACGGGCGCCGCCGCGCCAGGCCAGCCGGTAGGCCGCCACATCGCCCAGGAGCGAGGCGGTGGCCGCGCACAGAGCCAGCAGGAGCAGGTCCGGGAGGTCCTGGGAGAAGGAATCGGGGACGTTTGCGTTGGTCGCTCCCGCGGCCGCCGCGGTGGACGCGGTGATCACCAGAACCCCGCTCGGCAGGATCGGCAGGAACACGTCCAGGACGATGGACACGCCGATCACCGCGTAGATCCAAGGGCCGCCGGTCAGCGACCCAAGACTCTCCAGCACTGCGGACTCCCCGGTTGGTCAGGAACAACGCCGCGACGTCGCATGGGGAGCGGCAGGGGCGGCTTAACAGCGTTCCACACTACGCCCGACGGGACGGCGGTGAGGCCCTGGGACGCCTGATGTCGGGGAGATCACGTCGCCGGGGGTGAAGGCTTTCGCGGGAGCCCGGCCGGAAACCCGGGCTGTCGCGCCGGTACGCCGTGGGTGTCCGGGCCGCCGAGCGGGAGCGGCCCGGACACCCACGGCACGCGGCCGGGCCGCCCGGATCGGCCGGCCCGGTTGCCCCGGATCGGCCGGCGGGCGGGTCGCTCCTGGGCAACCGGGCCGGGTTGCTCCGGACCGGACGGGCCGGGTTGCTTCTGAACGGACCGGCCGGGTTGCTCCGGACCGGACGGGCCGGGTTGCTTCTGAACGGACCGGCCGGGTCGCTCCGGACCGGACGGGCCCGGGCGCCCGGCTCAGGCGGCAGCGGTCGCCCGCTGCTCCTCGGGGCGTGTGCCGGCCTGGGTGCGGCGGCCCGCCAGCAGGCCGTCGAGCGAGGCCGCGCCGGGCCCGGTGAAGACCAGCAGCAGGAACGCCCAGCAGAACATCGCGGACGCCTCGCCGCCGTTCTCCATCGGCCACAGGGCCTCCGGCTGGTGCATGACGAAGTAGGCGTACGCCATCGAACCGGAGGCGATCAGCGCCGAGGTCCTGGTGAAGAGGCCGAGCGCCACCAGGACGCCGCCGACCAGCTGGATCACCGCCGCGTACCAGCCGGGCCAGGCCCCGACGGGAGCGGTCCCGCCGGTGCCGCCCACGCCGCCGAGCACACCGAAGAGGGTGGCGGCACCGTGGCACGCGAAGAGCAGGCCGGTCACGAAGCGGAACAGGCCGAGGGCGTACGGACTGGAACCCGTCAGCCGTGCGGCGAGGGACGGGGGCGAAGAGGGAGCGGTCATGAGCGGGGGACTCCTTCGGTCGGCCGGGGAGGGCCTCGCGGGCGGTGGGGACGTCGTGCGAACGCAGCCCGAAGGGGGACGGCGAGTACCCAGAGGTTAGGTATGCCTCACTGTGCTTGCAAGTTCAACTTTCTGCTCATGGCTGGTTTTCGCTCCCAAGTGGCTCTTCTCTTACGCCAGTTGCCTCCTTTGTGTCATTCGTGTGTCAGCTTTGTGGTCATCGCGGTCACCAAACGGGCAGGGCCGCTCTCCTGCTCTTCCCCGCGCACCCGCTGCGCTTGTTCCAGCCGCAGCTCGGCGGTGCGCCCGCGCATGGTCAGGGTCATCAGCTGGTTCCCGAACCAGGGGCCGCCGGTGCGCCGCCACCGCAGCACCGGGCGGCCGAGACGGCCGTGCCGGGCCAGCCGTCGCCCCAGGCGCCGGCCGGTCGCGCTCCAGCCGAACCGGAAGCCGAGCTTGATCGACGACGGGATGCCGTTGTGCACCGGTGAGCAGGTCAGCTGGAAGACCCGGGCGGTGTCGGGGGCCGCGTCCGGGGGCCAGTGGGTGGGTTCGGCGACGTACGCGTGGTGGACGTCCCCCGACAGCACGCACACCGTGGCCGGGGCGCCGGGTCCGCTGCCGGCCTCGGCGATCAGCCGGGCGAGCCGCTCGAAGGAGGCGGGGAACGCCGCCCAGTGCTCCAGGTCCGAGCGTCTGCGCAGGTCCTCGGCGATCCGGGCCCAGCGCCGGCCGCGGGCCCCCGAGGCCAGGGCCGCGTTCCACCCCTCGGCATCGTGTATCAGCGGCGGAAGCAGCCACGGCAGCGAGGTGCCGATCAGCAGGTGGTCGTACGGGCGCGAGTCGTCGAGCGCCTGGTCGGCCAGCCAGCGCGCTTCGCCCTCGTCGAGCATCGCCCGCGCGCCTTCCTCCAGTACCCGCGCCGCCCTGGTGTCCACCATCAGCAGCCGCACCGGGCCGAAGTCGCGCCGGTAGCTCCAGCGCACGCTTGCCGGGTCGAGATCCGCCCGGGCCGCGAACTTCCGCAGCACGTCCGTCCCGTCGCGCGCGTCGCGCACCGCTGCGTACAGCTCGTCGCCGTCCAGTTCGGCGGGGGAGAGGTTGCCCAGGTGCTGGTAGACCCAGTACGACATGAGCCCGCTGAGGATGCGCTCGCGCCACCAGGGGGTGGCCCGCATATCGGCCACCCAGGCCGCGCTGGTGTTCCAGTCGTCGATGACGTCGTGATCGTCGAAGATCATGCAGGTGGGCACGGTGGACAGCAGCCAGCGCACCTCGGGGTCCAGCCAGGACTCGTAGTAGAGGCGGGTGTACTCCTCGTAGTCCGCGACCTCCACGCCCGGCGGCTCGCGCAGGTCCCGGCGGGCGGCCAGCCAGCGGCGGGTGGCTTGGGAGATCTCGTCGGCGTACACCTGGTCGCCGAGCAGCAGGAGCACGTCCGGGCGCTCGCCGTCCGGGTCGCCGGCGATGCGCGCCGACAGGGTGTCCAGCGCGTCCGGCCCCGCCGGGTCCTTCTCTCCCTCGGCGGGCGCCGCCCATCTGCACGAACCGAAGGTGATCCGGGCCGTGCCGGAGTCCGGCAGCGGGGTGTTGATGGTGCTCGGAGGGAAGGCGGAGTTCTCCAGCGGCCACACCCTGCTGCCGCCGAGCCGCACCTCGTACGGCGTCGACGTGCCCGGGCGCAGGCCGGTCACCGGGATCAGGGCGTAGTGGTGGCCCGCCACCTGGAAGGTCTCGGCCGTCCCTCCGCCGCCGCCCTCGCAGACGACCTCCGCCGTGCAGGGCCGCTCCGTCTCCACCCACACGGTCGCGGCGTCGCCCGCGTCCCAGTCGACGTACCTCAGTACTGGTCCCAGGCGCAGCCCGGTCATGTGTCCTCCTCCGTCGTCCCCCGTGCGGGGCCAGCCCGTACGGTACGGAACGACGGAGGGGTACGGGTGAGTTCCTCACGTCAACTTGCCGTTGACCTTCGGTCCGGCGCCTTCACCGCCGTGCCGCGGTGGGGGACGCGGGGCTCAGCAGTTGTTGAGCACGCCGGTCAGGGCGGTCTTCTCCGCCTGGTCGACGGTCAGCTTCCAGTGGTGCTTCACGTGCACCCACATCCGGACGTACGTGCACGTGTAGGCGGTCCTGGGCGGCAGCCACTCCGCCGGGTCCTTGTCGCCCTTCTCCTGGTTCACGTTGTCGGTGACGGCGATCAGCTGCGGTCGCGTCAGGTCGTTGGCGAAGGACTGGCGGGCGGTGGTCGTCCAGTCCCTCGCGCCGGAGCGCCATGCCTCGGAGAGCGGCACCATGTGGTCGATGTCGACGTCGGAGGCGGCCGTCCAGGTGGCTCCGTCGAACTCGGAGAACCAGCTTCCGCGGACCGCGGCGCACGCGCTGTCCTGCTCGACGTTCTTCCCGTCCCGCTTCAGGACCACTTCGCGGGTGTTGCACGCGCCGGACTGCGTGCTCCAGTGCGGGAACTTCTCCCGGCTGTAGCCGTCGGAGCTGCCCTCGGCCCGCACGGTGAGCGCGGCGAGGTAGGTGCGGGCGGTGGCCGCGTCGACAGGCGGGGGCGGCGCCGCTACGGAGGTGGGGGCGGTGGCGAGGAGGCCGGTGACCGCGAGGACGGCTGCGCCGCCCGCGACCGAGGCGCGACGCGCGTAGAACTTCGCAGAACGGGTGGAGGCATGGCGTGACATGTGAACTCCCGTGACGTGGGGGGAAGTTGAGCCACGCGTCCCGTCAACTCCCGCGCAGCCCGGCCATCGTGGCGACGCCGGGTTTCCGGGAGGCGTGCGCCAGGTAACAGGGTGGCGACATGGGCACGTCATATCAAGGCATTCACCGGATCCGACGATCCGACACCGGGCGGACACGCAGAAGGGGTTGGGGGGACTGCCGATCGTGGGTGCTCGCGCGCTGCCGCCGCGTCACTGTCCCCCTCAAGGGCCGTGCGCTCGTCGCGGCGGTGCTGGGCGGGCGGCGTTCGCTGGGCGCGTCGCGGGTGCGGTACGGCGCGGTGGAGGAGGGGGCTCGCGGTGGGGCCCGGTCGGGGACCGCCGTGCCGAAGACACTGCTACCGGGGTCGGGACCGGACCGGGCCCGGACCCCGGGTCTCACCGTGCCGCACCGGGCCGGAGCGGGGGATGGTCACGCAGGCGGCGCCGTCCCGTACCCTTGTACGAGCAGAAGGGGAGTAGCTCTTCGCCGGATCGTCGACATACTGCTGAGTTCGCTCAGCCGGCGCCCGGAGGCCCACGGTCCGCCGTGTCGGCCAGCGAGACCTTCGGCCGCAGTGTTTGTTGTGTGTTGACGACGCTGCCGTGCCGAAGCGACCCCGGAAACAGGCAGGTCTCTCGGTACGGGCAGCCCGACCGATAGAGGAAGCCCTTCCATGATCAGCTTTACCGTCATGGCCATTACCTTCGGGACCGTGTTCCTGGCCGAACTTCCGGACAAGACGGCCCTCGCCGGCCTGATGCTCGGCACCCGCTACCGCGCGAGCTACGTCTTCGCGGGTGTCGCCGCGGCCTTCCTGGTCCATGTCTGCATCGCCATCGCGGCGGGCAGTGTGCTCACCCTGCTGCCGCAGTGGATCGTGCAGACGGTCGTGGGCGTGCTGTTCCTGGTGGGAGCCCTGGTGCTCCTGTTCAAGAAGGACGACGACGACGAGGAGATCAAGGCGCCGAAGGACCAGTCCTTCTGGAAGGTGTCCGGCGCCGGCTTCATGCTCATCCTGGTCGCCGAGTTCGGCGACATCACGCAGATCATGACGGCGACCCTGGCCGCCCGCTACGACAACCCCGTCTCCGTCGGCATCGGCGCCGTCCTCGCGCTGTGGGCCGTCGCGGGCCTGGGCATCGTCGGCGGCCAGGCCCTGATGAAGCGGGTGCCGCTGCGGCTGATCACCAGGGTGGCTGCCTGCCTGATGCTCGCGCTGGCGGCGTTCAGCCTGTACGAGGCCGTCGCGGGCTGACCGGGCCCGCGCCCGTACGCGGGCATGGGGACGCGTACGCGAAGAGGGGCGGCCCGCAGCACTCGCTGCGGGCCGCCCCTCTTCGATGTCGGGCCGGGAGGGGGGTCAGACGGTGAGGTGCAGGGCCGTCGAACCGTCCTCGGCGGTCACGACGCGGACCTGGGTGAGGTCGCCGACCAGCGCCGTCGGGTCGTGCTCGGCCGCACGCGGACCGATGCCGAGCACCCGCATCCCGGCCGCCCTGCCCGCCGCGATGCCCGCTCCGGAGTCCTCCAGGACGATGCAGTCCGCGGCGTCGAAGCCCAGCTCGGCAGCACCCTTGAGGAAGCCCTCCGGGTCCGGCTTGCTCGCGGACACCAGCTCGGCGGTGACCCGCATCTGAGGCATCGGCAGCGCGGCGGCCGTCATCCGGGCCTGCGCCAGCTTCTCGTCGGCGGAGGTGACCAGGGCGTGCGGCAGATCCGCGAGCGCCGCCATGAACGCGGGCGCGCCCGGTATCGGGACCACTCCGTCGGTGTCGGCGGTCTCCTTGGCGAGCATCACGCGGTTGTCGGCGTGGTTCTGCTCCATCGGGCGGTCCGGGAGGAGCACCGCCATGGTCGCGTAGCCCTGGCGGCCGTGGACCACCTTGAGTGCCTCCACAGGGTCCAGGCCGTGCTCGACGGCCCACTCCCGCCAGCAGCGTTCGACCACCGCGTCGGAGTTGACGAGGGTGCCGTCCATGTCGAGCAGGAGTGCCTTGAACGGCAGGACTACGGGGGTGGCGGGGGTGGCGGCGGCCGGCATGCGGACTCCAGGGCGCTGGGAGAGGGCGCGGGAAGGGAAGCGGGTCTAGGGCGCGGGAGGAAAGGCTGATCGAGGGCGCGGGAAAGAAACAAGCGGTTCCGTCCACCGGTCAGGGTATGCGGACGGAACCACTTTGTTCTTGCACGATACAAAACAAGTGGGGGTTCGCGCCACCCCGCCCCGGCAGGCCGCGCGGCGCGTGTCTACGGCTCCCTGGTCCTGGCCTCCAGAGCGGCACGGGTGGCCGGCCCGTACACGCCCTCGGGGTCGTCCTCGATGTCCGTGTACGACTGGAACCGGGCCACCGCGTCGGCCACCCGGGAGGTGTACCTGCCGTGCGCCGGGCCGCTGTACAGCCATTCCTGGGACAGCCGTTCCTGCAATTCCACCACCTCGGGTCCGCTGGAGCCCTGCGCGAGGGAGGCAGCGGGTGCGGTCGCCGCGGGCGGGGGCGGCGCGGGGGCCGTCGGTGGGGGCGCCGCGGTGGTGGCGGGGGGCGCCGGGGGCTTCGAGGACGCCGTGGCCGGCGGCCGGGTCGGGGTCGCGGTGGGGGAGGCCCTGACCGGTGTCGGCCGGGTGGTGCGCGAGACGGTCGCGGAGGGCGCGGCCGAGGACGACGTGGGGGAGGGTGCGCTCGCGGAGGCCGGCTCGGTGATCAGGGTGGGGGTGGACGTACTGACCGCCGGGAGGGCGAGGGGCTCCTCGGAGCCGCCGTCGAAGGCCCCGGAGGCGAAGGCGGCTCCGGCCGCCACCACGGCCACCGCGGCCGCGGCCGCGAAGAGCACGGTGCGCGAACGGCGGGGTGCGGGCGCGTCGGCGTACGCCACCGGGGCACCGCCGGGGCCGTCGGCGAAGGTGTCGCCACCGGGGCGCGCGCCGTACGGGGGCGCCGCGTGGACCGGCCGCAGGGGCATGGTCCGCGCCGCCGGGTGGGTGTTGTCGTCGTACGGGGTTTCCGTGCTCCCGGGGCCCTGCTCGTGAAAGCCCTGCGGGGCCGCGCCGGGCCCCTCGTCCTGCGGGCCGGCCAGATGCACGTACGGACGGATGCGGAGGGGGTTGAAGTCCTCCGCGTCCGCCAGCTCCGCCGTGCGGTCCGCATGGTGCGCCTCCGCCGCGTGGCGTGCGCAGTCACAGGCAGGTGCGCCCGGGCCGGGTCTGTTTCCGTCCGGTGCTGCCCGTTCCGTACCGCATTGCGGACATGGGTGTCCGTTTTCCATGGGGTCCCCTCCCTTGAGCTGCCAGCGATTATGCAGACCCTCTGCCGGGGTCCCCACAGGGAGGGCAGTGCGGGCGGGCGCATATCCGTTCAGAACGGGAGGGACGAGGGCGGGACTTCGGCTTGCGGTGCGGCTTGCGGTGGGATCCCTCAGCTCGCAGTGAGATCCTTCGCGAACCAGTGCTCCGCGTACCGCTTCGCGTTGTGCGCGGGGACCTCGCGGTAGCCGTGCCTCGCGTACAGCGCGCGCGCCTCCACCAGGTCGTTGCGGGTGTCGAGCTGGATACGGCGGATGCCGTACGCGCGTGCCCTCTCCTCGATCGCCTGCAGGAGGAGCCCGCCACCGCCCGTACCGCGCGCTTCGGGTCGTACGAACACCCTTGTCAGCTCGGCGAGTCCGGGGCCCAGCACGACAAGCCCGGCACAGGCGGACGCCTTGCCCTCGTAGCGGCCGACGACGAACGCACCGGTCGGCGGTACCAGCAGGTCCGTGCCGTCGCCGGTGAGCCCCTCGTCGATCTCCCGCTCGGTGGCCGGCCGGTTCCAGTACCGGCTCGCGACCTCGTCGTAGTAGTCGCGGCGCAGGGTCGTCGCGTCGGGGGTGTCGGGCCGTTCGGCACCGATGATCCAGGTCATGGGCGTCTCTGTACCGGACGCGGCGACCGTTTGGCCAGCGGATTACGGGTCACCCGGTGGGGGAGAGGCCCTTGCGGGCCGGAGTTCTCCGCAGTGGCCGCACACGTCCCTGTAGCGGTTCCAAGTACCGGAAAGGCAGAGCATGTCCACAGTCCTGATCATTGTGTTGATCGTGGTGGTCGTGATCGCCGTCGCGGCGGCCGTCGTCTTCCTCGGTCCCGGCCGGGGCCGCGTGGGCGGCGGGAGCCTGAAGCGGCGGTTCGGCCCCGAGTACGAACGGGTGGTGGCCCGGCACGACGGCGACACCAAGGCCGCCGAGCACGAGCTCGCGGAGCGGGTGAAGCGGCACGGCGACTTCCAGCCGCGTGCGCTGGCGCCGGAGCGTCATGAGCAGTACGTCGCCCAGTGGGCCGGCGTACAGGAGCAGTTCGTCGACTCCCCGCAGAAGGCGGTCGCCGAGGCGGACCGGCTGCTGGCCCAGGTCGCCGCGGACCGTGGCTACCCGCAGAGCGAGGGCGAGCAGCTGGACGCCCTGTCCGTGCACCACGCCACGCACGTCGACGGCTTCCGCCGGGTGCGGAGCGCGGCCCGCGGCGAGGGCAGCACCGAGCAGATGCGGGAGGCGATCGTCGAGGCCAGGGCGCTCTTCGAGGAACTGGTCACCGATCGCGGTACGGGCCACGGGACGGCCGCCCACGAGGGCGGACACCACGGGGATCCGCGCGGGGACAAGCACGGTTCGCATCGGCCGCGCACGCTGGGGCGGCACGCCAAGGGGAGTGGAGTCTGAGATGAATGACAAGGCATCGTACGAAGGTCAGGGACAGGGCGCGGACGCCGGAGCGCACCAGGTGCCCACTCCCTCGGAGCGGGGCGCGGAAGCCGAGCCGGACGCGCTGCACGACCCGGTCAGGGCCGAACAGCAGGGCCGCACCGCACGTGACTTCGGGGTGAGCGGGGCGGGTGCCTCGGACGAGGTCGGCCCGCTGCGCCGGCCGCAGGGCGCCCAGGAACGGGGCGGCTCCGGCCTCCGGGCGGGCGACCCCCGGGCAGCCGGCGGGCCGGGCGGCAGGACCGACGCGGAGCTCTCGGAGCAGGAACGCGGCATAGGCCACGGACCGGGCGCCGCGGCCCGGCCGGGAACACAGCGGAGCGTCGGCGGCGAGGGCGGCATCGGCGACGACCGCGGCATGGGAGGCGAGCGCGGGATGAGCGGCGAGCGGAACACCGGCGGCGAGCAGCACCTGGGCGGTGAGCACGGAGCCGTGCGCGGAGCCGCTGCGGGTGGAGCCGGCCGGGCGGGGCACACCTCGGGAGCCGAACACACCGGCGGGACTCAGCTCCTGCCGCACGGCGAGCGCGACAAGCTGGGACTGCGCCTCCAGCAGGCCGTCAACCAGTTCGTGGACGAGCCGCGCCGCGCCGTCGAGGAAGCCGACCTCGTACTGGAGGAGGCCGTGCGGCACCTCACGGACACCCTGGCGGAACACCGCCGCACTCTCCGCGGCGGCTGGGAGCACCAGGACCGGGAGACGGAGACGGAGGACCTGCGGGTCGCGCTGCGCAAGTACCGCGAGGTGACGGAGCGGCTGCTCCAGCTGTAGCCCGTACCGGGTTTCTTCGCGGACCTCCTGCCGGGCCCCGGGCGACGGGGCCCGGCAGCCGTGTGTCCGGGAGACGTGTGTCCGGGAGGCGTGTGTCCGGCTGCCGTTTGTCGGGCAGGCGTGTGTCCGGTGGAAACGGTCGGACCGGTGGAACCGCCGGACCGGTGGAACCGCCGAACCGGTGCAATGCGGGGCCGGTGGACGCCGGCCCGGCAGGTGCTAGCCCGCCTTCGGGCCGGCCTGCTGGACCACCTCGAAGGACCACACCGTGGAGTCGGAGGCGGCGGGCCTGGGGCGCTCGCCGCCTTCCGCGCTGCCCGGACCCTGCTGGTGGGCGGCCTTCATCGGGCCCTCCATCCACGCCTTGAAGGACTCCTCGTCGCGCCAGCGCGTGTAGACGAGGTACTTGTCGGTCCCCTCGACCGGCCGCAGCAACTCGAACCACTCGAACCCGTCCGAGTTCTCCACGGCTCCGGCCCGCGAAGCGAACCGCTTCTCCAGAACCTTCCGCTGTTCGGCCGGCACGGTCAGTGCGTTGATCTTCACGATGCTCATGCCGTCCATCCTGCCGTACGTCACCGACAGCGGGCGGCGTCGGACCCGGAGCCCGGAGCGTTGTCAGTGGCGGCCGTTACTGTCGGTGGCTCCAGGGGCGTCGGGGTGGGGGGCAGCTCATGCGAGAGGTGCGCGAGGCGGTGGAGACGTCCGGCGGAGGCCGGACGGGGGCGGGGGAGATCCGGCGGTTCGCCGCACGGTGGTCGGCGCACGCGGACGCCCGGGGAGCGGAAGCGGGCGGTGACTTCGTCAGGTCACCGGCCGGGCTGTGGCTCGCGCTGGGAGTCGTCGCGGCCGGAGCGAGGGGCGAAACCGCCGAGGAGATACGGCAGTTGCTCGGAGTCGCCGAGGGCGACGCCGCCCGGGCAGTGGGCGCGGTGAGCCGCGCGCTGGCCGGGACCGACGCGCTGGGGCTGGCGACCTGCGTGTGGAGCAGGGTGCCGGTGTACCGGGAGTTCCAAGAGACACTGCCGGACGTGGCCGTGGGCCGGCTCGATCCGGCAGCGGTCGATGCCTGGGTGCGCGAGGCCACCGACGGCATGATCGAGCGGCTGCCGGTGCGGATCGGCGACGACACCCTCCTCGCGGTGGTCAACGCCCTTGCGCTGAAAGCCCGTTGGGAGGATCCCTTCCCGCGCCGCCGGACCGCGGACCGGGACTTCACCGATGCCGCCGGGACCCGTCACCGGGTGCCGACCATGCACAAGGGGGTGCCGCTCGCGGACATCTGGACGGTCGGCGCGACCCGGGTCGCCGAGCTGCGCTGCCGGTCCGGGCACAACGGGCCGACCGGGCACAACGGGCTGACCGGGCACGACGGGCCGCCCGGGTCCGACGGACCGGCCGCGCCCGGTCGGGGCGGCGGCCCGGCCAGGGTGCGGTTCCTGCTCGGCCCCGAAGGCGCGGGTCCCGCGGACGTACTGCCCGCCGGGTGGGCCCCGCCCGGGGAGCGGACGCCGCCGGCGGCGGACCGTGCGGAGATCGCGCTGCCGCGCCTGTCTCTCCGTACGACCGTCGAAGTGACCGGTGAGCTGCCCGGGTGGGGGATCCGCCGGGCCACCACCGGCCTCGCGGACTTCTCCGGGTTGTCCCCGGAGCCGCTGGCCCTCTCACGGGTGGTGCAGGAAGCGGTGCTCGAGATTGCGGAGGAGGGGGTGGAGGCGGCCGCCGTGAGTGTGGTGCCGATGGCCCCCGGAGCGGCGCCCCCGCCTCCCCGGCGCACGGAGACGCTTCGCTTCGCGCGCCCCTTCGGGATCGTCGTGCTGGACGAGGCGGGGGAAGTGCCGCTGTTTATTGCGTGGCAGGAGGAGGCGCCCTGCGGGTAGAACGGAGGCTCGTGTTCGGTGCGGACGGCAGGAGTTCCTGGTGGCGGGTCAAGGCGTAGAGGCGTTCTTCACGGAGGGGCGGCTCACCTCCGTACCGCGCAAACCGGCCCGCCGGGCGGAACTGCTCGCCCATCTGACCCGCACCCTCTTCGAGGACGGCCGCGCGTATACCGAGCGCGAGGTCAACGACGCGATCCGGACCGTCCACGAGGACACCCCCGCGCTGCGCCGCTACCTCGTCGAGGGCGGCTTCCTGGCCCGCACCAGGGACGGCAGCAGCTACCACCGCACCCACTGACCACACCAGGGAGCAGCTACCACCGCACCCACTGACCGCGGCACGGAGCCGTGCGGCGGGTCAGTGGGCGGAGGGCCGGGTCAGGCAGCGGCGCGCATCTCGCGGCGCAGCGCGTCGGCCTCCTCCTCGGTCTCGACCGAAGGCGGCGAACCCGGCAGCGGACGGCGGGCGCTCTCCGTCATGAAGAACACCGCGATGCCGCCGATGACGGCCGCGGCCATCATGTAGTACGCGGGCATCATCAGGTCGCCGGTCGCCCCGATCAGGGCGGTGACCACCAGCGGCGTCGTACCGCCGAAGAGCGACACGGAGATGTTGAAGCCGATGGACAGCGAGCCGTAGCGCACCTTCGTCGGGAACAGCGCGGGCAGCGTCGAGGGCATCGACGAGGTGAAGCAGACCAGCAGCAGCCCCAGCGCCGCCATGCCCAGGCCGATCGCGAACAGACTGCCCTGGCGGATCAGCAGCAGGGCGGGCACCGACAGCAGGAAGAACCCCGCGCACCCCGCGGCGATCACCGGACGGCGTCCGAAGCGGTCGCTGGCCCGGCCTGCGAACGGCTGGACGCACATCATCAGTGCCATCACGCACAGCACCACCAGCAGGCCGTGCGTGGCGTCGTACTTCAGCTGCTCGGTCAGGTACGTCGGCATGTACGACAGCAGCATGTAGTCGGTGACGTTGAAGACCAGCACCAGACCGACGCACAGGACCATGGCCCGCCACTGGCCGACCACCATTTCCTTGACGGAGATCTTCTTCTGCTCCTTCTGCTTGTCCCGGGACTCCTTCTCCAGTGCCGCGAAGGCCGGGGTCTCCTCCAGCCGGAGCCGCAGGTAGAGGCCGATGATGCCCATCGGGCCCGCGATCAGGAACGGAACGCGCCAGCCCCACGAGAGCAGGTCCTGCGGGCTGAGCAGTGCGGTCATCACGGTGACCAGGCCGGCTCCGCCGATGTAGCCGGCGAGCGTGCCGAACTCCAGCCAGCTGCCCAGGAACCCGCGCTTCTTGTCCGGGGCGTACTCGGCGATGAAGGTCGAGGCGCCGCCGTACTCCCCGCCGGTCGAGAAGCCCTGCACCAGACGGGCCGTGAACAGCAGGACCGGCGCCCAGATGCCGATGGCCGCGAACGACGGGATCAGGCCGATGGCGAAGGTGCCCGCAGCCATCATGATCATGGTGAGGGCGAGAACCTTCTGGCGTCCGATGCGGTCACCGAGCGGGCCGAATACCATGCCGCCGATCGGCCGGACCAGGAATGCCGCGGCGAACGCGCCGAACGTCGACAGCAACTGCGCGGTCGGGTTGCCGCTCGGGAAGAAGACCTTGCCGAGGGTCACCGCGATGTAGCTGTAGACGCCGAAGTCGAACCACTCCATGGCGTTGCCGAGGGCGGCGGCCTTCACCGCGCGCTTCACCATCGCCGGGTCGGTCACGGTGACGGGAGTGTCGGGGGAGGTGTCCGGGCCCTGGCTCTTCTCCGGTGGCGTGGGCCTGGGTGCGACGGGTGTGGACGCCGGCACGAGTTCTCTCGCCTGCACTTTCTGGTGTGGACGGCGGTCTCTGCCCAGGACGACTGCGGGGGCAAAGACAGGGGCCGTCCCGCATGACGGGACGACCCGGACCAGACCATAAGCATTTAGATGCTCTTTGCACACAGTGCGTCAGCGTTCACCGGGAAGTGAGAATGTGCCCTCTGACCTGGGCGAATGCCGGATCGCAGGAACGATTCCGACAAGCAACTATGTGATCCACATCGCATGAAACTGGCCCAAAGCGGAGCAACTCGGCCGTTACTTCCTGCCAACCGGGCGCGCCTACCCGGCTCAGCCCTTGCTGACACGCAGTTCCTTGATCCCGTTCAGCCAGGCCGAGCGCAGCCGCCGTGGCTCGCCGCTCAGCCGCAGGTCGGGCAGGGCGTCGGCGAGGGCGTTGAAGATCAGGTCGATCTCCAGGACGGCGAGGGACTTGCCCAGGCAGAAGTGCGGGCCGCCGCCGCCGAAGCCCAGGTGGGGGTTGGGGTCGCGGGTGATGTCGAACTTCTCCGGCTCGGTGAAGACCTCCGGGTCATGGTTGGCGGACGAGTAGAACATGCCCACCCGGTCACCCTTCCTGATCCGCTGCCCGCCCAGTTCCACGTCCTGGGTGGCGGTCCGCTGGAAGGACACCACGGGGGTGGCCCAGCGGACGATCTCCTCGGCGGCCGTGGAGGGCCGCTCGCGCTTGTAGCGCTCCCACTCCTCGGGGTGGGTGAGGAAGGCGTGCATGCCGTGACTGATGGCATTGCGCGTGGTCTCGTTTCCGGCCACCGCGAGGAGGATCACGAAGAAGCCGAACTCGTCCGAGCCGAGATTGCCCTCGTCCTCGGCCGCGACGAGCTGCGAGACGATGTCCTTGGCCGGGCACTCCTTGCGGGCCGCCGCCAGGTTCATCGCGTACGACACGATCTCCATGGCCGCCTCGGTGCCGGCCTCCTCGGTGATCGCGTACTCCGGGTCGTCGTACGCGGCCATCTTGTTGGACCAGTCGAAGATCTTGGTCCGGTCCTCCTGGGGCACACCGATCAGCTCGGCGATCGCCTGGAGGGGCAGCTCCACGGCGATGCGGGTGACGAAGTCGAAGCTGCCGTCGCCCTTCTCTGCCTCGGCGAGCGCCGCCTCGACGATCCGGTGGGCCCGGTCGCGCAGGGCGTCCTCCAGGGAGCGGATGGCCCGTGGGGTGAAGCCGCGCTGCACGATCTGGCGGACCCGGGTGTGCTCGGGCGGGTCCATGTTCAGCATGATCAGCTTCTGGGCCTCGATCTGGTCGCGGCTGATCGACTCGTTGAAGCGGATCACCGCGGTGTTGGTGTTCGAGGAGAACAGCTCCGGGTGCGTCGAGACGTACCTGACGTCCTCGTGCCTCGTCACTGCCCAGTAGCCCTCGTCCTGGAAGCCCGAGATCCCGGGGGTCTGCGCGCACCACCACACCGGGGCGGTCTGCCGCATCCGCGCGAACTCGGGCAGCGGGACGCCGGCTTGCAGGACGTCGGGGTCGGTGAAGTCGAAACCCTCGGGGAGTACGGGACAGGACATCGGCAACTCCAGATCGTCTCGCGCACACCGTGTCTGACGGCCCATGGGGACAGCCTCTGACGGCCCATCAGAAGTTGTCCGCAAGGTAGTAACGAGTTCTACAAGTGGCAAGACCCTTGCGCTGACGGGCCGTTCTTCACGAGACTGACCAAAGAACTAGAACGCGTACTACTTCTGGTGAGAACTCGGTATCTGGAACTCGGTATCTGGTGAGAAGAGGACGAGCTCATGGCCGCGGAACCCGTCATCGTCGAAGCCGTACGGACGCCCATCGGCAAACGGGGCGGGGCGCTCGCCAATCTCCATCCCGCCTATCTGCTCGGTGAGACCTACCGCGAGCTCCTCGGCCGCACCGGAATCCCGGCCGACTGCGTCGAGCAGATCGTCGGCGGTACGGTCACGCACGCCGGCGAGCAGTCGATGAACCCGGTCCGCAACGCGTGGCTCGCCATGGGACTGCCGTACGAGACGGCCGCGACCACCGTGGACTGCCAGTGCGGCTCCTCCCAGCAGGCGAACCACATGGTCGCGAACATGATCGCGGCCGGGGTCATCGACATCGGCATCGGCTGCGGGGTCGAGGCGATGAGCCGGGTGCCGCTCGGCAGCGGCTCCCGGCACGGGCCCGGAAAGCCCTTTCCCGACGAGTGGAACGTGGACCTGCCCAATCAGTTCGAGGCGGCGGAGCGGATCGCCAGGAACCGGGGGCTGACCCGGGAACGCGTCGACTCGCTGGGCCTGCTGTCCCAGGAACGGGCGGCGACCGCCTGGGCGGAGGAGCGCTTCAAGCGCGAGACCTTCGCCGTGCAGGTGCCGACGAACGAGGAGGAACAGGCGGCCGGACAGGGCATGTGGCGGCTTGTCGACCGCGACGAGGGGCTGCGCGACACCTCGATGGAGGCGCTGGCCGGACTGAAGCCGGTGATGCCGACCGCCGTGCACACCGCAGGCAACTCCTCGCAGATATCCGACGGCGCCTGCGCCCTGATGTGGGCGTCCAAGCGGATGGCGCGGGCCCTCAAACTCAAAGCGAGGGCGCGGATCGTCGCGCAGGCGCTGGTCGGCTCGGACCCGCACTTCCACCTGGACGGACCCGTCGACGCGACGCGTGCGGTGCTAGGCAAGGCGGGCATGTCGCTCAAGGACATCGACCTGGTGGAGATCAACGAGGCCTTCGCCTCGGTGGTGCTCAGCTGGGGTCAGGTCTTCGAGCAGGACATGGAGAAGGTCAATGTGAACGGCGGCGCCATCGCGCTCGGCCATCCGGTGGGGGCCACCGGGGCCCGGCTGATCACCACGGCCCTGCACGAACTGGAGCGCAGAGACAAGGAGTTCGCGCTGATCACGATGTGCGCGGGCGGGGCGCTGGCGACGGGGACGATCATTCAGCGGCTGTGAGGAATCGCCGGCGGGTGCGGTGGACCACAGGGGCGGGGGTGGTGTTGAGCGCACCCCAACAGTGCGGTCAGCCTCATGGTGTCCGACAAGGAGCGTCCTTACTGTCGAGATATGAATCAGACACACACCGTAACCACCGCGCTGGTCACCGTCGTTGCCCTCGCCGGGCTCGCGGCAGCCCCGGCCCTGGCGGCCACGGCCCCCGACATCACGGCGCACACCGGCACGGCGCACACCGGCACGGCTCCCGCCTTCACGGCTCCCGCCTTCACGGCTCCCGCCTTCACGGCTCCCGCCTTCACGGCTCCCGCTTTCACGGCCCCCGCCACCACGGCAACCGCCGCTGCCCCGGCCGGTTCCCCACCGGCGGCGCTCAGACACGCGGGCAGACACGCGGGCCGGGGCGTGCTGCTCCGCGTCACTCCGCTCGGCGAGCTGGACCGGGGCGAGGTCGCCGCGCACGTAGCCAAGGGAGGTGTCGAGGCGGACCGGCGGCTGATGCGGTACGGGCTTGCCGCCTACCGGCTGACGTACCGGACGGTGACGCCGCAGGGCGCCCCGACCACGGCCACCGGACTCTTCGTCCTGCCCAGGGGAGTGCCCAGGGGTGAGGGCCGGCTGCCGATCGTCGCCGACCTCCACGGCACCATGATCCACCGCGACTACGCCCCGTCGGTGGGCGAAGACCTGGGCCGCCTCGCGCCGTACCTGTACGCCAGCACGGGCCGCTCGGTCGCGGCCCCCGACTACCTGGGGCTCGGCAAGGGGCCCGGTCCGCACCCTTACATGGACACCGCATCCGCGGTCACCGCCGCGGTCGACATGCTGCGCGCCTCCCACCAGGCGGCGAAGCGGCTCGGGAGCCCGCTGAGCGGTGACGTCTACGCCACCGGCTTCTCCCAGGGCGGCCAGGTCACCATGGCTCTCGGCCGCGAACTGGCACGGGGCGCGGGCAGCACCGGCGGTGACCGGCACTTCCGGCTGAAGGCGCTCGCCCCGGTCGCTGGACCGTACGACCTGGGCGGCACGGAGATACCGGCGCTGTTCGACGGCCGGGTCAACCCGATGAGCGGCCTCTTCTACACCTCGTACTTCCTCACCGCCCAGAACCGGATCCACCCTCTCTACAAGGACCCCGCCGAGGTCTTCCGCCGGCCCTACGCCCAGGTCGTCGAGCAGCTCTTCGACACCCAGCACACCGAGGAGGACGTCGCGAAGCACCTTCCCGGCTCGCTGAAGGAGCTCCTGACCCCCGCGTTCTACGAGAAGATGCTGCGTCCCAGTGGTGCACTCCTGAAGGCCATCGAAGCCAATGACGGCACCTGCGACTGGAAACCGAGGGTGCCGGTGCGGCTCTACACCTCGTCCGGCGACACCGATGTACCCGTCGGGAACACGCACGCCTGCGCCGCAGACCTGGCCGGCAACGGACTGAAGGCCCCGGTGGTCGACCAGGGATCGGTCGACCACTTCGGGGCCTTCAAGAAGTCCGCACCGCAGATAGCGCGGTGGTTCGTCGCTCTGGACCGCCAGGGTCCGGTGGCCGGCGGGGCTCAGTAGCCGGCAGAACTCAGGGCTTAGTACCAGTGGTTCTGCTGCCAGAAGCCCCACGCGCCGCACGCGCTGCCGTAGCGGTCGTTCATGTAGTCGAGACCCCACTTGATCTGGGTCTTCGGGTTTTCCTTCCAGTCCGCGCCGGCCGAGGACATCTTCGACGCGGGCAGGGCCTGGACCAGACCGTAGGCGCCGGAGGAGGAGTTGGTGGCGTGGTGGTTCCAGCCCGACTCCTTCGACACGATCTTGCTGAAGCACTGGAACTCGGAGGCGGGCATCATCTGCCGGGCCACGTCCTTGGCGGAGGTGGGGGCCGCCGCTGCCGGGGAGGACGTTCCGAGGACGGCACCCGCAGCACCCAGCAGGGCGGTGGCGCCGACGACGGCGGTCTTCTGGCGAGCGGTGAAACGGCTGATGAAAGCGAGCGACACGAAAGGGACCTAACGTCGGGAACGGGGATGCCGCACCCCTCGGCCTGAGGCCCGGGGAAGGGGTGCCACGGCGGAAAACTCAGCCGTCCGGCGCCCTGCGACTCCACCAATGAAGCAGCCGCGACGCGGCCCCGCAAACACCCCTCTTACTAGTGGAAGCGGTGGTGTGGGCAGTACGGCTCGACTTCGCCCCGAGGGGAATACCCCAGGCCGGACACGGCGCCAAGGGGGTGGGCACGGGGCCTCTGAGCTACTACCCCAGATAGTGAAGGACCAAGGTCCTATGGCTCGGTTCACACCGCAGGGACCCGAGGCACACGGAGCGGAGCCGGACGGTTACGGCAGGGGACGCGGATTCGGCGGTGCTCCGGGGCCCGGTTGCGGTGCCTCCGGGCCCCGAGGCGGCTCGCGGTCGGACGGGGCCGCCAAGGAGGCCGGCGCTTCGAAGACCACCGGGGCCTCGAAGGCGGCGCGGCGGGTGGTCCGGCGCAGCGCCTTCAGCAGGGCGGGCCCGGCCGTCAGCGTCAGCACGACCGTCAGGACGGCCCGGCCGAGGTCCCAGCCGACCGAGGTGGCCAGGCAGTACGCGAGGAAGCGGACGAGGTTCTCGTGGACCGGATCGCCCGGTACGAAGGAGACACCGGTGGAGAGCCCACCGATGTAGGTCCAGCCCTGGAGGTTCATCACCGTGCCGTAGAAGAAGGCCGCGGCGGCGCCGTACAGGCCGAGCACCGCCAGTTCGGCGCGTCCGCGCAGCCGCTCCGCACCGGGCAGCAGACCGGCCCCCATCGTGAACCAGCCCATGGCCAGCATCTGGAACGGCATCCACGGCCCCACCCCACCGGTGAGCAGAGCGGAGGCGAAGATCGTGACCGACCCGAGGACGAAACCGAAGCCGGGCCCCAGTACCCGCCCGCTCAGCACCATCAGGAAGAACATCGGCTCCAGGCCGGCCGTCCCCGCCCCGAGCGGCCGCAGCGCCGCGCCGACCGCGGCCAGCACCCCGAGCATCGCGACGGCCTTGGCGTCGAGACCCGTGTCGGAGATCGTCGCCACCACCACCGCGACCAGCAGCGGCAGCAGTGCGGCGAACAGCCAGGGAGCGTCCTTGGAATGGGCGAGCCCGGCGGCGGAGTCCGCGAGCAGCGGCCAGCCGAAGGCGATCACTCCGACGACGCTGACCAGCACGAGCGCGGCGACGGACCGGGCCCCGAGTCGCACCGGGCGGGCCGCAGGCGAGCGGGCCACACCCGGGCGGGCCGCACCGGGACGGACGGATCGGCCGGAGTTCCGCCCGGCACCCCCCGCACCCCGTACCGCACCCCTGCCCCTCATGCTGTGCCGCCGGACGCCGGGTCCCCGGGCGCCGCATCGTCGGACGCAGTGTCCCCGCCCGACGGGCCGCCGAGGGCGTCCCGTACCTGCGACACGGTCAGCCACTCCTGCGGGGCGAGGATCTTCGCCACCTGGGGGGCGAAGGACGGCGAGGACACCACCACCTCGGCTGTCGGACCGTCCGCGACCACCTCACCGTCCGCGAGGATCACCACCCGGTGCGCGAGTTCCGCGGCCAGCTCCACATCGTGGGTGGCCAGCACGATCGCGTGGCCGTCCGCCGCCAGCGTGCGCAGGATGCCAACCAGCCGGGCCTTGGCCGCGTAGTCCAGACCGCGGGTCGGCTCGTCCAGCAGCAGCAGCGGCGGCTTCCCGGTCAGGACCAGGGCCAGCGCGAGCGCCAGCCGCTGCCCCTCCGAGAGGTCCCGCGGATGAGTCGAATCCGGTACACCGGGCAGCAGGGCGCTCACCAGCGCCCGGCAGGTGCCCGGTTCGGCACCCGCGTCGTGGTCGGCCGCCGCGCACTCGGCGCCGACCGTGTCCGCGTACAGCAGATCGCGCGGCTCCTGCGGTACGAGTCCCACCCGGCGCACCATCTCGCGCGGCGAGGTCCTCGCCGGGGACCTCCCGGTCACCAGGACCCGGCCGGAGGTGGGCGGGTGCATGCCGACCAGGGCGTTCAGCAGGGTCGACTTCCCCGCTCCGTTGCGGCCCATGAGGGCCACGGTCTCACCGGGGCGCACCGCCAGGGACACTCCGCGCAGCGCTTCGACCCGGCCCCGGCGCAGTACCAGCTCGTCGGTCTCGGCGACGGGAGGAGCCGCGGGCGGGTCCGCGACGGGGGCGGGACGGCGGTCCGCGAGAGCGGTCCGCAGCCCGGCTGCCCTGCGGCGGGCGTCCCGTACCGACAGCGGCAGAGGCGACCAGCCGGCCAGCCGTCCCAGGCCCACCACCGGCGGGTGGACGGGGGACAGGGCCATCACATCGGCGGGTTCACCCTGCACGGGGGCGAGCCCCGGACCGGGCAGGAGGACCACTTGATCCGCGTACTGCACGACCCGCTCCAGGCGGTGCTCGGCCATCAGCACGGTGGTGCCCAGATCGTGCACCAGGCGCTGCAGCACTGCCAGGACCTCCTCGGCCGCCGCCGGGTCCAGGGCGGACGTCGGCTCGTCCAGCACCAGGACCTTGGGGTGGCTGGTCAGCACGGACCCGATGGCCACGCGTTGCTGCTGCCCGCCCGACAGGGTGGCGATCGGACGGTCGCGCAGATCGGCGAGCCCGAGCAGATCCAGGGTCTCCTCGACGCGGCGCCGCATCACGTCGGGGGCGACGCCCAGCGACTCCATGCCGTAGGCCAGTTCGTCCTCGACGGTGTCGGTGACGAAGTGCGACAGCGGGTCCTGGCCCACGGTGCCGACCAGGTCGGCCAGTTCGCGTGGCTTGTGGGTACGGGTGTCGCGTCCATCGACGGTGACCCGGCCGCTCAGCACGCCCCCGGTGAAGTGGGGCACCAGTCCGGACACCGCCCCGAGCAGGGTCGACTTGCCGACCCCGGACGGGCCGACGAGGAGCACCAGCTCGCCCTCGGGCACGGTCAGATCGACCCCCTGGAGCACGGGCGCGGCCGCACCCTCGTACCGCACGGAGACGTTCTCGAACCGGATCACTTGAGCTTTCCTCTGACGGCGGGCGGTACGGAAGCGGCGGATGGCACCGCAGCGGCGGAGGGCGCGGGAAGAGGCGGCGGTACGGGGGCCACGAACGCGGGCAGCAGCCCCACCAGGGCCGCCAGCGCCGGCCACAACGGGAACTGCGGTGCCACCAGCGGCAGCACCCCCGGGTGCAGCGCCTGCGGGTCGTACGCGGCGGCCCAGATCATCGACGCGGCCACCACCGTCCCCGACCCGGCCACCAGCCAGGCGCGCACCCCCCACCGGTCCGGCCGGTACCGGGTGCGCACACTGCGCCGCCCGCCGAGACGCAGCCCGGCCATCGCGGCGGCAAGCCCGATCAGCAGCACCGGCAGCCCGTATCCGGCGCCCTGTGCGGCGAGCAGCCCGTACGCCCCGGCGCAGACGCCCAGCAGCCCGCCGAGGGTCAGCACCGTCGTCAGACGGCGGACCCGGGGCGGGACCTGGGCGGTGCGCCCGTACCCGCGGGCGTCCATCGAGGCGGCCAGCGCCACCGACCGCTCCAGCGCCCCCTCCAGCACCGGCAGGCCGATCTGGACCAGCGCCTTTACCCCGCCGGTGGGTCGCCCGCGCAGGCGCCGGGCGGTGCGCAGGCGGGCGACGTCGGCGACCATGTTCGGGGCGAAGGTCATCGCGACGACGACCGCCACGCCCGCCTCGTACAGCGCGCCGGGCAGCGACTTGAGCAGCCGGGCCGGGTTGGCGAGCGCGTTCGCCGCGCCCACGCAGATGAGGAGCGTGGCCAGTTTGAGGCCGTCGTACAGGGCGAAGACGAGCTGCTCCGCGGTCACCCGCCCGCCGATCCGCACCCCCTGCGCCCAGTGCGGAAGCGGTACTTCCGGCAGAGTGAAGAGCACGTGCTGTCCCGGAATCGGCGACCCCAGGAGCACCGAGAACACCAGCCGGATCACCAGCACCATCAGGCCCAGCTTGACGAACGCTCCGTACGACCGCGCCCACGGCGCGTCCGTGCGCCGCGCGGCGACCACGTACCCGGCCACCGCGACGAGGAGCCCGAGCAGCAGCGGGTTGGTGGTGCGGGAAGCGGCGGCGGCGAGCCCCAGCGCCCACAGCCACCAGGCTCCGGCGTGCAGGGCGTTGCTGCGGCGGGCGGCCGGAGCCCGCAGCGAGCCGGCCGCCGTCCTGCCCGCACGGCCGCCGCCGGTCCCGCCTCGGTGGCCGGTCCCGCCGCCCCCGCCGCCGCTCACGCCGTCGCGGCGGGGGGATCCGCTGCCGGACGGCTCACTCCTGCGGCTCATCCCCTGCGGCGGCGTGCCTGCCACACGGCGGCGGCGCCGAGCGCCAGCACGGCGGCGAGACCGACGAGGACACCCGCGGACGGACCCTCGCCCCCGTCGTCGGACGCGGAAACGGAAGGGGAAGTGGGGGGAGCAGGCGCGGTCGGCTCCGCAGCCTGCGAGGCACTGCCCGACACCGGGTCCGCGCAGCCGGACCCCGGGTAGCCGGCGATGGCGCAGAGCAGCGCGGAACTGTCGTAGCGCAGCGGCTTCGCCACCGCGGCGAGTGCCTCGGCACTCGTCGCGTCCTCGCCCACCTGCGCGCACACGCTGCGCTGCGCGGGAGGCGTCTCACCGCCCGGGGCGTCCGCGGGGGTGCCGAAGTCGAGTACGAGGGCGATGCGCTTGCTGCCCTCCTTGGCCGGCGTCTTCGCGCAGACTGCCTCGAAGCGGGCCTCCCCGCGCGGCTTGGCGGCATCCTGCGAGTCCCGGCTCACCGAGAACCGGAATCCCTGTACGGAGCCGTCGGCAGGCCGGGTGGTGGCCGCGCCCTGGGTCGCGTACGTCCACGTCGAGCCGTCGCGCTCCCAGAAGGACCAGTACCGGTAGCCGGAGGCCGGGTCCGCGGCGGCCGGGCCCGCGCCCAGCAGCGCCCCCAGCACCACTGCCACCGTGAGCAGCAGTGCCGCGCAGACGGCGGGGAAGGAGCCGAGGGCGGCGGGGCCCGCGGGGGCGGGGCGGCTCACAGCTGCTGGTTCTTCTTGTTGCGGCCGCTGATCAGGAAGCCCGCGCCCATGCTCGCCACGAAGGCGATGCCGACGATCCACCAGGTGGCGGACGAGCCGCCGCCGTCGTCCTTCTGCGCCTCGTCCCTCTGTGCGCCGTCCTTCTTCGCGTCGCCGGCGCCCTGGGCCGCCTGCGGGGCGGGGCCGGTCGCGTTCAGCTGCGCGACCAGGTCGGTGCCGCCGAAGGAGCGCGGGTCCATGCCGGTGGCGTGCGCGGCGAAGATCAGCTGGGCGTACGCGGCGGGCCCGGTCTGCTGGGCCCAAGAGGCCGCGTTCTTGGCCAGCCACTCGGCGGGCTTGACGGCGGCGTCCCGGTGGCCGGCGGCGGCCAGCGCCACCGCGGCGTCCGCGGTGTTGCCGAAGTCGGGCTTGTCCTCGGCGCCCGGCATCGCCGACATCAGGTGCTGGCCGTTCTTGTCCAGCAGTCCGGAGAGGTAGGCCGAGCCGCCGTCGGCCGCGGCCTCCGGGGAGGTCATGCCCGCCGCGCAGTCGGCAGCGGGCTTGAGCTCCTCGTTGGCCTTCCCCGGGGCGACGACCATGGACTTGTCCGCCGCCGCGGTCACCACGGCGGCGGTCGCGTCCGCGTTGGGGTACAGCTTTCCGGCCTTGTCGGCCTGGAAGGCGAAGGCGCCCTGGTCGTCGGGCTTGCCCTCGCAGTCCGCCTGGAACGTCAGCAGCGTCTGGACGGGCGACTTCCCGTCCTTGGCCATGGCGTCCTTGGGCTTCAGGCCGGCCGAGAGCAGGGCACCGATCACGATCGAGGTGGAGTTGGCGTCGCTCGGCGTGCCTGGCGAGTAGGGCCAGCCGCCGTCCTTGTTCTGGACGGACTTCAGCCAGTCCACCGCCTTTCGCACGGCGGCGTCCTGCCCGCCGAGGGCGCCCAGCGCCTGTACGGCGGCGGCCGTCGCGTTGGTGTCGACCATCACCTTCGCGTCGCAGGCCTTGCTCGCGTCGGCCCGGAAGGCGGGGAAGCCGCCGTTGTCGCACTGCTGGCCCACCAGCCAGTCCACCGCCTTCGTGGCGGGCCGCACTCCGACGGTCCGCTGCGCGAGCAGGGCGAGGGACTGCCGGAAGACACCGTCGTACGTCGGGTCGCCCTTGCCGTACAACCCGGAGGGGATTGCCACCGGCGTCGGGGCCGGAGCGGCGGAGGCGGCCGGAGCGGCCACCGTACCGAGGACGGCGGCGGCGGCGAGCGCTGCGGCGCTGCGGCGAAGGGTCATGTCGGTGGTGCCTCTCCTGAAGGGCGGCCGGGCACGGACCCCTTCAGCAGGCACCGCGGCACCGGCCCCGTATACCTCTACCTCGACGGTGCCGTGCCAGTCATGCGGGCCGGGTGTTCCGACTCTTCACACCGCGGCGAAGGTGCTCGCGCGGCGGGAATCACGGTTGCGGGTCAGTGCCGGATTCGCACCGGCTTCTCCCGTACGGGCATGATGACGACTCGCACACTCTACCGGCCCGTAGTCCGCCCGGCGCGTGGCGCGGGTGTCCCTCACACCGCCGTGTACGTCACCGGTTCGCTGCCGGGCACCGCCTCCGCGTGGCCCACCTTCACCAGTCGGCGCAGGTGGGCCTCGGCCTCCGAGACCGCGATGTTGCGGGAGCCGTACGGGATCTGTTCCCAGGGCCTGTTCCACTCCATGCGCTCCGCGAGCTGCCAGGGGGTCAGCGGGGTGGCGAGCAGGGCGCGCAGTCCCGCGAGGCGTTCTTCGTGGTGCGCGAGGAGTTCCCCGACGCGCTCGCGCGGGGTGGTGAAGGCGTGCTGGTGGGCGGGGAGGACCTCGGCGGCGCCCAGCCGTGCGACGCGCTCCAGCGAGGCCAGATAGTCGCCGAGCGGGTCCCCGTCGCCCGGCCGGGGGCGGGAGCCGGCCGCGGCGGTGTCGTCGGGGTCCTCGTACAGACCGATGTGCGGGGTGATCCCGGGGAGCAGGTGGTCGCCGGAGAAGAGACGGCCGTTGCCGGGCAGGCCGGCCGGGTGCTCCTCCTCCAGGTGCAGGCACACATGGCCGGGCGTGTGCCCCGGGGTCCAGACGGCGCGCAGCGTGCGGCCCGCGAGCGGCAGCAGTTCACCGGGCTCGATCCCGCGGTCCGGGAGCGCGGCCCGCAGCCCCGGCAGGGTGCTCGTCCGCCCGGATGTGCGGGCGGAGCGGAGCGGGGCGAGGTGGCCGTCGGGGGCTCCGGCCGCGGCCAGTTTGGCGGTCAGGTAGTCGAGCCAGGCGCCCGGTTCGGTGCCGCGGGTGCGGCGGACCACCTCGGCGTCGGCGGCGTGCATCGCGATCCAGGCCCCGGAGGCTTCCCGCACCTGCCCGGAGAGCCCGTGGTGGTCGGGGTGGTGATGGGTGATGACCACGCCGTGGATGTCCCCGGCCGCGACGCCGAGCGCGGCGAGCCCCGCGACGAGGGTGTCCCAGGAGGCGGGGTCGTCCCAGCCGGTGTCGATCAGGACGGGGCCGCGGTCGGTGTCCAGGAGGTGCACCAGGGTGTGGCCGAGGGGGTTGTCGGGGATGGGGACCTTGATGCTCCAGACACCGCCGCCGTGCTCGGTCACCTGTGTCATGGCTCCCCCAACTGTCGCGAGTGGTGCGGGACATGCCTCGCGCTCACTATAACTAGAACGAGTTCCAGTACGAGGTGCGGGAAGTGGCGGCCTCAACCCCCAGGCGTCTCCGGGTCGTTGTCGGGGTCGGGCCGTGGTTGTCCCCGATGGCCCGCCGGCTGTACGCGGACAAGATCGGGTCATGACCCACACGGCGAACACCCCGCACACCCCGCACGCCCCGAGCACCCCGAATCCCTCGCACGCGAGGAGCACCCCGAGCACCCCGAGCACCCCGAATCCCCCGCACGCTCCGGCCGCCCCGCGCACTCCGAATCCCCCGCAGGCCAGGGCCACCCCCCTCGTGCCCCCCGCGGGTCTCACCCGTTTCGCGTTCGTCGCGGGCCCCCTCGCGCTCCTCGCGTACGGCGGCATCCGGCTGCTCAGTGAACGGGGCACGCCGGGCCTCGGCTGGACGCTCGGGCATCTCGCCATGCTGACCGGGGTGCTCCTCTTCCTTCCCGTCCTGCGGCACCTGCACCGCGCGGCGCCCCCTTCGAGACGCCGGGCGGCCTCGGTGGCCCTGGTGGCGGCGGGCGCCGGACTCGTCGCGACCGCCGCGCAGGCGGTGATCGACCTGGTCGCGGGCCTCGCGGCGGCGGACCGGCCCGCGATGCGCGAGATCTTCCGGCAGGTCAAGGCGGTCCCGGGGGTCGAGCCCGTGGTCTACGGCGTCGTTCCCCCGCTCTTCTTCCTCGGCCTGATCGTCCTGGCCGCCCTGGTCGCCGCCTCCGCCCGCACCCGGATCCTGATGGCGGGCACCCTGCTGGCGGGGACGGTCTGCATGGCCGTCAGTCTCGACCTCCTCCCGCTGGGCGGCCTGTGCTTCCTGCTGGCCTTCACCCCCCTCCTGCTGGCCGGCCGCGTCACGGCCCTTCCCCGGACGAACTAGAACTGGTATCAGTTCGGGGGAGAGCGGTGGCTGACTATCCGTCAGCGAGAGTGCACCGGGCCGGACTTGCGGGAGGCGACAGTCATGACCGAACTCGTCGAACACCAACAGCTCTTCATCGGCGGAAGGCTGGTGGACCCCCTGCCCGGCTCCCGTCCGGACGGGGCGGCCACCGCGGGGCCGCACGTCATCGAGGTGGTCTCCCCGCACACCGAGCAGGTCATCGGCCGGGTCCCGCACGCGAGCGAGGCGGATGTGGACCGGGCGGTCGCGGCCGCCAGGCGCGCGTTCGACGAGGGGCCCTGGCCCCGGATGCCGCTGGCCGAGCGGATCGCCGTCGTCACCCGCATCAAGGACGCGATCGCGGTACGCCACGAGGAGATCGCCCGCGTCATCACCGCCCAGAACGGCACCCCGTACACCGCGAGCGTGATGATGCAGGCGCTCGCCGCGATGATGGTGTGGGAGGCGACCCTCAAGGTGGCGCAGGAGTTCCCGGTGGAGACGCGCCGCACCGGTATCCTCGGCAACCTGCTCGTACGGCGCGAGCCGGTCGGGGTCGTCGCGGCGGTCGTCCCCTGGAACGTCCCGCAGTTCACGGCCGCCGCCAAGCTGGCCCCGGCCCTCCTCAGCGGCTGCACCGCCGTCCTGAAGACCTCCCCGGAGACCCCGCTCGACGGCTACATCCTCGGCGAGATCTGCGCGGAGGCGGGGCTTCCCGAGGGAGTCCTGTCCATCCTTCCCGCCGAGCGCGAGGTGAGCGAGTACCTGGTCGGGCACCCGGACGTCGACAAGGTGTCCTTCACCGGATCGGTCGCCGCGGGCAGGCGCGTGATGGAGGTGGCCTCCCGCAACCTCACCCGCGTCACCCTCGAACTCGGCGGCAAGTCGGCGGCCGTGATCCTCCCCGACGCCGACCTGGCGACGACCGTCGCCGGCATCGTCCCCTTCGCGTGGATGATCAATGGCCAGGCGTGCGTGGCCCAGTCGCGCATCCTGGCCCCGCGCTCCCGCTACGACGAGTTCGCGGAGGCCTTCGCCGCGGCGGCAGGCGCGCTCCGGGTCGGCGACCCGATGGACCCCGCCACCGAGGTCGGCCCGCTGGTCGCACGGCGCCAGCAGCAGCGCTCCCTGGACTACATCCGCATCGGCCAGGAGGAGGGCGCCAAGATCCTGGCGGGCGGCGGCCGCCCGGCCTCCCAGGACCGGGGCTGGTACGTCGAGCCCACCCTCTTCGGCGGCGTCGACAACTCCATGCGGGTGGCCCGCGAGGAGATCTTCGGCCCGGTGATCTGCCTCCTGCCGTACGAGGACGAGGCGGAGGCGCTCCGCATCGCCAACGACTCCGAGTACGGACTGAGCGGCAGCGTCTGGACGGCGGACGTGGAGCGCGGCGTCGAGGTCGCCCGCCGGGTGAGGACCGGCACCTACTCGGTCAACACCTTCAGCATGGACATGATGGGGCCGTTCGGCGGCTACAAGAACTCCGGTCTCGGCCGTGAGTTCGGCCCCGAGGGCTACGGCGAGTACCTGGAGCACAAGATGATCCACCTGCCCGCCGGGTACGAGGCCCCGGGGGAGGGCGCCTGATGGGCGACCGCTGGCACGTCGAGGTCGACCGGGGCCTCTGCATCGGCTCCGGCATGTGCGTGCACACCGCCGGGCGGTCCTTCCGGCTGGACACCGCGCGCCAGTCCCACTCGGTGAACCCGGACACCGACGCGGACGAGGACGTATTGGCCGCTGCGGAGGGCTGTCCGGTCGAGGCGATCACCATCGCGCTGCACGACACGGGGGAGCCGGTGTTCCCGCCCGAGGAGTGAGGGGCGGGCGGGGGTCGGGGCGCGGACGCCCCCACCACGCAGGGGCAGGAGGAGTGGCCGGTGCGGCGCCCCCTGCCCCGGCCTACTGCCCCTGCTTCTCCGCCGACGTCACGTCGATCAGCCTGCACACCGTCTCGATGTCGATCTTGACCTGGGCGATCGACGCACGGCCGGAGAGCCAGGTGATCAGGGCCGAGTGCCAGGTGTGCTCGATGACGCGGACGGCGGAGAGCTGCTCCGGGGTGGGGCGGTCCTGGGGGTCGGACAGGCCCATCGCGTCCAGGATGATCGCGGTGGTCTGGCGGGACACCGTGTCGACCTCCGGGCTGACCGAGCGGTCCGCGAAGGTCAGGGCACGGACCATGGCGTCGGCGAGGTTCGGCTCGCGCTGGAGGGCACGGAAGGCCCGCATGAGGGTTTCCGCGACGCGCTCCGAGGAGGAGGTGGCCGCCGGAGGGCGCTTGCGCAGGGTGAGGTGCATGTGCTGGAGCTGGTCCTGCATGGTGGCGACCAGCAGGTGCACCTTGGAGGGGAAGTAGCGGTAGAGGGTGCCGAGCGCGACGCCCGCCTCCTCCGCCACCTCGCGCATCTGGACCGCGTCGAAGCCGCCCCGGCTGGCCAACTGTGCGCTGGCGTGCAGGATGCGGCGCCGGCGGGCCTCCTGGCGCTCAGTCAGGGCAGGGGTGCCGGCCACCGCGCCGGGGCCGGGACCACCGGCGCCCCGCACGGAACGGGCACCACGCCCACCACCGGACCCACGCTCGGACCCGGACCCGCCACCGGACCCCCGTTCGGGCCCCGACCCGTCCCCGGACCCGCCGCCGGACCCCCGCGCGCTCCCGGACCCCCGTTCGGGCCCCGCGGACCGGGGCACGGTGGCCCGCTCGGCCCCGGTGGCGCCGCCGCCCGCCGTTCTGGCTTCCGCTCTCATGCTGTCCCCGTGTTCCCTGTGCGCCCCGTGCGCTCCACGCGCCCGTGTCCCTGCCGCGTACGGCCGCGGCGTCCCGCTGCTTGCGCCCGCTCGTGAGCCGTGGCGCGAATCACCTGATCCGGACCTTACGCCGCCGCCCGGTGCCGGTAGATTCAAAGCTCTGTGTTCGATCAACTCTGGAACTTGTTCTAGATTAGCGCCAGCGGCTACGCTCCGGCGGACGTGCGTCAAGAAGGGGGCCGAGAGTGACCGCTGAGGCCATACAGGCGGGCCCCCGCGCAGGGGACGCCAAGAGCGTGGCAGACGCCACGAGCGCCGGGGACCACCCGCTGCGCATCGCGCTCCTTTCGTACAAGGGCAACCCGTTCTGCGGCGGCCAGGGCGTCTACGTCCGCCATCTCTCCCGCGAGCTCGCCCGCCTCGGGCACCGCGTCGAGGTGCTCGGCGCGCAGCCCTACCCGGTGCTCGACGAGGGCGTGCCGCTCACCGAACTGCCGAGCCTGGACCTGTACCGGAGCCCCGACCCCTTCCGCAACCCCGGGTGGAGCGAGTACCGGGACTGGATCGACGCCGTCGAGTTCGCCACGATGCGTACCGGCGGATTCCCCGAGCCGCTGACCTTCTCGCTGCGCGCGAAGCGCCATCTGGCCGCCAGGCGCGGCGAGTTCGACGTCGTGCACGACAACCAGACCCTCGGGTACGGGCTGCTCGGCGACCTCGGCGCCCCGCTCGTGACGACGATTCACCACCCCATCACCGTGGACAGGCAGCTCGACCTCGACGCCGCCACCACCCGGCTGAAGCAGCTCTCGGTACGCCGCTGGTACGGGTTCACCCGCATGCAGAAGCGGGTCGCCCGCAAGCTGCCCTCGGTGCTCACCGTCTCCGGGTCCTCGCAGGCGGAGATCGTCGAGCACCTCGGTGTACGCCGCGACCGCGTCCACGTCGTGCACATCGGGGCCGACACCCAGCTGTGGTCGCCGGACCCCGCAGTCCCCGAGATCCCCGGCCGGATCGTCACCACCTCCAGCGCCGACGTCCCGCTCAAGGGCCTGGTCCACCTCGTCGAGGCGCTCGCCAAGCTGCGCGCGGAGCGCCCCGAGGCACACCTCGTCGTGGTCGGCAAACGCGCCGAGGACGGCCCCGTCGCGCGCGCCATCGAGCGGTACGGGCTCGGCCACGCCATCGAGTTCGTCAAGGGCATCACCGACCAGGAGCTGGTCGATCTCGTACGGGGCGCGCAGATCGCCTGCGTGCCGTCGCTGTACGAGGGGTTCTCGCTGCCCGCCGCCGAGGCCATGGCCACCGGCACCCCGCTCGTCGCCACCACCGGTGGCGCCATCCCGGAGGTCGCGGGCCCCGACGGGGAGACCTGCCTCGCCGTGCCGCCCGGTGACGCCGACGCGCTCGCCGGACAGCTCGCGCGGCTGCTCGGCGACGCGGACCTGCGCACCCGGCTCGGCGCCGCGGGACGCGCCAGGGTGCTCGCCAGATTCACCTGGCAGCAGGCCGCCATCGGCACCGCCGAGCGCTACCGGGAGGCGATCGCGACGCAGGCCGCCGCGCGGGCGGGCTCCGCCAGGGCGTAGCCGCCGCACCCGCCCCGCCGCACCCGCCCCGCCGGGAGCCGCCCGACACGGCCCCCACCAGACGTGACCGAACCACCCCACCGCCGGATGAAAGCTGAGCCCCCGTGCTGACCGTGGACTTTTCCCGCTTCCCGCTCGCCCCGGGCGACCGCGTCCTCGACCTGGGCTGCGGCGCCGGACGGCACGCCTTCGAGTGCTACCGGCGCGGTGCCCAGGTGGTGGCCCTGGACCAGAACGGCGAGGAGATCCGCGAGGTCGCCAAGTGGTTCGCCGCGATGAAGGAGGCGGGGGAGGCCCCCGAGGGCGCGACCGCCACCGCCATGGAGGGCGACGCGCTGAACCTCCCCTTCCCGGACGCCTCGTTCGACGTCGTGATCATCTCCGAGGTCATGGAGCACATCCCGGACGACAAGGGCGTGCTCGCCGAGATGGTCCGCGTCCTGCGGCCCGGCGGCCGGATCGCGGTGACCGTGCCGCGCTACGGGCCCGAGAAGGTCTGCTGGACGCTCTCGGACGCCTACCACGAGGTCGAGGGCGGGCACATCCGCATCTACAAGGCCGACGAACTCCTGGGCCGGATGCGGGAAGCCGGGCTCAAGCCCTACGGCACCCACCACGCGCACGCCCTGCACTCGCCGTACTGGTGGCTCAAGTGCGCGTTCGGCGTGGACAACGACCAGGCCCTGCCGGTCAAGGCGTACCACAAGCTCCTGGTCTGGGACATCATGAAGAAGCCGCTGCTCACCAAGGTCGCCGAGCAGGCGCTCAACCCGGTGATCGGCAAGAGCTTCGTCGCGTACGCCACCAAGCCGCACCTGCCTGCCCCCGCCGTGGCCCCCGCCGCCGGCACCGCGCCCGGGGCGGACGCCAAGTGACGAGCCCCGGCTACACCGAACACCTGGTCCTGCCCGGCGTCCTGACGGCGGAACAGGCCGTCGAGACCGTCGCGGGCATCCTCGCCGGACAGCGCGAGGACGGCGCCATCCCGTGGTTCCGCGGCCACCACCTCGACCCCTGGGACCACACCGAGGCCGCGATGGCGCTGGACGCGGCGGGCGAGCACGAGGCGGCGGCCCGGGCGTACGACTGGCTGGCCCGGCACCAGAACCCGGACGGCTCCTGGTACGCCGCGTACGACGACGGCGACCACGCCCGCCCCACCGACCGCGCCCGCGAGAGCAACTTCTGCGCGTACATAGCGGTCGGCGTCTGGCACCACTACCTGGCCACCGGCGACGACGCGTTCATCGACCGGATGTGGCCCGCGGTCTACGCGGCCGTCGAGTTCGTGCTCGCCCTCCAGCAGAGCGGCGGGCAGATCGGCTGGAAGCGCGAGGACGACGGCACGCCCGTCACCGACGCACTGCTGACCGGGAGTTCGTCCGTCCACCAGGCCCTGCGCTGCGCACTTGCCATCGCCGAGCAGCGCGAAGAGCCGCAGCCCGACTGGGAGTTGGCGGTCGGCGCCCTGCGGCACGCGATCCAGAAGCACCCGGAGCGGTTCCTGGACAAGTCCCGCTATTCGATGGACTGGTACTACCCGATCCTCACCGGAGCCCTCACCGGGCCCGCCGCCAAGGAGCGCGTCGAGTCCGGCTGGGACGCCTTCGTCGTCCCGGGCCTGGGCGTGCGCTGCGTCCTTCCCAACCCGTGGGTGACCGGCGGCGAGAGCTGCGAACTCGCCCTGGCCCTGTGGGTGATGGGCGAGTCGGACCGGGCGCTGGAGATCCTCCAGTCCGTCCAGCACCTGCGGGCCGACGACGGCAGCGGCATGTACTGGACGGGTTACGTCTTCGAGGACCGGGCCATCTGGCCGCAGGAGCTCACCACCTGGACGGCCGGCTCGCTGCTCCTCGCGGTGGCCGCGCTCGGCGGCGAGGAGGCCACCTGCGCGGTCTTCAGCGGCGAACGCCTGCCCCTGGGCCTGGACCCGGACTGCTGCTGAGCACCCGGGCACGGGCCGTCGGAGCCGTCCGGGCCCCGGCACCTCAAGGGGTGCACGGGCTCATGGGGTAGGCGGGCTCAAGAGGTACTCGGGAAGGGGTGTGCCGCGTCAGCGGCGGCGCGCCGCGCCCGCGAGGGTGTGCCCGACGAAGAGGTAGACCACGGCCGGCAGACCGTAGCCCGCCACCACCCGCGCCCACTCCTCCTTGAAGGAGAACAGGTTGTAGGACCACCCGGCCAGGAAGCGTGCGGCGTCCTTGATGAACCCCACCAGGGCGTTCCCGTGGTTGGCGTCCAGCAGATAGAACAGGATCCACAGGCCGAGGATGAGAGCGGCGATGTCCGCGACGACGGCTATCAGGGTGGCCGCGGGATTTCCGGTGCGGGTTCGTGTGGACATGCCGAACATGTTGCCGGTTCGACGGGCGTCAAACCCGGATGGCCCCGCCCTGGTGGTGGGAGAGGGGGGTGCGGGCGACGCTGCGGGGACGTACCGATGTCGCTCAGGCCCCGGGAGGCCCGCTGTGCCCCGTACCCTCACCGCCACCCCTGCCCGCCGCGCGCTCGTCGCGGTGCCGCTGACGTGCGCGCTGCTGATGCCGCTGGCGGCCTGCAACGACGAGGACAAGGGCAGCGCGGCCACCGCGGCGAACGCGACACCGACAGGCAGCGTGTCGCCGACCGCCGAGAAGCAGCGGCTCGCCAAGACCCGGTTCGTCGCCAACGCGTCGCTGGCCGCCGGGGCCACGTACCAGTGGATCGTGAAGCCGTACAAGGCGGGCAAGTTCCAGAAGGGGGCGGACGGCAGGAAGTTCGCCCTCGTCAAGGCCGGTCTCGCGGGCGCCTTCACGTACAACAGGCTGAAGGCCGCGGTGAACAACGCCAAGGGCGACGAGCTCCTCTCCAAGGCGGTCGCCCCGCTGTCCCAGGGCATCGAGTCGCTCAAGGGCATGGGGACGAAGCTGGCCGCGGGCACCATCGGCGTCAGCGAGATCGGACTCTTCGAGAAGGTCATCGGCGGGGTCAAGGACGCCGGCAAGGACGCGGGCGCGGAGGTCACCGACAAGGTCCCCTCGGCGGGCGAACTGGCCAAGGGCGGCTCCCCGGCCCAGCTCCCCGCCCAGCCGCCCGTGCGGAGCGCGCCCCAGCTCCCCGTGCAGCCTCCGGCTGACCGGACGGCTCAGTTCAACGGCCTGGTGCCGAGCGGCACTTAAGCGATTGGCGGGTGGCGCCCGCCCGTCTAGGGTGCGGCCCATGACTCTTCTTGACCACGACCGTTACTGCGATCAGATCATCGAGGAGGCCGCCCGCATGCGTGCGGCGGTGGCCGGCGCGGACCTCGGGACGCGGGTGCCCACCTGTCCCGACTGGACGGTGCGCGACCTTCTGCTGCACACCGGCTGGGCGCACCGCTGGGTGCACGAGACCGTGTCGAAGCGGTCCCAGGAGGCGATACCGCCCGTGGACGTGCCGCACGGCGAAGGACCCGGAACCGACGACGCGGCGGCCCTCGACGACTGGCTGGCCGAGGGAGCCGAGAGGTGCGCCGCCGCGCTGCGCGAGGCGGGACCGGACGTGCAGGTGTGGACCTGGGCGCCCGCCGACCGCCCGACCGCGTTCTGGGCGCGCCGGATGACCCACGAGACGGTGGTGCACCGCGCGGACGCCGCCCTGGCCACCGGTGCCGGGTACGAGGTGGACCCCGAGGTCGCCGCCGACGCCATCGACGAGTGGATGTGGATCGGTGCGCTTCCGCAGACCCTTCAGCAGCGTCCCCGACTGCGCGAACTCTTCGGCGAGGGGCGCACCGTCCACTTCCACGCCACCGACACCTCCCCGGAGCTGAACGCCGAGTGGATCATCGACTTCACCGGCAAGGAGATCGCGTGGCGGCGCGGCCACGAGAAGGCCGCGGTGGCCCTGCGCGGTCCGCTCACCGACCTGCTCCAGGTGTTCTACCGGCGTCAGTCGCCGGACGCGGGAAAGGTGGAGGTGCTGGGAGACCGGGAGCTGCTCGACCAGTGGCTGGGACTGATCACCTTCGGCTGATGCGGCGGCAGTGAGGTCCCTTCGACTGACGCAGCGGGCAGTGAAGTCCCTGCGTGCGTCTAGGAGTTGAGCTCGGCCAGGACACGCAGGGTGTGCGGGTCCGGGGCGGTGACCAGCAGGTCCGTCACCGGGCCCGTGCGCCACAGCTCCAGGCGTTCCGCGATCCGGGCGCGCGGGCCCACCAGGGAGATCTCGTCGGCGAAGGCGTCCGGTACCGCCAGCACCGCCTCCTGCTTGCGCCCGGCGAGGAACAGCTCCTGGATGCGGCGGGCCTCGGCCTCGTATCCCATCCGTGCCATCAGGTCGGCGTGGAAGTTCTTCGCCGCGTGCCCCATGCCGCCGATGTAGAAGCCGAGCATCGCCTTCACCGGCAGCAGCCCCTCGGCCACGTCGTCGCAGACGTGGGCGCGCGCCATCGGCGCGACCATGAAGCCCTTCGGCACGTCGGTGAGCCGGTAGACGTCCGCGCGCGTCGGCGACCAGTAGAGCGGCAGCCAGCCGTCCGCGATGCGGGTGGTCTGGGCGATGTTCTTGGGACCCTCCGCGCCGAGCAGCACGGGCAGGTCCGCGCGCAGGGGATGGACGATCGGCTTCAGCGGCTTGCCGGTGCCGGCGCCCTCCGTGCCCCGGTACGGGTGCGGGTGGAAGCGCCCGGCCAGCTCTACGGGCCCCTCGCGGCGGAGCACCTGGCGCACCACGTCCACGTACTCCCGGGTCGCGGTCAGCGGGCTGCGCGGGAAGGGCCGCCCGTACCAGCCCTCCACCACCTGCGGCCCCGAGAGGCCGAGCCCGAGCATCATCCGGCCGCCGGACAGGTGGTCCAGGGTCAGCGCGTGCATGGCCGTGGCGGTCGGCGTACGGGCCGCCATCTGGGCGATCGCGGTGCCGAGGCGGAGGCGGCTGGTGTGGGCCGCGTACCAGGTCAGCGGGGTGAAGGCGTCGGAGCCCCAGGCCTCGGACGTCCACACCGAGTGGTAGCCGAGCCGCTCCGCCTCCTGGACGAGGGCGAGGCTCCCTGGGTCGGGGCCGCGCCCCCAGTAGCCGAGCGCGAGTCCAAGTCGCATACCGGGCCCCCTCGTTGACGCAGCACAGTAATCTGACGATCCGTCAGGTCAGCCGACTGTACGGGTGCCGGGCGGGCCCGGACAAGGCCGCGGCCCCCGCCTCGCAAGGAGGCGGGGGCCGCGGGGTGCGCCGGGCAGGCGCGGGAAGCCGTCAGCCGCGCTGGATCCCCGTGGTGTCCTGGAGCAGGCCGCGACGGCCGTCCTGGGTCTGGGCGACCAGGCCGGGACCGCGCTGGTCCACCGCCAGGTACCAGGTGCCGGGCGCCAGTTCGGCGATCGGGGTGGGCGCGCCGTCCTCCGGGTACAGCGGACGGGCCACCGGCACCGCGAACCAGAACGGGGCGAAGCCGGACGCGTCGGCGGCCGGGGCGCCCTGGGCGCCCTGGGCCGGCTGGCCCGCGGCCTGAGCCGGGGCGGCGGCCTGCGGTTCCTGGGTGGCACCGCTCGGGTAGCCGTAGCCGCCGGGGGCGGGCTGGCCGCCGTACGACTGCTGCTGCGGGCCGCCCGGGTAGCCGTAACCGGCACCCGGCTGACCCGGCTGCGCGCCGTACGGAGCGGCCGGCTTCGGGGCGCCCATCAGCGGCGCCTTGAGGGCCGGAACAAGCGGGGATGCGACCGCACCCGCGGCGAGCACCAGGGCCCCGATGAGCCCGAGGATCAGGCCGGCACCCGCACTGCCCGCGTCGATGATCGTCCAGAACGCGGTCCAGGCCACGAAGACCGCCAGGGCCACGCCGAACTGCCCGATCTCGATGCCCGCGACCTTGCGCGGCGCCGGAAGCGAGCGCGCCACCACGATCAGCGCGGCGGCGATGACGCCGGCGAGATACATGCTCATCAGAAGCCCGAGGGTGTCCCAGGCGTTGACGGTGACGCGGGGGCAGAAACGGGAGTCGATGCCAGAGCAGTCAGGAGCTGCGTTCAGGCTGAGGAACGAGGCGATGAACAGCACCACCGCTGCTCCGATCACCACGCCATCACCTCGTGTGAGGGAGCGGATGTTCACGTAAAGTCCTTTATCAGTCGTCTTTTCGGGGCGGCTGTCGCTGCGCCGGTGTGCGCGGTTCTCGCGAAGCGGTTCTCGCGAACAGTGCTCACTAAAACTGGTGCGAAGCTCGGGGGCGGCTCCCCATCGTACGGATGAATGTATCGTCCGGCCCCCGGGGGCGGCCCATGGTTGCCGGACGGTAACCGGGCGTGCGTCCGGCCGTGACGCGGGCCGGCCCCGCGGGCGCCTGACGGGAACCAGGCCTACCCCTTCAGGAAGCTGCTGATGCCGTCGGCCATGCCCTGGGCCGCCTTCTGCCGCCAGGAGGCACTCGACAGCAGTGCGATGTCCTGCGGATCACGCATGTTGCCGCACTCGATGAACACCTTGGGAACGGTGGAGAGGTTGAGCCCGCCGAGATCGTCGCGGACCACGAGACCCGTCCGGTCGCCGAGGTAATTGGCGGGGGCGTTCCCGGTGACCCGTACGAAGTTGCCCACGATGCGCGTCCCCAGGTCGCGCGAGGGTCCGACAATCGAAGAGGTGTCCGCAGCTCCGGAGTTCACCCGTGCGGGCAGGATCACATGGAAGCCGCGGTGACCCGCGGACGATCCGTCCGCATGGACGGAGATCACCGCGTCCGCCTTCGCCTCGTTTCCGATACGGGCGCGCTCGTCGATGCACGGGCCGAAGGGGCGGTCGTCGTTCTGGGTGAATTGGACGGTTGCGCCCTGCTTTTCGAGAATCGCTTTCAGGCGGCGCGACACGTCGAGTGTGAATTCCGCCTCGGTGTAACCCGCATTGCTCGCCGTGCCGGTGGTGTCGCATTCCTTGCGCTTGGTTCCGATGTTCACCTGGCGATTGATTTCGCGGGTGTGGCGGAAATTGCCGGGGTTGTGTCCGGGGTCGACGACGACGGTGCGGCCGGCGAGGGGCCCTGTGCCGCCGGGGGGCCGCGGGACGGTGGCGGAGGGGGACTTGGCGGGGGTGGCGCTCGGGCCGGGGGCCGCGCTGGTGCCCGTGCCGGGCCCGGGGCCCCGGGCGGGGGGCTCCGTGGTGGCGGGGGCCGCCGTGGACACGCTGGGCAGCGGCAGCACCTGCGAAGGCCGTTCCCCCTCCGGGCTGCTCATCGCCTGCCAGATGAGCCAGCCCGCCAGGGCGGTGGGCACCAGGGCGGCGGCCACGATCAGGGCGTTGCCGCGGCTTCGGCGCGGGGTCGGCTCGGGCGGGGACATGTGGGGGTGCTGACCGTCGTACGACACAAGGGCGATGCTATGCGGGCCGGTCAGATCCCCGGGCCGGTACGCCGCAGTACGCGCAGCGAGTCGCGCACCGAGACCTCGGTGAACGCGCCGGACGCGAGGGCGCGGAGGTACACGCGGTACGGGGCCTGGCCGCCGTCGGCCGGGTCGGGGAACACGTCGTGGATCACGAGAAGCCCCCCGGGCGCCACGTGCGGGGCCCAGCCCTCGTAGTCGCCGCCCGCGTGCTCGTCGGTGTGGCCGCCGTCGATGAAGACCAGGCCGAGCGGGGTGCCCCAGAGGCGGGCGGCCTGCGGGGAGCGGCCGACGAGCGCGAGCACGTGCTCCTCGAGGCCGGCCCGGTGCAGGGTGCGGCGGAAGGCGGGCAGCGTGTCCATCACTCCCAGCTCGGGATCCACGGTCGCCGGGTCGTGGTACTCCCAGCCCGGCTGCTGCTCCTCGCTGCCGCGGTGGTGGTCGACCGTCACCGCGGTCACGCCGGCCTGCCGGGCGGCGTCCGCCAGGAGGAGCGTGGAGCGGCCGCAGTACGTGCCTACTTCGAGCAGCGGCAGGCGCAGGGACTGTGCCGCCTCCACCGCCGCGGCGTACAGGGCGAGGCCCTCGCCGAGCGGCATGAACCCCTTCGCACCCTCGAAGGCGGCGAGGGTCTCGGGGGCCGGGGCGGGTGCGGGGTGGGTGGCCATGGGGCGGCTCCTGGGAGTGAGGGGACGAGCGCTGAGCTGGGGTCATGCTGCCGTACGGGGCCGACGAGGGGGCGGGCGGGGCGCGCCTGGAGGTGGAGGGGGCCGGGCCGGTGGGCGGTGCGCGCGGTGCCGCGCTCGCGCTGCGGGGCTGGGGCTCACACCGGGGCCCGCTGGGCACGTCCCGGCGATCCGTGCGGCCCCGCACGGCCAATCCCGTATCTGACCTTCCGTCAGAATGGAACGTGTTCTAGTCTGCACGGCCATGGGCATCGGAATCACACGCGAACACCGTGAACTGGCCGAGGCGGTACGCGGCTGGGCCGGCCGGGTGGCATCCCCCCAGGACGTGCGCAAACTGCTCGACGGCGAAGCTCCGGCGGCTGGGCGCCCCGGCTACTGGGACGGAGCCGCAGCCATGGGCCTGCTGGACGTCCACCTTCCCGGTGCGGGCGACGGCACCCTGCTCGACCTCGCCGTCGTACTGGAGGAAACGGGGCGGGCGGCGCTGCCCGGGGCCTTCCTGCCCAGCGTGCTGGCCGCCGGCCTCCTGCACCGCGGCGGGCTCCCCGCACTCGCCGCCCGGCACCCCGTCGCCGCCGTGGCCACCGGGCCCGGCACCCTCACCGCCGTCCCGGCCGAGGGCGGCGGCTACGTGCTCGGCGGAACCGCCCCGCCCGTCCTCGCCGCCACCCCCGGCGCGGACCTCGTCCTCCTCGCCGCCGAGGCCCCCCACGGCACCGTGTGGCTCGCGGCCGACGCCGCCGCCCTGACGGTCCGCGTGCACGCCTGCGCCGACCCCACCCGCCCCACCGCCGAGGTCACCGCAGAGGCGGTCCGGGTCCCCGGCGGACGCGAACTCGCCCTCACGACGGCCCTGGTGACCGACATCGCCGCCGTCCTGTACGCCGCGGAGGCCTGCGGCACCGCGGGCTGGGCGCTCGACACCGCGACCGCGCACGCGAAGACCCGCGAACAGTTCGGCAGGCCGATCGGGCAGTTCCAGGCGGTCAAGCACCTCTGCGCCGACATGCTCGTCCGCGTGGAACAGGCCCGCGCCCTGGTCTGGGACGCCGCCGGGGCCGTCGACGAGGCCCCGGACGTGCGCGGACTGACCGCCGCCCTCGCCGCCGGAGCCGCCCTGGACGCCGCCTGGTCCTGCGCCAAGGACTGCATCCAGATCCTCGGCGGCATCGGTTTCACCTGGGAGCACGACGCCCACCTGCACCTGCGGCGCGCCCTCGTCGCCCGTCAGCTGCTCGGCACCGGGGACGCCCACCGGCTGCGGGCGGTGCGGCTCGCCGCCGCGGGGGCCCGGCGCGAGCTGCGTACCGAACTGCCCGCCGAGGCCGACGCCCACCGGGCCCGGGCCCGCGAGGCGGTCGAAGCGGCCCGCGGTCTCGACCCGGGCGCCGCCCGCCGGGCCCTCGCCCCCACCGGCTACGCCGCCCCGCACCTGCCCGCCCCCTACGGGCTGGGCGCCGACCCGGCGCAACAGCTGGCGGTGCAGCGGGAGTTGTCCGAAGCGGGGGTCGTGCTGAGCGGTCTGGGCATCGCCACCTGGGTGATCCCCTCACTCGTCGCCCACGGGACGAAGGAGCAGCAGGAGCGGTACGTACCGCGCACCCTGAGCGGCGAGCTGACGTGGTGTCAGTTGTTTTCCGAGCCGGAAGCGGGGTCCGATCTCGCCTCGCTGCGCACCCGGGCCGAGAAGACCGGGGACGGCCGGTGGCGCGTCAACGGGCAGAAGGTGTGGACGTCCGCCGCCCAGTGGGCCGACCACGGCATCCTGCTCGCCCGCACCGACCCCGGTGCCCCCACCAAGCACCAGGGGCTCGGCTACTTCGTCGTCGACATGAAGAACACCCCCGGCATCGACATCCGCCCGCTCAAGGAGATCACCGGGGACTCCCTCTTCAACGAGGTCTTCTTCGACGACGTGCTGCTGGACGGGGACGCCCTGGTGGGGGAGGAGACCGGCGGCTGGCAGGTGGCCCGCAACACCCTCGGCAACGAACGCGTCCACATGGCCGACCAGGTCGCCTTCGACACCGGCCTCGAAGCGCTGATCTCCCGGTGCGCCGGCCTCGACGGGGCCACCCGGGCGCGCCTGGGAAGCCTCGTCGCAGAGGCCCACGCCCTCGCCTGCATCTCGCTGCGCACCACCCTCCAGCGGGTCGACGGCCTGGAGGCCGGCGCGGGCGCGAGCGTACGCAAACTGGTCCAGACCCCGCACCAGCAGCGGATCGCCGAACTGGCCCTCGAACTCCTCGGGCCGCAAGGGGCGCTGGCGGAGGGCCCCGGCGAGCGGGCGGTGCACGGCTTCCTGATGTCCCGCTGCCTGACCATCGCGGGCGGCACCACCCAGGTCCAGCTCAACGTCGTCGCCGAGCGCATCCTCGGCCTGCCGCGCGACCACCAAGGGGAGTGACAGCGATGAAGGCGTACATCGTCGGGGCCGGCATGACCAGGTTCGAGAAGCCCGAGTCACGGGACTGGCAGTACTGGGACATGGCCAAGGAGGCGGGCACGGCCGCGCTCGCGGACGCCCAGGTCTCCTACGGGCAGGTCCAGCAGGTCCCGGTGGGGTACTGCTTCCAGGCGTCCACGGCGGGCCAGCGGGCCGCGTACGAGCTGGGGCTGACCGGCGTACCCGTCTACAACGTCAACAACAACTGCGCCACCGGGTCGACCGCGCTGATGATGGCACGACAGCTCGTGACGGGCGGCCTCGCGGACTGCGTGCTCGCGCTCGGCTTCGAGAAGATGAAGCGCGGGGCGCTCGGCGGCGGCAGCGACGGCGGGGACTTCGCGACGTCGCCGGTGGCCCGGCACTACGGAATCATGGCCGCCCGGCACGGCTTCGAGCCCACCCCGCCCACCGCCCAGATCTTCGGCAACGCGGCCCGCGAGCACATGGAGCGGCACGGGACGACCCCGGTGCAGCTCGCGGCGGTCGCGGCGAAGAACCACCGGCACTCGCAGGCCAACCCGTACGCCCAGTTCCAGGACCCGTACACGGTGGAGGAAATCCTCGCCGCCAGGACCATCCACCGGCCCCTCACCAAACTCCAGTGCTCCCCGACCTCCGACGGGGCCGCGGCCGCCGTCGTCGTCTCGGAGCGCTTCGTCGTCGAGCACGGCCTGCACGAGAAGGCCGTCGAGATCGTGGCCCAGGCCATGACCACCGACACGGCGGAGTCCTTCGCCTCCGGCTCCTGCATCGACGCCGTGGGCCTGCCGATGTCGCGGGAGGCGGCCCGCCAGGTGTACGAGGCATCGGGCCTCGGCATCGACGACGTCGACGTGATCGAACTCCACGACTGCTTCTCCGTCAACGAACTGCTGACGTACGAAGCGCTCGGCATGTGCCCCGAGGGCGGGTCGGGCAAGCTCGTGGAGTCCGGCGCGACGACGTACGGAGGGCGCTGGGTGGTCAACCCGTCCGGTGGCCTCATCTCCAAGGGCCACCCGCTGGGCGCCACCGGCATCGCCCAGGCCGCCGAGCTGACCTGGCAGCTCCGCGGAGAGGCGGCCGGCCGGCAGGTGCCGGGCGCACGGGTGGGGCTCGCGCACAACATCGGCCTCGGCGGAGCGGCCGTCGTCACACTCCTGCGCAAGGTCTGAGGCCGGGACTTCCGGCCCAGGACCCCGGTCGGAGGGGCCGTACGCCGAAACACGGATGTACGGCCCATCCGGCACCTGCGACCATGACAGACATGGTCCACCGCGCCCCCACAGACACCGACACCGACAGCCGCACACCCCCGGCCCGCACCCGCCGCCCCGTGCACACCTGGGCGGTGGTGCTCGCCGCCTGCGCCGGGCAGTTCCTGGTCGTCCTCGACGTGTCCGTGGTGAACGTGGCGCTGCCCTCGATGCGCGCCGACCTGGGCCTCAGCGGCACCGGCCTGCAATGGGTGCTCAACGCGTACTCGATCGCCTTCGCCGGGTTCATGCTGCTCGGCGGCCGGGCGGCCGACATCTACGGCCGCAAGCGCACCTTCCTGGTGGGCCTCGCCGTCTTCACCGCCGCCTCCCTCGCGGGCGGTCTCGCGCAGGAGGGCTGGCAGCTCCTCGCGGCCCGCGCGGTCCAGGGCCTGGGCGCGGCGATCCTCGCCCCCGCCACCCTGACCCTCCTCACCTCGGCCGTCCCCGAGGGCCCGGCCCGCGCCCGTGCGATCGGCACCTGGTCGGCGGTGGGCGCGGGCGGCGGCGCGGCGGGCGGCTTCGTCGGCGGGGTGCTCACCGACACCCTCTCCTGGCGCTGGACCCTGCTGATCAACGTGCCGGTGGGCGCCCTGGTCCTCGCCGGCGCCTTCTACTACCTCACCGAGAGCCACTCCCGCGGGGACCGCCGCCTCGACCTGCCGGGCGCGGTCCTGGCCACCGCGGGCCTCGCCACCCTCGCGTACGGCATCGTCCAGACCGAGGCAGCGGGCTGGGCCGCCGCGGCCACCCTGGTCCCGCTGGGCGCCGGCATTGCCCTGCTGCTGCTCTTCCTGTTCGTGGAGTCGCGCACCCGTGCCCCCCTGATGCCCCTGAAGCTCTTCCGGGTGCGGTCGGTGTCGGCGGCCAACGCGGCGATGTTCATCAACGGCTCCGCGATGTTCAGCATGTGGTTCTTCATGACCCTGTACGCGCAGAACGTCCTCGGCTACTCCCCGCTCGGCGCGGGCCTGGCCCTGATCCCCAGCTCGCTGGCCATCGTCACGGGCTCCAAGCTGGCCCCCCGCCTGATGGCGGTCGTCGGCCCCCGCAACCTGGTCGCCCTCGGCAGCCTGATCGCCGCCACCGGCTTCGCCTGGCAGTCGACGATGTCCCCCCACGGCTCGTACGCCACCGCCATCCTCTTCCCCGGCACCCTGATGATGCTCGGTGCCGGCCTCTCCTCCACCCCGCTCGCCGCCCTCGCCACCTCGGGCGCGGCCCCCGGCGACGCGGGCCTGGTCTCCGGCCTCGTCAACACCTCCCGCACCATGGGCGGTGCGCTGGGCCTCGCCGTCCTCTCCACCTTCGCCGCCGCCCGCACCAACGGCGGCACCGACCCTCAGTCCCTGACAGCGGGCTACGCCCTGGCCTTCCGGATCGGGGCCGGCGTCATACTCGCAGGCGTACTGCTGGCGCTGGTGTGGCTGCCGAGGGGGGAGAAGCGCGCGTGATCGTCGTTGCCGGAGAGGCCCTGATCGACCTGGTCCCGCAGAGCGCCGGAGACCCGATGGCCCCGCTGCTGCCCGCCCGCGGTGGCGGCCCGTACAACACGGCCGTGGCCCTCGGCCGGCTCGGCGCGCGGGTCTCCTTCTGCTCCCGCGTCTCCACGGACGCCTTCGGTACGTCGCTGCTGGCACGCCTCGGCGAGGAGGGCGTGGGCACGGAGCTGGTGCAGCGCGGCCCCGAGCCCACCACGCTCGCACTCGCCGCCCTCGACGCGGCGGGCTCCGCCTCGTACACCTTCTACGTGAACGGGAGCGCCGACCGGCTCTTCACCCTGCCGCCCCAACTGCCGGAGGGTGTAAGGGCGTTGTCCGTCGGCACCTGTTCGCTCGTACTGGAGCCGGGGGCGAGCGCGTACGAGGCGCTGCTGCGCAGGGAGGCGGCGCGGGGTGTGTTCGTGGCGCTGGACCCGAACATCAGGGCCGCCCTGATCGACGACCCCGACGCCTACCGCGCCCGCTTCCGGTCCTGGCTGCCGTCCGTCTCGCTGCTCAAGCTGAGCGAGGAGGACGCCGTATGGCTCGGAGGGGACATCACGGGATGGCTGGCCGCGGGCCCGGCGGCGGTGGTCCTCACCCGGGGCGGCGAGGGGCTGAGCGTGCGGGTGCGCGGGGGAGGGGAGTGGTCGGTGCCCGCGGTGCGGACCGAGGTCGTCGACACGATCGGCGCGGGTGACACCGTGAACGCGGCCCTCCTGCACGCACTGGCCGGGCGCGGCCTGCTGTCGCCGGGCGCCCTGGAGGGCGTGAGCGGCGAAGAGTGGCGGGAGATCCTCGCCCACGCGGCCCGCGCGGCGGCCCTCACCTGCGCGCGGGCGGGCGCGCAGCCGCCGTACGCACGGGAGTTGTGAACAGCGGGGAGTTGCACGCGGATGGCAGAGTGGGCGTGTCCGTACCGCCCGCGAGTCACCGAGGAGCACACCCGGCATGGCGCTCATCCACCAGACCACCCTCAAGCCGACCAAGCTGGAGCTGCTCTCGGCCTGGCTGCCCACCCGGCCCTGGTACCGGGGGGCCACCGCGCCCGAGCTGACCCCGGCGCGCGGTTTCCGGCTCGACGACCCGGCGGGCGAGGTGGGCATCGAGTTCCATCTGGTCGCCGCGGGCACCACCGTCCACCTGGTCCCCGTGACGTACCGGGGCGCACCCCTGCCCGGAGCTCCGGAGCACGCCTTCCTCGGCACCATCGAGCACGGCGAACTGGGCACGCGCTGGGTGTACGACGCGGCCTACGACCCGGTCGCCGTCGCCCAGCTGATCGCCGCAGTCGAGGGCAGGGCGGAGATCCAGGACCAGAGCGTCAGCCACACCCCCGCCGAGGGTTTCACCCGGACGTACGCGGGTGAAGGCCCGCTGGACGCGACGGACTTCACCACCTCCGAGTCGGCGGAGGGCACCGAGGTGCGGCTGGCCTCGGGTGCGGTGCTCCGGCTCCACCGCGGCCAGCCCGCCGCGCTTCCCGAGGACGCCCTCGGCCACCTCCTCGGGCCGCTGGCGCTGCCGGACGGCACGGCGCTGGACACCGTCTTCGCCACGCTGCACGCCTGACGGGCAGGGGCAGGGGCAGCGGCAGGGGCAGGGGCAGCGGCAGCGGCAGGGGTGGCCTGCGCGGAGCTCAGAGCCACCCCTGCTGCCGTGCGGCGCGCACCGCCTCCATCCGGTTGCGGGTGCCCGTCTTGCCGATGGCGGAGGAGAGGTAGTTGCGGACGGTCGACTCCGACAGGTGCACCCTGGCCGCGATGTCGGCGACCGTCGCACCGTCCGCCGCCGCGTTCAGCACGTCGCGCTCACGGGCCGTCAGCGGGCTCGGGCCCGAGCTGAGGGCGGCGACCGCGAGCGCAGGGTCGATGACTCTCTCGCCGCTGAGCACGCGGCGGATCGAGGCGGCGAGCTCCTCCACGGGACCGTCCTTGACCAGGAAGCCCACCGCCCCCGCGTCCATCGCCCGGCGCAGATAGCCGGGGCGGCCGAAGGTGGTGAGGATCATGACCCGGCAGTCGGGTGCCTCGGTGCGCAGCAGGGCGGCAGCGTCCAGGCCGCTCATGCCGGGCAGTTCGATGTCCAGCAGGGCCACGTCGGGACGCGACAGGAGGGCGGCGTCCACGATTGCGTCGCCCGCCGCCACCTGCGCGACAACCTCGATGTCCTCCTCCAGGCCGAGCAGGAGGGCGAGGGCGCCGCGCATCATGCCTTGGTCCTCGGCGAGGAGAACTCGGATCATCGGGTCAGCTCCAGCTGTGTGTCGACCGGCAGTTCGGCCTTCACCAGGAAGCCGCCGCGCGGTCCCGGGCCCGCAGTGAGGGAGCCACCTGCGGCCGCGAGGCGTTCGGTGAGGCCCGTGAGGCCCGTGCCGGCGCGGACAGCGGCGGGGGCCGGGGTGCCGGCCGGGTCGGCGGCCGGGGTGGCGGCGTCCGTCCTGGATCCGTCCTGCCCGGATCGTACGCCGGGCCCGTCGTCCTCGATCTCCAGCAGCACCCGATCGGTGCCGCCCGTCACCGTGAGGGTGCAGCGGCGGGCGCCCTCACCGTGCCGTACGACGTTGGTGACGGCCTCCCGGACCACCCAGCCCAGCAGGGATGCCGGCTGGGGCTCCAGGGGCGGGCCCGACTGCCGTACGACCGGTTCGATCCCGGCGGCGGTCAGAGCCGAGCGGGCGCCGTCCAGTTCGGTGGTGAGGCTGCCCTCGCGGTAGCCGGTGACCGCCTCGCGGATCTCGGTGAGGGCCTGGCGGCCGACCGACTCGATGTCGTCGACCTGGGCGAGCGCCGCTTCGAGGCTGCGGGGCGCCAGCCGCCGGGCGGCCTCGGACTTCACGACGATCACGGACAGGGTGTGGCCGAGCAGGTCGTGCAGATCGCGGGAGAAGCGCAGCCGTTCCTTCTCCACGGCGCTGCGGGCCAGCTCCTGGCGGGTCTCGCGGAGCTCCTTGACCGTCTCGGCGAGGGAGAGGATGGCGGAGGTGACCAGTCCGGACAGCAGCGTCCCGTACGCGACGTTGACCGCGCCCCAGCCGTCCCGCGCCCAGGCGACCGCACCGGCCACCACCGCCAGCAGGAGCATCGCCCTGACCACCTTCGGGCCGCGCAGCACCGTCCCGGTGGCCAGGCCCAGCAGTGGCCAGAAGAGCAGCCAGGGGCCGCCGTACCAGCCGGAGACGAAACCGGTCATCAGGCCGAGCGCGGCGAGGGCGAACCGGGTGCTGCGCGCCTCCCGCTTCTCCCGGTCGAAGGCCCTGAACACCACATAGATGTAGAGGGAGTTGAAGGCCAGGAGGAATCCGCCGCCGAGCCAGGGGTTGTCGGCCCTGCCTTGGAAGAGATGCGAGAAGGCGCCCATCCCCATGAGCAGCCAGGGCAGCAGGGCGAAGCCGTTGGGCGGGCCCATGCTCTCGGGGTGGTGGGCTTCGGGGTCGGCGGCGGGCCGCGGCCTGCTCCGCCATCCGCGGGCCAGCCGGCTCTCCCGCGTCCGGTCCTTCCGCGTCCGGTCTTCCCGCTCCCGGTCTTCCCGCGTCCGGTCCTCCCGCACTTGGGTTTCCCGCTCCCGGTTGTTCCGCGCTGCGCGCACCTCTGCTCCTGGTCCGCCGCCGGCGGGATTCTCGGGCGTCCTGTTCACGCCGGAAACGCTACGGAGCTGCACCGTCGCGCGCCAGGGAGGTGTGTACCCGGCCGGGCGGTACGAATGTCACGGGTGGCCGCACAGGGTACCGGGACGCGCCCGGAGCACATACCTGACGGACCGTCACGCACCGTCTTCCCAACTCGGCGGCGGTGCGTTATACATGGGGGCCATCGGCCTAGAACGCGTTCTAGAAGCAGGCGCGTACCGGGCCGGTCCCGTACGACCCCGGCGCGGCCGACGGTGCGGACGGCCGCGCCGGGGTCTCCCCGTCCAAGGAGCTTTGCGCCCATGCCCATTGATGCAGCGAAGGCACTCGCCGCCGAACCCCGGACGTCCCGCCTGGGCTGGGGCCACAAGGACGTCCAGCTCTACCACCTGGGACTCGGCGCGGGCGTCCCCGCCACCGACCCGGGCGAGCTGCGCTACACCCTGGAAAGCAGGCTGCACGTCCTGCCCAGTTTCGCCACCGTCGCGGGCGCGGGCCTGGCCATGGCGGGCGGGCTCACCGCACCCGGCATCGAGGTCGACCTCGCCGCCGTGCTGCACGGCGGGCAGCACCTCACCGTCCACCGGCCGCTCCCCGTCAGCGGGGAAGCCACCCAGACCTCCCGTGTCAGCGCCGTCCACGACAAGGGCAAGGCGGCCGTGATCGTGCTGCGCTCCGAGGCGGCGGACGCGGAGGGCCCGCTGTGGACCAGCGACTCCTCGATCTTCGTGCGCGGCGAGGGCGGCTTCGGCGGTGAGAGGGGTCCTTCGCAGCGCCTCGAAGTGCCCGACAGTACACCGGAGTTCACTGTCGAACGGCCCGTCCGCGAGGAGCAGGCGCTGCTCTACCGGCTGTCCGGCGACTGGAATCCGCTGCACGCCGACCCCGAGTTCGCCGCGCTGGCGGGCTTCGAGCGGCCCATCCTGCACGGGCTCTGTTCGTACGGGATGGCACTGAAGGCAGTCGTCGACACCGTGCTGGGCGGCGAGGTCACCCGGGTGACCTCGTACGGCACCCGGTTCGCCGGCGTCGTCTTCCCCGGCGAGACGCTCCGTATCCGCATGTGGACCCGGGCCGGCCGTACCCAGCTGACGGTGACGGCGGCCGAGCGGGACGACGCGCCCGTCCTCGCGGACACCGTCGTCGAGCACGCGTAGACCGGGCTCCCGCAGCCCAGCACCGCTTCACCCGCGCAAGAAGAATCCGCACCTCGTGAGGGGAGTCATGCCATGCGCGCAGCCGTACTGCACGAGACAGGCCAGGACAAGCTCGAAGTCCACGACGACATCGAAGCGACCGGCTTCGGCCCCGGCAAGGTCCGGATCCGGGTCCGGGCCACCGGCCTCTGCCACTCCGACCTCTCCGCGATGAGCGGGGTGCTCCCGCAGCCCGCCCCCTTCGTCCCCGGCCACGAGGGCGCGGGTGAGATCACCGAGGTGGGCGACGGGGTCACCGGACTCGCGGCGGGGGACCGGGTGCTGGTCTGCTGGCTGCCCGCCTGCCGCACGTGCGCCGCGTGCAGGCGCGGCCAGACACATCTGTGCCTCGCCGGGTTCATGAACGCGGGCACCCCCAACTTCGCGCGCGCGGGCGGCGACGTCTTCGGCTTCGCCGGGACGGGCACCTTCGCCGAGGAGGTCGTGGTCGACGCGGGGTGCGCGGTGCCGATCCCCGACGACGTGCCGTTCGAGATCGCCGCGCTGATCGGCTGCGGGGTCACCACCGGACTGGGCGCGGCCATCAACACCGCACAGGTGGAAGCCGGTTCGTCGGTCGCCGTGATCGGCTGCGGCGGGGTGGGGATCTCCGCGATCCAGGGCGCCCGGGTGCAGGGGGCGGCCCAGATCGTCGCCGTCGACCCGGTCGCCTCCCGGCGCGAGGCCGCCCTGCGCTTCGGCGCCACCGAGGCACTGGCGCCCGACGCGCTCGCCGACGCCACCCAGCGGATCACCGCGGGCGAGGGCTTCGACTACGTCTTCGAGGTCGTCGGCAAGTCCGCCACCGCGCGCGTCGCCTACGGGGCGACGCGGCGCGGCGGCACCCTGTGCGTGGTGGGCGCGGGCGCGATGGACGACCAGTTCCAGCTCAACATGTTCGAGCTGTTCTTCGACGAGAAGCGGATCCTGCCCTCCATGTACGGCGGCGGCGACGTGCTGCGTTCCTACGAGCGGGCCGTCGCGCTGTGGCGGGCGGGCCGCATCGACCTCGAATCGATGATCACCCACCGGGTGCAACTGGGCGAGATCAACGAGGCGTTGGAGCAGATGCGCTCCGGAGTGGCGCTGCGCACCTCGATCGCCCTCTGAGCAGCTTGCCCGCTTGCCCGACTGCTCACCCGCTTGCCCGCCCGCCCGGCCCGTCCGATCTCTCCGCCGCGAAGGAGTCGTCCATGTCCCTGCCGCTCGAAGGACTGTCCGCGATCGTCACCGGAGCCGGGCGCGGCCTCGGGCGCGCCGAAGCACTGGAACTGGCCCGGCTCGGCGCGTCCGTGGTCGTCAACGACTTCGGGCAGCCCGGCCGGGACGGCTCGGGCGCCGCGTCCGCCGCCCCCGCCGAATCGGTGGCCGCGGAGATCCGTGCGGCGGGCGGCCGGGCGGTCGCCCACCTGGGCGACGTCGCCGACTTCGGCCGGGCCGGTGAACTGGTCGCGCTCGCCGTGGCCGAGTTCGGCAAGCTGGACGTCCTCGTCAACAACGCCGGCATCCTGCGCGACCGGATGGTCTTCTCCATGAGCGAGGAGGAGTGGGACACCGTCATCCGCGTCCACCTCAAGGGCCACTTCAACACCACCCACTTCGCCGCCGCGCACTGGCGCGCACGCGCGAAGGCGGCGGGAGGACCGGTCTACGGCCGGATCGTCAACACCTCCTCCGAGGCGTACCTCGCGGGTTCGGCGGGCCAGCCGAACTATGCGGCGGCCAAGGGCGGCATCGTCGGCCTCACCACCTCCACCGCGCTCGCCCTGGCCAAGTACGGCGTCACCGCCAACGCCATCTGCCCGCGCGCCCGCACCCGGATGACCGAGGACGTCTTCGCGGGCTTCCAGGAGCCGTCCGCCCCCGGCCTGCTCGACCCGCTCTCCCCGGAGCACGTCGCCCCGCTGGTCGGCTACCTGGCCTCGCCGGCCGCGGCCCGAGCCAACGGGCAGCTGCTCGTGGTGCACGGAGGGACGGTCGCCGTGATGGAACGACCCAAGGTGGCCGCCAAGTTCGACACGGCCAAGGACGTCTTCTCGTACGAGGAACTCCACGAGGCACTCGGCGGCTTCTTCGCGGACCGGCCCGCGGGGGAGACCTTCGGGGCGGCGGAGGTGCTGGCGCTGAAGAAGGGGTGACACACGCGAGCGGTACGTGCGGCGGGGCCGGTACCGGGAGGTGCGCCCTCCTGGTACCGGCCCCGCCCTCGTGCGTGCGCCGCGCCTACGCGTCGCGCCTGTGCCGTCCCTGCGCCGGAGCCGTCGGCTCCTCCTGCGGTGCCGCGTCGCCCCGGTGCTTGCCGGAGCCGACCGGCCCGCGCTGCGTCGGTACCGTGGTCTGCGGTCCCGCCGGAGCCAGGTCGGTGAGGGTTTCGGACATGTGGGAAGTCACCCCGTCAACAAATCGCTTACATACGTACGCCCGGGTCCGCCTGCCCCCGGGCCCGCGATTCTAATCGTCCGTCCCCGGCCCGGTCAGGTGGGTTGTTTCCCCGGCGGGCACGGTGGGTGCGGGCACCGGAACCCGGACCGGGAAGCCCGTACGCACCATCTCGGGGGCGGCCGCGTGGGCCGTCGGCCGGGACGCAACGGGCCCGGCAGCGGGGGCGGGGGTGGAGGCGGACGGTATCGGACCGGGTCGGGCAGGGGGAGCCGCCGCGACCCGGGCGAAGACCGGGGCCGGGACCGAGTCCTGCGCGGTGGTCGGCGCGACCCGTGCGAAGGCCGGAGCCGGGGCGGACTCGTGCCCGGGGGCCGCCGCGACCCGGGTGAAAACCGGAGGCGCAGGGTGAACCGGGGCGGGCGCGGGCGAAGGCGCGGGGTCCGGTTCCGCGGGGCACGACCGGGCGCCGATCCGGTGCAGCCTTCCGGGCAGCGTCGCCTGTTGCAGGGGGACGGGCCGCCAGGCCGCCGGACCCCGGCCCCGGGCCGTGCTCCCGTCGGGCGGCGCCCCGCCGGAGGACGCCCCACCGGAGGGCGCCCCACCGGAGGACGCCCCACTGGGCGCCGTCCCCCGTCCGTCGGCGCCCCGTATCCGCTCCTGCGCCCCGGCCTCCGCCGGTTCCGGCACGCGCACCTCCGCGACCCCGCACGGCACCTCGGGCGTCGCGCACGGCAGCCGCAGGACACCCTCCCGGGTCCACAGCCCGCAACCCGCCAACCAGCCCAGGGGGGCGGCCAGTTGGTGCAGCCTGCCGTCGGCGGGGCGCCACGTCCCCAGCCAGCTCGCCGCGGGCACCGCGGGCTGCGCCGCCCTGTCGATCCGTACCGCCACCGCACACGACTCCGGCATCAGCACCTGCCCCGGCTGGGCCGCGAACGGGGTCACCGTACAGGCGCCCACGCGCAGGGACTCCGGGAAGCGGACCGGGCGGGTGCTGCCCAGCACACCCCAGCCCAGCCGGTCCTCGCCGGGGGCGTCCGACCGGATCACGAGCAGCCCGCTGTCCGGGTCGGCGAGCAACAGCCGGTCGTTGCTCCCCTCCGCGATCTGGAGCAGCGGGGTCACCTCGCCGCCCCGCTCCAGGTCCACGGCGACGGACTTCACCGCGCCGCCCTCCGTCTCCCGGTCCAGCGCGAGCATCCGCCCCACGCGGTCCAGCCACACCCCGCCCGTGCAGCGGCCCGGTACCTCGGCCACGTGCTCGGGCCCGAAGGCACCGCCCGCGACCAGCCACAGCGCCGACGAGTGCGCGCCGAGGGCCAGCGCGTACGCCCTGCCGCCGCCCGGGGCGGGGGGCAGCAGAGTGAGCGTCCCGCCGCACTCGACCGAGCCCAGCGACAGCTCGCCCGTGTCCGGGCCCGTCGGGTAGAGCAGCGAGAAGTGGTGCCGCCCGTTCGCCTCGCGGTGGATCAGCACCCGCCCGTCGGCCAGCGGCAGCACCTCGGTGCCCGGCTCCTCGGGCTGGCCCGCGGGGAGCGGCACCGCGTACGGCTCGGGACCGTCCAGCGTCCACCGCTCCGGGAACCACGCCTCCGGGCCCCCGGCCAGGCGCGCGGCGTACGAACCGTCCGCGGCGATCGTGAACCCGGGGCGCCGCACCGCACCGCCTCCGGGGGCGGTCTCGATGGCACAGGCAGTCATTGATCCGTCACCTCCGCCCGCGACGCTAGTTTTCGGCTTTGACGCCGGACAACACGAGTCACCTCTCTTCACACATAAGGGTGGCCGTCCGGTCGTTCCAGCGAAAAGGGCGGGGCGGGTGTGCTCGGGGAGGCCGACGGGGGGACGTAAGGTTAGGGTCACCTAAGTGTTTGTGGGCTGGTGCGGAGGTTCGTGCGAGCCCCGCGCAAGCCCCCGTTCGTTGTCCGGAAGCGAGTCCTCCCATGTCGTCGTCCCCCCTCCGCCGCGGCACTGCCGCCGTCGCTCTGGCGGTCACCGCCGCGCTCGCCCTGTCCGCCTGCGGAGGCGGCGACTCCGGGAACGCGGGTGAGAAGAAGTCCGACGGCGGCAAGTCCGTCGCCCAGGGCGGCAAGGACTTCGCCGGCGCCGCGCAGAAGACGGCCGCGCTCGGCACGGACGCCAAGCCGGGCCAGTTCCCCCGCACCCTCACCCACGCCATGGGGAAGACCGAGCTGAAGAGCGCGCCCAAGCGGGTCGTCGTGCTCGACGTCGGCGAGCTGGACAACGTCGTGTCGCTCGGCATGGAGCCGGTCGGCTGGGCACCCGCCGAGGGCTCGCAGGCGCTGCCCGAGTACCTGAAGAAGAAGGGCGCCGGAGCCCCGAAGAACGTGGGCACCGTCAACAGCCTCAACCTCGAAGCGATCGAGGCGCTCAAGCCCGACCTCATCCTGGGCAGCCGGCTGCGGGCGGAGAAGCAGTACAAGGTGCTCTCCGGGATCGCCCCGACCGTCTTCTCCATCCGCCCCGGCTTCACCTGGAAGGAGAACCTCAAGCTGAACGCGGCCGCCCTCGACAAGAGCGCAGAGGCCGACGCCCAGCTCGCCGCGTACGAGAAGAAGGCCAAGCAGCTCGGCGCCGACGTCGCCGCCGCGCACGGCGGCAAGAAGCCGACGATCACCATGCTGCGCTACCTGCCGGAGAAGACCCGGCTGTACGCCAAGGCGTCCTTCATCGGCACCATCCTCGACGACGCCGGTCTGCCCCGCCCCAAGAACCAGCAGGTGAACGACCTCGCCGCGGAGGTCAGCCCGGAGAAGATCGACGAGGCGGCGGCCGACTGGATCTTCACCGGTGTGTACGGAGACGCCAAGGCGACCAAGCGCGACAAGGCCGAGGCCAACCCGCTCTGGAACAAGCTGGACGCCGTGAAGAAGGGCCAGGCCAAGGACGTGCCCGACGAGACGTGGTACCTGGGTCTGGGCACGGCCGCCGCCGACGAGGTCCTCGCCGACCTCCGCGGCTTCCTCGTCAAGTAGCCCGCCTCCCGTCACTGCTTCCCCCGCCGATGGGGGACCAGTGGCGGTCACCGGGGGGAAACCAGTGGCCAGGCGGACGGGGCACGGACGGCAGGTAGCCTTGCCTCCGTGCCCCGTCTGTCTGAAGTCATCGCCGCCCTCGACGCCCTCTGGCCCCCCGAGCGGGCCGAGAGCTGGGACGCGGTCGGTACGGTCTGTGGCGATCCGGACACCGAGGTGGACCGGGTCCTGTTCGCCGTCGACCCCGTCCAGGAGATCGCCGACGAGGCGGTGGAGCTGGGCGCCGGCCTGGTCGTCACCCACCACCCGCTCTATCTGCGCGGGACGACGACGGTCGCGGCCACGCACTTCAAGGGCCGCGTGGTGCACACCCTCATCAGGAACGACATCGCCCTGCACATCGCGCACACCAACGCCGACACTGCCGACCCCGGCGTCTCCGACGCCCTGGCCGCCGCCCTCGACCTGCGCGTCACCGGCCCGTTGGTGCCCGATCCCGGCGATCCGCACGGGCGCCGCGGGCTCGGCAGGATCTGTGAGCTCGACCACCCCGAGAGCGTGCGTGACTTCGCCGCACGCGCAGCCCGCAGGCTGCCCCACGCCGCGCAGGGCATCCGCTTCGCCGGCGACCCGGACGCCACCGTCCGTACCGTCGCCGTCAGCGGCGGCTCGGGCGACAGCCTCTTCGAGCAGGTCAGGGCGGCGGGCGTGGACGCGTTCCTGACCGCCGACCTGCGCCACCACCCCGTCTCCGAGGCCCGCGAGAGCGCGGGCACCCCCGCGCTGATCGACGCCGCGCACTGGGCCACCGAGTGGCCCTGGTGCGAGCAGGCCGCCGCACAGCTCGAAACGATCTCCGACCGGGAGGGATGGAACCTGCGGGTCCATGTCTCGCGGACGGTCACCGACCCCTGGACTTCCCAGCTCTCCTCGGAGTCTCCCTCCGGGTCCGCCGCCGACTTCTCCTCACCCTTCTCTTCTCCTGGAGCCCCCAACTGAACGCCGCGCCCGCCGACCAGATCCGACTTCTCGACGTCCAGTCCCTCGACGTACGGCTGTCGCAGCTCGCCCACAAGCGCGAGTCGCTGCCCGAGCACGCCGAGATCGAGACGCTCACCAAGGACCTCACCCAGCTGCGCGACCTGCTCGTCGCCGCCACGACCGAGGAGTCCGACACCGCCCGCGAGCAGACCAAGGCCGAGCAGGACGTCGACCAGGTCCGCCAGCGCGCCACCCGCAACCAGCAGCGGCTCGACTCCGGGGCGATCAGCTCGCCGAAGGACCTGGAGAACCTCCAGAAGGAGATCGTTTCGCTGGCCAAGCGCCAGGGAGACCTGGAGGACGTGGTCCTGGAGGTCATGGAGCGCCGCGAGTCCGCACAGGAGCGCGCCGCCGAACTGACCGCCCGCGTCGAGTCCGTCCAGGCCAAGACCGACGACGCGATCGCGCGCCGCGACGCCGCCACCGCCGAACTCGACGCGGAGGCCGCCAAGGTCACCAAGGAGCGCGAGGTCGTGGTGGGTTCGGTCCCCGCCGACCTGGTCAAGCTGTACGAGAAGCTGCGCACGCAGTCCGGCGGGGTCGGTGCAGCCCGGCTGTACCAGCGCCGCTGCGAGGGCTGCCAGCTGGAGCTCAACATCACCGAGGTGATGGAGGTCCGTGCCGCCGCCCCTGACACGGTGCTGCGCTGCGAGAACTGCCGCCGCATCCTGGTCCGTACCTCCGACTCGGGGCTGTAGGCCACGATGACGGCGCAGACCGTACGCAGCCTCGTGGTGGAGGCGGACGGCGGCTCCCGGGGCAACCCGGGGCCCGCCGGTTACGGCGCGGTCGTACTCGACCCGGAGACCGGGGAGACGCTGGCCGAGGCCGCCGAGTACATCGGCGTCGCCACGAACAACGTCGCCGAGTACAAGGGCCTGATCGCCGGACTGAAGGCGGCCAGGGACCTGTTCCCGGACGCCCGGGTGCACGTGCGGATGGACTCCAAGCTGGTCGTCGAGCAGATGTCGGGCCGCTGGAAGATCAAGCACCCCGACATGAAGCCGCTCGCCGCCGAGGCGGCGACGATCCTGCCGCGCACGCAGGTGCGGTACGAGTGGATTCCGCGCGAGAAGAACAAGCACGCGGACCGGCTCGCGAACGAGGCGATGGACGCGGGCAAGAAGGGAAGGCAGTGGGAGCCCTCGGGGTCCTTCGTGCCTCCTGCGCGGGGTGGCGCGGCTGATTCCGCCGCTGTGGCCGGGCCGCCCCGGGTGGTCGGCGACGCGGCCGCCGGTGCCGCGCGGGCGCGCGCCGCGCTGGCCGGGGCGCGGAGCGCCGCCCCCGCCGACGAGGGCCTGTTCCCGCTGGAGGAGGCGCCCGCCACGGTTGCTGACGCTGCCCCGGCCCCGTCCGTGGGGTGGGGAGCCACCGCCGATCTGGGCGAGCCCGCCACCCTCGTGCTGCTGCGGCACGGCGAGACCCTGCTCACGCCCGAGAAGCGCTTCTCCGGCAGCGGCGGGTCCGATCCGATGCTCTCCGCGGTCGGCCGCAAGCAGGCCGAGGCGGTCGCCGCCGCGCTCGCCGCACGCGGCGGCGTCCACGCGATCGTCAGCTCCCCGCTGCTGCGCTGCCGTGAGACGGCGGACGCGGTGGCCCGCCGCCTGGGACTGCCCGTGCAGGTCGAGGAAGACCTGCGGGAGACGGACTTCGGCGCCTGGGAGGGGCTGACGTTCGGCGAGGTCAAGGAGCGGTACGCCGAGGACCTGGACGACTGGCTGGAGTCGCCTGACGCGGCCCCGACCGGCGGCGGCGAGAGCTTCGCCGTGGTGGCCGACCGGGTCGCGGCGGCCAGGGACCGGCTGACCGGGAAGTACGCGGGCCGGACCGTGCTGGTGGTCACGCACGTCACCCCCGTCAAGACGCTGGTGCGGCTCGCTCTCGGGGCCCCGCCCCAGGCGCTGTTCCGGATGGAGCTGTCGGCGGCCTCGCTGTCGGCTGTCGCCTACTACGCGGACGGCAACGCCTCGGTGCGGCTGCTGAACGACACCTCGCACCTGCGCTGACACCGGCAGCGGAGCCCCGGTCCGCACTCCCTCACGGAGTGCGGACCGGGGGGACGGCCGGTACGGACCGAAGG